>CALKIA010000512.1 GCA_937988705.1 uncultured Chloroflexota bacterium | reverse complement strand
CATTGCGGCTACTTTCACCCTGCTCCAGCTCCCACAAGATGTGGGTAATGCATAGGCCCCCTAAGAGGGGTAGGTTTTTAAGGTCTATTCTTAGCCCGGTCGAATACGAACCGATTCAGAACGAGAAACCTGTAGGGACGAGGCATGCCTCGTCCTCTCGTTAGATCGATGAAATTCAAGGACGAGACATGTCTCGTCCCTACAATTAAGTACCTACCCCTGTTAGTCCCCGTCCCCTCTCCGAATTCAGGAAGGCGAGCCAACAGGTTTTGCCAAGCCGAGACTGTTTACGTCGGGACGCGATAAATCGCGTCCGCAAAACCCAGAAACTGAGTTTGACTAACGGACAACGCAGGCGCTGTCCCGACCAACAGCCGCCCTCGACCCACCTAGACGTCCCTACAAGCGACTTGGTTCTACTGCTATACTGCTGCCTCGATGACCTGTCACCTGTGAACTGTAAACCTCTATGCGCGTGTTGATGATCTCCAAAGCCTGCATCGTCGGCATTTACCAGAAGAAGCTCGAACTGATCGCCCAAGCGGGCGTCGATCTGCTGGCGCTGGTGCCGCCCTCGTGGAAAGATGAGCGCGGCGAACAGCGCCTCGAACGGGTCTACACGGACGGTTACCGCCTCGAGGCGATCCCGATCTGGCGGAATGGCGATTTTCACGCGCACAGCTACCCGACGCTCGGTAAGCACCTGCGGATGTTTAAGCCGGATATCGTGCATATTGATGAAGAGCCGTACAACCTCTCTGCGTGGCAAGCACTGTTTCACGCGCGGCGCGTGGGCGCGCAGTCGCTGTTTTTTAGCTGGCAGAACATCATCAGAGACTACCCGCCGCCCTTCAGTTGGGGCGAACGGTGGACGCTGGAACACGTCGATTACGCGCTGATGGGCACGGAGAGCGCCGCCGAGGTGTGGCGCGCGAAGGGCTATCAGAAACCTCTGCGTGTGATCCCGCAGTTTGGCACCGATCCGGATCTGTTCCACCCGGCAGCACGACCGGAACGACCGTTCACGGTGGGGTTTTTCGGGCGGCTGGTCGAGGAAAAAGGCGTCGATGTACTGATCGACGCGCTCGGTCAGCTGGGCGGCGCGTGGCGCGCGCTGATCGTCGGCGGGGGGCCGGACGCGGAACGCTTACAAGCGCAGGCCGCCGTGCACGGCGACCGGATCACGTTTCGGGAGCAAATGCCCTCGACGGAGATGCCGTCGCTGTATCCACAGGTGGATGTGCTGGTGCTGCCCTCGCTGACCCGCCCCAACTGGAAAGAGCAGTTCGGGCGCGTATTGGTCGAAGCGATGGCGTCCGGCGTGCCCGTGATCGGTTCGACCAGCGGCGCGATCCCCGATGTGATCGGCGGCGCGGGTTTGATCACGCCAGAGGGGGACACAGCCGCATTGGCGGACGCGCTGCGCCGCGTTCGCGAAGACGCGACGCTGCAGACGGAATTAGCCGCCAAGGGACGCGCCCACGTGCTGGAACGCTTCACACATGCGCAGGTCGCCGCCGATACGGTCGAGGTTTATCGAACAATGCTAGAATAGAGCGAAGAAAAAGGAGCGATCGTATGGCTGCAATCGAACGATTTGCCTTGCTCGATGAGATTCTTGAATTCTTGGCGTCCACACCGACACCGGACGATATCATCGCCTTCAAACCGTCAGACGTGCTGCAAGCCCGTGCGAGTGAATTACTGGAAAAGAACCGTCAAGGCACTCTGACGGCTGAGGAAAACGCCGAGCTGGAAGAATTCTCCAGAATGAATCACTGGATGAGTATGTTGAAGGCAAAAGCTCGAAAGAAACTCGCTGACCGATGACCCACATTCCCGAATCCATGCGACGCGCAGTCATTGAACGGGCTCAAGCTTGTTGCGAGTACTGTTTGTTGGGCGCAAATGATGGCGTTTTTGCCCATGAAGTTGACCATATATTGTCCGAAAAGCATCGTGGGCAAACTGACCTCAATAATTTGTGTTTCGCCTGTTTTGAATGCAATCGTCACAAAGGCAGTGATATCGCCTCACTTGATGTTGACACAAATACGATTACGCCGCTCTACAACCCGCGGTTAGATCGTTGGTCAGATCATTTTCGCTTGGTAAATGCTTGGATTGAACCTTTGACAGCTATCGGTCGTGTAACGACTTATTTACTGCAAATGAACGCTGAAGAGCAGCTTGCGTTAAGAACTGTACTGATCGACCTTCGTGCTTATCCCTGTAAACATGATATTGAATGATTCGCGATGTTATAAATGCTGAATATGAGTGCCTTGTTGACATTCTAGATCAGCTTATTGATCTGGTTGGCGAAGATGAGGCGCATCCATTGGCATCGCTGATGGAAGTGATAAGCGTGCTGATCGAGCGGTACGAGGATGACAACATTCCGGAGATCGCCGATCCCTAACCTGTATGTATGCTTCGCGCGGAACTGGCGGTGAAGGGGCGCGCCCGCGTGTTGGAGCACTTCACGCACGCGCAGGTCGCCGCCGATACGGTTGAGGTTTATCGGGAAATGCTCGAATCGGTTCATAAATCATAAAGGAAGCAACCTGATCCCCAACCCACCCATCTGCCGAAGCAAGCGCTCAACGGGACGGTTGTCTAGGAGTGGGATACGGTTGCTGCCCGACCAAGCACCTGTCTTAACGATAGTTTCCCCGTATGCCGCGCGGCTGAACCGGCAAACGCGCTTCATATAAATGCGCCGTATCGCCCACACTCAGCGCGCGGGGGGTCGCAATCTCGCTGCCCCGCCGCTCAAACAAAATGGTCGTCACCGAACTGGGCGCGTGCCAGAAGCCTGACCAGATCAGCGGTGGGGGGATGTGCAGCAGCAGTGACACCCAGAGCAGCGCGGTTCCATTGTGACAGAACGTCGCAATCTGCTGCCGGTTGTCCCCGGCAATGCGATAATTCAGACCCTCACGAACACAGCCGAAGCGCGCCAGAAATTCATCCGCCGCCTCCGAAAAACGCGTCACCGTCTCGCGATAGATCGGCAGATGCAGCGGTTCGGTGCTGTCCCATGTTGTCCAAGCATGATACGCCGGGTTGCCGCGCAGGCGTGCGCCGGGGATGTCCCACGCCGGGATGAAACCGCCGTCCAGCACATCCGGTTCGGTGTCCCAGCCCTCGACTTCGATCAGCCACGGTTCGGTTTCCACGGGCAGTTTGAGCAAATCGGCGCTGTAACGCGCGGTGATCTGCGCGCGCGCCAGTGGGGAGGCGGCGATGTAGTCGAGGCCATGCCCGGCGAGTCGGCGACCAAGCGCTGCGGCTTCGAGGTGTCCGGCGGGCGTCAGGGTGTTGTTCGGGTAGTCCGGGTCGGCATGCCGGATGATGTACAGGCGCATGGTGGCAAGTCCTTAAACAGTTGAGTGCGTGAAAGCGGCGTTTTTGGCTAAATCGACTCGCCGCTGGTCGCTTTGAGAGCGGGGGGGTCAATTTGCTCACCCATTGTACAGCCAAACCGGGGCAGTCGATGGCATCATCTGGTTACCCAGCGACTATCGACAAATTATGGCCTCCCAGTGGGTGTCGCACCTTGCGTTTTGGCAACGAGTTAGCGACACTTGCGTGAAACTTCAGGAACTGAAACCCTATGAATCACACGGCAACCATTGCCCAGTCGCTCAATGTCAGCCCCGCACAGGTCAAGACCACAATTGAACTGTTGGACGCCGGCAATACGCTCCCGTTCATTGCGCGCTATCGTAAAGAGATGACGGGCGGCTTGGACGAAGACCAGATTCGCCGCCTGGAGGAGCAGCTCAATCATCTGCGCGCGCTGGACGAACGGCGGCAAACCATTCTGGCGTCGATTGAGGAACAGGGCAAACTCACGCCCGACCTGAGCGCCCAGTTCACCGCCGCGCAGTCGCTGAACGAGCTCGAAGATTTGTATCTGCCCTACCGCCCCAAGCGGCGCACGCGCGCCGGGATCGCCCGCGAAAAAGGATTGGCGGGCTTAGCCGATCTGATTCTGCAGCAAGCCCGCCTGCGCCAGAGCGAAACGGAAATTGCCACGCCCTATGTGAACGCCGAGGTGCCGACTGTCGAGGAAGCGCTAGCCGGAGCACGCGATATTGTCGCCGAAACGATCAGCGACCATGCGCGCATTCGCGGCGGTGTCCGCGAAAAAGCGCTCAAATGGGGCGTACTGCGCAGCGAAAAAATCGCGGAGGCCGCCGACGACAAGAACGTGTACGCCACCTACGCCCAATATGAAGCGCGGATCGATCGCGTGCAGCCGTATCAGGTGCTGGCGATCAATCGCGGCGAAAACGAAAAAGTGCTGCGGGTGAAAATTGAGGTGGCCGAGCGTGATTGGCTCACCCCTATTCACGCCGTTTATCGACCGGATCAACGCTCGCCGCTGGCAGGCCAGCTCGAATTGGCGATCAGCGATGCGGCCAAACGCCTGCTGCTGCCCGCCATCGAACGCGATGTCCGCGCCACCCTCACCGAACAGGCGGAAACGCATGCCATTCAGGTGTTCGCGCTCAACTTGCGCGGGCTGCTCAACCAACCACCGCTCACGGGTCATATCGTGCTCGGCCTCGACCCGGCCTATCGGACGGGTTGCAAAGTCGCCGTGATCGATGCTACGGGCAAGGTGCTGGCCACCGACACGATTTTTCCGCATGAGCCGCAGCGCCGCTGGCAAGAAGCCTTGCAGACTCTGCGCGGGCTGATCGCCAAGTATCACGTGACGCTGATCGCCATTGGCAACGGAACCGCCTCGCGCGAAACCGAACAACTGGCCGCCGAATTAACCGACGCTGACCGCCACTATCTGATGGTCAACGAAGCGGGAGCGAGTGTCTACAGCGCCAGTCCGCTCGCGCGCGCCGAGCTGCCCGATCTCGATGTCACCCTGCGCGGCGCAGTCTCAATTGCGCGGCGGGCCATCGATCCGCTGGCGGAACTGGTCAAGATCGAGCCGAAAGCCATCGGGGTTGGACTGTATCAACATGATGTGAATCAGAAACAGCTGGCCGACAAACTCGACGCGGTAGTCGAAGCGACCGTCAACCGGGTCGGCGTGGATGTGAATACCGCCTCGGTCGCCCTGCTCACCCATGTGGCCGGGATTGGCCCCAAGCTGGCCGAACGGATCATCGAATACCGTGACCGTGAGGGAACCTTCAGCAGTCGCGTTGAGTTGAAGAAGATCGCTGGGTTAGGCCCCAAAGCCTTCGAACAGGCGGCGGGCTTTTTGCGCGTGCGCTCAGGTAAAAATCCCCTTGATGCCAGCGCAATTCACCCGGAGAGTTATACGATTGCGACGGCCGTCCTCGAACGCGCCGGGCTCGACCTCAAGACGCCGCCCGCCGAACGCGCTGAACCGCTCAACGCTTTGCTCCAGCGCCAGCCAATCGAGCAGTTGGCGGCAGAGTTAGGCACGGGTGTGCCAACGCTCACCGACATCTTTGAGCAGCTCATCCGTCCCGGACGTGACCCGCGCGCCGATTTGCCCGCCCCCTTGTTACGCAGCGATGTGCTGTCGGTCGAAGCGCTGCAAACCGGTATGATTCTGAACGGAACCGTGCGCAATGTGGTCGATTTTGGCACGTTCATCGATATTGGCGTGAAGCAGGACGGGCTGCTGCATCGCACGCAGCTCCCCCGCGGCACCACGTTGAGCGTTGGCGATGTGATCGAAGTCGAAATCCTGAGCGTCGAGCGCGAACGCGGGCGTATCAGTCTGGGTTGGGTGAAATGATCTGATCCGCTGGACAAGTTTGGCGGCTTTGACTACACTCTAGCGGTTGCTTGAGTCCATTAACCATTGGTTGGTGCTAGTTGCCAATTTGAGAGAAGATTTTCGTAGGGGCAAGGCATGCCTTGCCCCTACAGACCCTATACCATCCGTTTAGAACCACGAACTAGCACCAATAGTTATTAGGGGTGTTTGTGTTCCTTGTGTAGTTGAAATTGCAGGGGCGCTGGAAGTGCTTGAAGCGCTTCTGGCCAATCGAGCATGAGCTGACTACTCATACTCTTGTTTTGCTTACCTCAATTTCAGAAAAGGAACATACACCATGTTAACCCCCATCTTCGCCAGCAAGCTGGTTCGTTTAGCCGCCCCGCGTCCGGAAGATCAGGCGCTTTTCGCCGCGTGGACGAACGACGACGAGTACATGCGCCAGCTCGACGATGATCCCGTGCGGCCGCAATCGGAAGCGACCTTCGGGAGTTTCGGCGACGCGACCCGCAATGATGACTTCTACTTTCATCTCCGCACCCTCGAAGGCGATCAGCTGATTGGTTTCGTCGTCTTGTTCAACCTCAAATGGCGCAATCAGACCGCCGAGTTGGCCATCGGCATTGGCGCAGAGGCGTATCGTGGCAAAGGCTACGGACACGACTCATTGAATCTCATCCTGAATTACGCCTTTGCGGAACTATGCTTACGGCGGGTGAGCCTGACGGTGTTAGACTACAATCCGCGCGCCATCCGCGCCTATGAGCGGGTCGGGTTTCAGCGCGAAGGCGCGCACCGCCAGGCCGTCAACCGGAACGCCCAATATCATGATCTGCTGTTGTACGGCATCTTACGCGAGGAATGGCTGAGCCTACAGCGCACCTAGCCGTTCAGGTCGATCAACCCAGACGCCAGTCACAGTGACTGGCGTTTGTGTTTTCTCCGGGCTACTCTTAAACAGATGCGTACCAACTTACCCGATCTCAAATGATCGAAAGGCTGTTATGGAGACGCTTCAACTGGAAGGCCAGCGCGTGCGCCT
>CALKIA010000511.1 GCA_937988705.1 uncultured Chloroflexota bacterium | reverse complement strand
GGCGCAGCGAGTATGCCGGACACAAACCCTACGGGCGCTACACGCGCTGGCGCGGTACGGAAGAAGTCAAAGACCCCAACCTTCAGGCGGCACAACTTGTGACGAGTGATTGCTCGATTGGTCGACTGCCTTCGCCTCGATGTTGCTGTAGGTGGTGATTTTGCGTCCGCGCACGATGGCCGTCTTCACATAAGCGGCAACGGTTGTGTCGTTGTTGGTGAACACGAGTTCGGCGCCATTGGCTTTGGCGTTGAGGGGCGTCGAAAGCGCAGCGAGACTCGCGCCGCCGTCCACGACGGTCACATCGGTGAGGCTCACCTCCTTGCCGCCAATGCGGGTGGCTTTCTCGTCCTGATACTTGACGAAGATCTTGCGCGTCTGTCCCGGTTCCACGGTGATGACGTCATCCTTCAGCTCCCACAGAATGTCGGTCGTTGACGTGCCGACGTTCCGCGGATGGCAAACGACAATCACCTCGTTTTTCATCCCGTCGATGCTGGCATAGGTGTAGGTCATGCCCACCATGCTGTCGGCGAAGGTCTGCGCCGGGGTGACATCATAGAGCAGGTGATGCCGGTTCCAGAACACGGCCTTGCCCTGCCGGTCGAAGAAGAAGCGCCCGCGCTCCGCGCCGACCACATCGGCAATCGCATGGTATACATCGAACGTGTTCATTTCGGCGTCGGATGAACCGCCACTCTTGACCCAGTTATCGCCCGTGATGACGAAGGTCGTCTTGCCTGGTTCCAGCGTGCTGTAGGTCGTCACATCGCTCATGTAGGTCGATTGGCCGACGTTGCTGTTCCCTTCCACCCCGACCATCCACGCCTGATTCCCAGCGGGCGGGATGACGACTTCCTTGATGAGTTCGGCGAGGATGGCGTCGGAGCGCTTGTTTTCTTGCAGTTCGAGACGGCTCTCTGCCGCCTTGTACAGGTGCATCACGCCCGCTACAACGACCTGCGAGGCTCACAACCTACTGCACAGTTAGGTCACTAACATTTCATACCAACAAAAACACCCCTTTTGGGGTGTTGCAGTGAATTTATATTTTTCCATCCTTCGGTTGAATGTGGAGCATGAAAGCGTAAATTAAATTGACAATCGTTCTCGTTTGTTGCCCACTCTTAATACCACAGCTTTTTATGACTCGTTTGCTTTAGTGTCGTCATCTCCCCAACTTAGTGAGCTTCTAGCACCGAAATCATTTTTCGCAGCAATTTTACTACTTCAAGAACTCCTGAGCTATTTAGTGGAATCTGGTTAAGCTCAATATCCACTTGAAAAATTGTAGTATAGTCTGGCTTCAGCATTGAGAACCTAACTAACTCAGCTGTATCACTAATTTTTCCTAATGCGGTGTATAAAAGTTCTTTACTATCTCGATAGGTACGTGATCCATTAACGTTTAATTCCTGTAGAGCCGTACATGTTACTACTAGATCAATGTATCGATCCCTTACTTGTGCTATATTAAAATCAATCGAATGTCGATCAACAATCGAGGCAAGCTGAGCTTCCAAGCCTTTAATATTTTTCTTTCTGTCGACTCCTATTAGATAAAACATTACTTGATCTAGAAAACTCTCTGCCGTGTGAGTCTCGTCTTTCAACTCAATAGCTGAAAGAATAGAGATTAAACGATCACGAACTACCCCCATACCTGTAACCCGGTGGGATGGAGATGTTTCAGTGCAATCTCGGTAAAGTGCTAGAAGTTCGTCAGCGGCGATAGCTGAGGGCCATTGGTCTAATGCTTTCTTCAAAAGGTTATCATTTATGGAAAGCGGGTCAGGGTCAAAACCACTGAACACAAAATAGATCAGCTGACCAAACGAGTAAACGTCGGTGGTGTGTTTACGTGCAACTTCTCTCTCTGGATCATGACGAAATTCTGGAGAAGCATAGCGATAAGTATTCACAAGTGACTTAACACTATCTCCTTGCACAATCGTTGCAAGCGTATACCAAGCTAAGTCAAAGTCAGTTAGCACGGAATCTTTAACGTCACCGTCGGCGTTAAAACGAACAATGATGTTTTGCGGCTTAATATCTCTGTGGACTGTGCCAGCTTTATGTGCATAGTCTATTACTTCGGTAAGCTGGATAAGTTGATGGAGCTTTTGCTCAAGATTTAAGTAGCTGAACGGAGGATACTGATGCCAGTTAGGTCCATCAATGTATTGCATGTAAAATCCTAGAGGAGCTTCCGTACCATCAATGTTGCTCACCCTAACAACATTTGGATGATTCAACTGCTTCATGGCACGAAATCCACGTCTAAACCACCCCACCATCTCGCGGTTATCAAGAATATGGGGATGACAAACCTTATAAGCGTATTCTGTTCCGTCGTCGGCTTTGACCTTCCAAACTTTTCCAAAGCCGCCTCCACCTATTTCATCTTTCACAACCCCACGTGTCGTTCTTAAACCAACATATAGTGAAGCCATAGTTCGCTGTGCTGATTCAACTACACTTACGGCGCTGCGGAATGCGAGACTTTCTTTCAAGGTCGCGTTTTTTGACTTTTCTTCAAACCATTTAAATATATCTGGTAATATATCTTGTGCATTACGGTATCCTTGTGCCGTCCACCTTTCTGTCTCACTTCTCACTTCCATTAGACTTTTGATTTGCAATTGGTAACGAGTTGCCTTAAGTTCGATATCTCTTATTGCATCGATACTCAAAGACGATCCGCTATCAGGCACATTTGGCGTTAGGTGATCACCTATTACAATCGCGTCACTTACATAACCCGTCATCAGTGGACTACTGGCATTAATTTGCATCAACTGCTTTTCTACGTATGCATATAGTTGAGAGACGATAACCTCTCCGCGATGGTTTACAGCATTACCTAACAAGCCCTCTAGTAAGAATTTGGTGAACAAACTGTGTCCAAACGTAGAAAGCGCCGCGCTCTCTTCATTTTCGAGACAACTTGCCAGAACGACGCGACCAACGCCTTGGGGAGTAATGGCGTTCTTGATGTCTTCTTTCGTAATCAAAGGTCGCTTCTCTTGAAGGTTAAAAGCGCCTGCATGACAACAATCGAGAATGATAAGAATTGAAGCCGTTTGACTAGCTGCTCCACGTATAAGATTGTTTAGATAATTGAACGAAAGTCCGTCAGCACGATCGTTAAGTTCAGGTGTAACAAAGTGAGTATCAAAACGGGATCTGAAACCGTGCCCAGAGTAGTAAAATAGGTAGAAAGAGGCTTCTGCTGAGAACAGATCATCTAGTGACTTTCGTAAGTGGGATGAAGTCACATCTGCGACCTGTAAATCTGTCGCAAAGTCATACCCATCCATTTTCAGGCAGTCATTCAATGCTTCCGCATCTTCCACACAATATTCGAGAGGCGCAGAAGGATAGTCATTGATTCCTACCAGTAATGCTCTTCGTTGCATTGTTTTTCCCATTTTTCGACCAGTCACAGAACCTTTTTTATTTGTTCTATAATCTTCATTACTTCCTCATCGTCGCCACGCGTCATATGCACTCTTATTTTCCGATCTCCGTGTGCAACTTCCACTTCGATTTCTCTGAGCCGTTGCGACTTTGCCCACTCAGTAATTGATTGAATTAGGATCGGCACTACACTTGATATTATTGCGACAGTAATCATGGCGATGGTGGCACTATCATTTTTAGCTTGCTGAAGCGTCGGTGTTTTTGCTAAAACTAAATTATCATGCTGCTGTATCTCTCTTGTTAGCGCCTGTAAACCACTGCTGTTAAATCCCTCTCCGCTAGAAATCTGTATATCTAAAACAACGTGATCGTCCATTGGCAATTCATCTCCATTGTTACTAACAAAAACAATTGATGATTATATTCTCTGGTTCTTTTTTTGCAAGAACTCCCAAATGTGCTGCTAAACCCTTGTTGATTGTAACATCTTCACAGCCTTCACAATCCTGTTTTTGCCAGTTTGAGCATCTGTTTTGATAGGGTGTGTTTTTCTGATTTTTGGTGCGGAAATGAGGTTCTGAATCTGTGAAGGTGTGAAGTCTCCGTAGCCACAAAAAGAACCTGTTTCACAGGGTTCACACCCTTCACAGGTTCTTTTTTGCACACATATGCGGTTGAGAACGGCGCGTCAATCCGCTGCTTCACAGGTTTCACAGCCTTCACACCCCAGACTCGCTGCTGTGAGCCGCCACACCCGAATGACATGTCCGCGCACGCTTTTCTGCACGGTCAGGTTGTCCTTGCCGGGGATGAGCAGCCCATCCTCGCGCAGTTGCTGGCCGATAGCGACTTTGGTGAACTTCAGCGGGTGCGTGCGGTTGATCTCGCGCAGCACAAGGTCGGGCAGCAGGTAAACATAGCCATCTTCTCGGTAGCCGATAATGCTCGTTCCCGCCGCGTAGTCGCGTGGATGACGCAGATCGTCATCAATGACGCACTGCCCGCCGGCGAGAAGCTGTCCCAGCAGATCGAGGAATAGCTGTCCCGCGCGCTCTTGCTGCACCGTTTGCACCGTCGCGACGATGGCATCCTGCCACGCCGGCAGCGCATCGTCTGCATCGCGTTCGGTCAGGAACTCTTGCAGTAGCTGATAAACTGACACAAGCACGGCCCAGTTGTTGACCATGCGCCCGGTGTTCGCCTGCCGCCCCAGCTTTGCCTGTAATTTTGCGGCGTAGCCCTGGGCATTCATGGGGAAACGTTGGGCGAGATCGTCGGTGAGCATGCCCGCATCGGCGCGATGAGCGAGCCATTGAATGAACGCAGCCGTGAACGCGGGCAGATAGCGGCGCACGGTTTCGGCCCGTGCTAGCAGCTTGCCGCCTGGATCGCGCCGCTCCCACGGTGGCACTTCCAGCACCAGCATCCGCGCCAGAATCGAGGCTTCGCCTTCAATCGTCGTCTCCCCCGTCGAGAGCAGCAATCCACGACAGGGACGCTCCTGCCGGAGTTTGGCTTCGCGGGTCAAGCGACCGCGCCCCATTCCGCGCGAGTAGCTTTGCAAAAAGCGGGTGAAAGTGCGTTCGTCGGCGTAACAGGTTTTGTAGTCATCCACCCAGTAGAGCGCGTCCGCCAGCGTGTAGCCGAGGGCTTCGACCGTGTTCACCGTATCACCCCACTGCGCGGGCGGCGTGTCGCGGGTGAACTCACCGTAGAAGCTCGTCATCAGCGCGGCAATCTCGCTCTTGCCACTGCCAGTCGTGCCCACCAGATGGAGCGCAGGTTTCGTTGCAGCGGGGGGGAAGAAACGCTGCAGCAGTGGGAGCAGGGAGAACGCGATCAAGACAGATGCCAGTTCTTTCGGGAAAACGGCGACCGTCGCTCGAAAGGCGTTGAGGCCGGTCTCCCAGGCGGCGGGCTTCAGTCCGTAATCACGGAGACGATTTTCCAGTGCCACTTCGGGCGGATTATTCACCATGCCTGACGCGCTCACCGTCACTTCAGGGGAAACATACTGCCAGTGGTCGTCGATCTGCGTCCAGCCCATGAAGCGGTAAGTCTGGCGGCGGGGCGCAGCGGCGGAAAGCCTCAGGATCGCCGGCGCGAGATGTTTCTGCATTCCGGCACGCGGGGAAAACACGCCACCTGCTTTCCCGGCGATGAAGCGCGCCAGCGCGTTGGGATCGCCGAACAATTCGTCCGGCGCGTCGATGATCGTTGCGTACGTTGGATGGACAAGCTGTAAGCGCATCTGCCGATCTACCTGCCCATCGTCATCGACCTGCATCCTCCATTCCAACACCCGCCCGGTCCAGTCAGCGATGGTCAATCGGGACAGCCCGCGTTCGGTTTCTTTCTCGTAGACCATGCCGCCATCCCGCTCGGTATAGCGCTCTGCGCCCTCACCGTGCGGTGCTGCAGATCGTTCGCGTTCGCGGCGGGCTTCGCGGTACAGGCGATCCAGATCAGCGACCTTCAAGCCGTCGCCGCACACCGACTTGAGCCGCTGGCGCGTTTCTGCCCACTCGACCGGATTCATGCCGGCGCACGCGCGCACTGTTTCCGCGATCTGCGCGGCAGTCGGGCGATCCGACACTTCGGTCTGCCGACTATAACGATTGACCAATTGCTCGACCTGATCACGCGGATTCGGAAGCGGATCACGCGCTGGACGGCTGTAGGCACTGCGGATGGTCGCCAGCGCCTCCTTTTCGCTGCTTCCATCGGCGACATAACGCGGGATAAGCTGTGCCTCGGCATTTGACTGCGCATGACCTGCATCGCGCAACTGGCACGCCGCTTCAAACAGCTCGGTATTGCGACTGCCTTCCGTCGCGCCGGAAACAAGATAGTTCTCGGTGCGTTTGGGCAGCGGGTGCTGTCCGTTCCCATTGAGTGTGATCACATTCAGGCTGCCGATCTGTTCGACCTGTGGCTGACTTTCCAGCCAGGCGAAATCACTCAGCGGATAGCGCCGATCTGGATGCAGTTCGAGCAGCGTCACGATCGCGCCACTGCGTTCAGGCTTGGTATTCACGCTGTTTGGTAACCTCATCACGGACGCAACCGACTTGACATACTGCGGATCGCCGCCGAGTGCGCTGAACAGTCCGCGCAGAATCCCCGCTGCTTGTTTTCGAGCCTCTTCATCTATAAGAGAAGTGGTTTCCTTGAGCAGCCAGTAGGCGTGCAACCCGCCGCCGCTGTCGATGATGGCTGAAGGCAACGGGTTGAAAGCGTGTAATTTCTCCAGCGCCACCGCCCGGCGTGCCGCATCGTCGTCACAGTCGAGATCGACCCACAATGCGGGGAGCAACGCCGCCGCTTCGGCTCTGCCCTGCTTCTGCGAACGCAAACACGGTGCGAAGTACAGTCCATAGCCATCCTCACGATTTAAGGCCGTTCCGCGATTGAGCGCGTTGGTCAGGGTGCGCTGGTCCCCAACCTTGCTCCAGAACGAGCGAGCCTCTCCAGTCATCGGGTGGATGCAGCGGAGTTCAAAATACAACTCATCCGGCGCGCCGCTGTACAGGGCGCGGAGGAAATCACGCCATTCCACCTTATTGCCGGAAATGTCAGGTTGTGCGATACTCATATTCATTCCTATCAGTTTGACACACAGGGGTTTGAAGCGCGCTCGTTTGGCGACCAGAGCGTTTCATTCCCCTGTGTGCATGTCGGCTAAAAGTCGATGTCGAAATTTGGTGTTCGGTCACGTTCCGACGGTGAAAAGTCTAACTGCCGTACGTCGGCGAAGAAGACATCCCGCTCCGCCCTGCTCATGCTGTTGATACCCTCGGCCAGCTGGCGCAGCGCCGCGAAATCGCCGCCGATCTCGCTGTACAAGAGCTGCGCCAGTAGTTCCGCTTCGTCGGGCTTCAGTCCACCGATCAACGGGCGAAACTCGACGCCGCCAGCCTCCACCGTCCGGTAGTAACCTGCTGCACTCGTCTGCTCATCTGCCCGCCGCGCTCCCACCCAGAAATTGATCGCCTTGTCGTCTGTCTTGAATTGACCGTGAGCGGGCTGCTCGGTAATCGCCAACTGGGCGGCACGGGCAGCTTCGAGATCGTCGTAACGCTGCTCCCAGTCGGGACCGACATAGCGTTCCATCTGCTCAGCGACCTGCTGCTCGGTCAAATCGTGCAGCATCGCAATGTGATCGACCTGCTTGTTCCGGTTGAAATAGAGCGGCACGCGCTCGCCCAAGCCATCATCGTAGTACGTCCCCGGCAGCACGACGTGGGTGTGCGGATCGTGCCGACCCGGTGATTGCGGATCATCCGTCTGGCGGTGATGCATGACGAACGCGTATTCGAGTCCGCCATCAATACCACGCTGTTCAAAGAACGCCTCGGTGGTCTGCACCGTCAGTTCGCGGACGAACTGCTCCCGCTGCTCCGGCGCGACCATGGCGATCAGATCGGGATTGACGTTGTAGACGAGGCTGAACAGCAGCACATGCTGGCTCTGCAATG
>CALKIA010000510.1 GCA_937988705.1 uncultured Chloroflexota bacterium | reverse complement strand
CCCCGGTCGTGCTTGCGCCTGTGTGAGCATCCCCGTGGAGGGATCGAGGCCGACGATCAGGTCGAGATCCGGCGCGAGGGTTTCCAGCCAATGCCCCGTCCCACAGCCGACTTCGAGGACGCGCCGCGCGCCGATCTGCGTGACGAGATCGCGCAAGGTCGCCGCCACGCCCGCCAGCGGATTCTGCTCGTAGCGCCCGTTGTAGCCGCCGCTCACACGGTTGTAACTGCTGGTGATGTGGTTGGCGTCGCTCACCGGGGATACTCGACAAAGCGGGCGCGCAGCCGAGCGATCTGCTCATCGGTGATGCCGACGGTGCGCAGATACTCCGCCGCGCCGCCGTAGTTCTGGCGGATATGGCGCATGAGTTCGAGCATCGTTTCCGCCTTCGATGCGACACCGCGCTCGAAGATCGCCATGTCATCGCCGTTTTTGATCGCATTTTCGCGCCATGTGGTAACCAGGTGCGCGATGCCCGCACCAGTCAAGGCGTAATCTTCCCCGATGATCGCGTCCGGCACGCCAACCGCGCCGAGCAGCAATCCTGTGATCATCCCCGTGCGATCTTTACCCGCGTAGCAGTGAAAGAGGACGGCGTCGGGGCTGTCAATGAGGGCGGACATAATCGCACTGATCTTTTCAGTGCAGATTGGGAGATGCTGTGCGTAATAGTCATGGAGCTCTGGGTAATAAATGGATGCGACCGTTTGCCAGCGGTCAGTGGCGGCAAGTTCCTGCCCCACTATCGGTAAATGGTGATACCGCACGACCGTAGAATCGGTAAAACTGTTTGGTGTCAGGACGAGTTCATCTTCATTTCGCAGGTCGATGATTGTGGTGATGCCGTAATCGATGATCTGCTGCTGGGCCGCGGGCGACAGTTCGGTTAAGACGCCGGAACGTACAAACACGCCGCGCCGCGTCACGCCGCCATCGGCGGTCGGATAGCCGCCGAGATCGCGCATATTGTAGACCCCATCAATGTTGAGCTGATACGCCATAGCTGCTGGTTCTCCCCTTGACTCGCCCGGTTGATTATACCTATACTGGATCATATGAACACGAACCGCGTTTCCCCCACGATGCGAATGCCGCGCCTTTTCCGACCGGACAGACGTTGGCGTATTCGTCGTGCCTGATCAGCGCGGCTAATTTGCGGAGTATGCAAACCGTCTGTCCTCAGGGGCAGGCGGTTTTTTATTTGGATAGGTGAGCGGTTAGCGATTAGCCGATAGCTCATCTACAATACGGAGCAATTTCACCGGATTAGTCTGTTTTGCTTTTTGCTCATCGCTAAAAGCCAATTGCTAAGAGCTGAGGTCTTCTATGCCCAAAACCATTCATGTATCCGTCGCTTGGCCCTACGCCAACGGCGATCTCCACGTCGGTCACCTGGCGGGCGCCTATCTCCCCGCCGACATTTTCGCGCGCTATCACCGCATGAAGGGCAACCGCGTGCTGATGGTGTCGGGCTCGGACAGCCACGGCACGCCGATCAGCGTGGAAGCGGATCGGCGCGGTGTCACCGCCCGCTCGATCTTCGAGCATTATCACGAGCGTTTCCTGCTCACACAGCAGAAAATCGGCATCAGCTACGATCTGTTCACGCACACCGACACGGAAAATCATCATCAGGTGTCGCAGGATATTTTTACGGTGCTGTTGGAACGTGGCTACCTCTATAAAGAGACGCAGAAGCTGCTCTACAGCGAGCTTGAGAAGCGCTTCCTGCCCGACCGCTATGTCGAAGGCGAATGTTACATCTGCCACTATCCCGACGCACGCGGTGATCAATGCGATAACTGCGGCAATCTGCTTGAAGCCACGCAGTTGATCAACCCGCGCAGCAAGAATCACCCGGAAGAACGCCTGTCGATCCGCGAGACGGAACACTACTTCCTCGACCTGAGCAAGTTTAGCGGCCAACTGCTGGAGTATCTCGATAAGCACGAACCGCACTGGCGCGCCAACGTCGTCAGCTTCAGCCGCAACTTCATCGCCGAAGGCCTGCGCGGTCGCCCGATCACCCGTGATATCGACTGGGGCATCAAAGTGCCGCTGGAAGGCTGGGATAGCAAACGTCTGTACGTGTGGTTTGAGGCGGTGATCGGCTATATCAGCGCCAGCATCGAATGGGCGAAAAACAGCGGTCAGCCGGACGCGTGGAAAGACTGGTGGTACAACCCGGAAGCCGAAATCTACAACTTCATTGGCAAGGACAACATCCCCTTCCACACGGTGATCTGGCCCGCGGAACTGCTCGGCATTGACGGCATCTACAATCCGGACAGCACCACGCCGCTCAGCCTGCCGTATGATGTGCCCGCGAATGAGTTCATGAACATCGAAGGCAAGCAGTTTTCGAAGAGCCGCAACTGGGCGATCTGGCTGCCGGATATTCTCGATCGCTATCAGGCGGACGCGGTGCGCTACTACATCGCGGCGATGTTCCCCGAAACCAAAGACTCGGATTATGCGTGGGACGGCTTCTTCAGCCGCGTGAATGCCGAACTTTTGGCGGCATGGGGCAACCTCGTCAACCGCATGTTGAGCTTCGCCTACAAGCGCTTTGCGGGTCATGTGCCCACCTACGACGAACTCACGTTTGAGGACAAGCAGATCATCGCCAAAGTGGAAGCTGGCTTCGAGGAAGTCGGTTCGCTGATCGAGGCCGTCAAGCTGAAAGAGGCGCTCAGCACGGCGATGGGGCTCGTCCGTGATGCGAACGGCTATCTCGACACGCGCAAGCCGTGGATGACCATCAAGGAAGATGCGGCGGATGCGGCGCGCTCGGTCTACACGATTCTCAACGTGATCACGAACCTGAACACGCTGCTTGCCCCGTTCCTGCCGCACAGCGCGCAGACCGTGCACGAGTATCTCGGTTTCGACGGGCAGGTGTTTGGCGACCTGAACATCGTCGAATACGCCGAAAGCACCCGGTCGCACAAGGGACTGGTCTACGACGGCACCAAGGCCATCGGTACGTGGGAAAAACGGACACTCACGCCCGGTCAGGCGCTGCGTGAACCGAAGGCGCTGTACATCAAGCTGGAACCGGAGATCATCGAACAGGAACGCGGCTACCTCGGCGCGCCGCGCGAAGAAGGTGAGATCGAGGTCTAGAGGCTAGGTAACCATTGGTGCTAGTTCGTGGTTCTAAACGGATGGTATGGGGTCTGTAGGGG
>CALKIA010000509.1 GCA_937988705.1 uncultured Chloroflexota bacterium | reverse complement strand
ATGCCTCGTCCCTACAGGTTTCTCGTTCTGAATCGGTTCGTATTCAATCGGGCTAAGAATAGACTTTAAAAACCTACCCCTCTTCGCACCCCCGACCCCTCCCCCCGAATTCAGGGAGGGGAGCCAGATGGGATGTCTGTGTCGGGACGAGGCATGCCTCGTCCCGACCAACAATTCGCTAGGCGAGGCTAATCCCCGATGGACCACTCGTTGACGTGATCGGTGTAGCCGTAGAACACCCACGACGGGCCGGGGTTGAAGCCGCTCACGCGCGCGTTCATCACCTGGAAGATGTTCGGCGTGAACGTGAAGTCGTAGGCGACGTCATCGTGCAGAATCTGCTGGATCTGATTGTAGGGGACGGCGCGGTCGGCGGGTGCGCAACCGGGCGTCGTGCGGCCTTCGAGGATCAGGCGGTCGACTTCCGGATTCACGTAGGACGCCAGATTGTTGCCGCTGCCGGGAACATCCTCAGCGCTGTTGACCAGCGACATGAAGTCGTTCGGGTCGGGCGGGGTGGTGCCGCCGCTGTTACTCATCGGGGTCGCGTCGTACATCTGACCCAGATATACATCCTGAATGTAGTTCGCCCATTCGACCTTGTTGAGCGTGACATCCATCCCGAGCTGGCTCAGTTGATCCTGCGCGACCAAGGCGGTCGTTTCGAACAGCAGGAGGATATCGCTGTAGGTGATGGTGAAGGCAAGCGGGACGCCGTCTTTTTCCCGGATACCGGTCGCTTCGTTGATTGTCCAGCCCGCTTCATCGAGCATGGCGGCGGCCGCCACCGGATCAAACGGATACGGTTCGATTTCGCTGTTGTACGCCCACGTGATCGACGGGGCAACCGTGCCGATCAGGGGGGTACCGCCTTCAGCGCCGCCCAACGTTTCCAGAATGTCAGCTTTGTTATAGCCCATCGCCACCGCGCGGCGGACGTTCACATCGCTGAAAATCGGGTGTGGTGCTTGTTCGATGGGGTTACCATCGGCATCATACGCGGCCTGCGGATTGGTCGGGTCTGCCCAGTTCATCGACAGGAAGTTGACGGTGAGCTGCGGGAAGGCCTGATACTGCAAATTGCTGGTGTCAAGGATTTGCGCAAAGAGATCGCCCTGGAAGTAGGTGTAGTCGAGTTCGCCCGCCTGAATTGCCTGCACCGCGACCGACTGTTCGCCGATGACGCGATTGATGAGGAAGGGGATTGACGGCTCACCGTTCCAGTAATCCGGGTTGGCCCGGAAACGCTGGAATTCGTCAGGAGCCCACTCTTCGAGGATGTACGCACCACCGCTGATGTCGGGATTCATGTTCAGCGGGTTGGTTTCAAAGTCGCTGAAATCTGCCGCGAAGCGGTGCGCTGGCAGGAAACGGAACGCGCCAAAGTCGCTAAGGGCGGTGCAGCTCACATCGCTGAGCACAACTTCGTAGGTGCGGTCGTCAATGATGTTGACCGAGTCGATCAACGCGGCGTTCGATTCCCACACGGTTTCAACATCCGATTTCACGGCGTCGATGACAAACTTCATATCGGCAGAGGAGATCGGCGTGCCATCGCTCCAGATGGCGCCTTCACGGATGGTGAAGGTGTAGGTCAGCCCGTCATCGGAGACTGTCCAGGTGGTGAGACCCGGCCCCGTTTCGCCTGTAAAGCTGTCCACACTGACCGGCGACGGCCAGAGCAGATTGGACGCTTGATACGATGCGCCATCGTTGGTGAAGGCGGGGTTGAAGGATACGATGTTCCCAAAGCCGCGAATGACGATTGTGTCGCCATCCTGACCGAGAACCAGGGATGCCGGAAGCGCTAATAACAGCACCAGTGCTAAACCGAACGCGATCCGTCTCATAACAAGGCACCTCGCATGTGTAGTGTTGGAAGAAATATGGTCATTCACATCGTAACAGGATTCTATAATGAACGCAACAATTCGCTGTGCCGTAGTTCTCGGGGCAATTACAGCCTTTGGCACCTGCGCCGGGGCTGACTTAGAATACAAGGCTAGCGAATGACTAGAACCTGATTTGAGGGGACAAGAAGATTATGCCGAATAAACTGCGCTGGGGAATTTTGTCGACGGCGAAGATCAACGACGCGCTCATTTTTGCGATCAACGGCGCGCCGCGCAGCGATTTGCGCGCGGTGGCCAGCCGCACCACCGAGGCGGCACAAGCCTACGCGAGTCAGCGTGGCATTCCGATCGCCTATGGAACGTATGCGGAGCTGTTAGCTGATCCGGACATCGATGTGGTGTACATTCCGCTGCCCAACAAACTGCATGCTGAATGGACGGTCAAGGCGGCACAGGCGGGCAAGCATGTCCTGCTCGAAAAGCCGCTCGTGACGACGCTGGCGGATTTCGATGCCATCGCGTCGGCGGCGCAGGCGCATAACGTCGTGGTGTTCGAAGCGTTCATGGCGCTGCACGCGCCGCAGAATCGCCGAGTGGCCGAGTTGATCCAGCAGGGGCGCATTGGCAAGCTGCACCTGATAAACAGTTGGTTCAGTTACTATTTGCCACCGGAAAATTCGGGCAACATCCGCCTGCATCCCGACCTCGATGGCGGCGCGTTCTGGGACGTAGGCGTGTACCCGAACAGCCTGTCAATCATGGTGACGGGTGGCCGCGCACCGCAGGAAGTGTGGGCGCTGCAGGACATCGGCGAGAGCGGTGTCGATGTAGGTATGAGCGCGCAGCTGCGCTTTGCAGAGGGCGTGGTCGCGCAGATCTACGCTGGGTTCCGCGCGCCATCGGTGCATGGCGCGCAATACATCGGCACAGACGGCATGATCCGCACATCAACGCCGTGGTTTCCCGGCATGAACGGGCGCACGGCCTACGGCGAGGATACGGTGATCCAGATCACCAACCGCGACGGTTCGGAGGACAGCATCGTTGTACCTGCTTCCAACCCGTGGCAGAAGGAAGTCGAAGCGATGGAAGCCTGTCTGCTCGATGGTGCAGCCCCGGTCGTGCCGCTCAGCCTTAGCCGTGAATTTCTCCGCAGCGCGTTGGCGGTGTATGAGTCAGCCCGCACGGGCAAACCCGTCACCGTGGCGCCGTAAGCTCCCGTTACGTTGATAGCCCCGCGATGAAGTCCTGCACCGTTTCGATCAGATCTGCATCGCGGGGCTGGCCCGCGCGTTCCGCTGCTGCCAGCACCGCCGCCGCATTCGCGCCATATTCTCCGACCAGATCGGCGGCCAAGCGCAGGCGCGTCGTCAGCGTAGTGAATTCGGCGCGCGTCAGCACCGTGTCCCCGTGCCCTTCAATGTAGAACTGCGCGTCGAAGGCGTGCAGCTTATCGAGCAGGGGGAGCACCTGGGCGCGGGTGTACTGCCAGGTTGGCACACCATAAATGCCCGGATACAGACAGTCGCCGAGGAACAGCACACGATCCGGCTCAACGTAAGCCACGACCGAGTCGGCGGCGTGATCCCCGCCCACGTGCTGGAGGGTACAGTTGACGCCGCCGAGGTCGATCTTAAGGCTGTCTGTGAAGGTGAGAGTCGACTCGATGATGTGAATTTGGCGGGGAGCGGGTAGTTCGATCTTGATGTTGTCCGCGCAGGAGATGATTTCTGCGCCGGTGTGCACGCGGGCATCTAACGCTACATCGTCCCATTCATATGTGGCCAGCAGCGCCAATTGTTGGGCGGTGAGCGTCTGCGCGATCACGGGTAAAGCGAGCGCCTCTGCGCCGAATATGTGATCCCAATGCCAGTGGGTGAGCGCGACATAGCGCGGTAGTGGGACGACGGCTGCCGTCAGCGCGGCGCGGAACAGATGGGCGTGTGCGGCCGACGCGCCCGCGTCGAGCAGCAGCGTGAACTGGTCGCCGACGACTGCGCCCAACGAGGGGCGGTCGGGTGGTCCCGGCGACATCCAGTAGAAGTGATCGGTCAATTGAGCAAAGCTTGTCTCAGTCATGCGCGTAGTATAACCGGGGCATGGATCACGTCAAGCGGCTTCGCGCCGTGCGAGCGCGAAGCCGATCCCCAGCATCAGCGCACCCCAAATCAGGAAGCCGATGTCCCATAAGGCTTGATCTGGGCCGGAGCGGACGTGGTGAATCTGCAGGAGATGGTGATCGATGAGGCCTTCGACAAGATTGAAGAGACCCCAGCCGATCAGAATGCTGCCGAGGAGCGTGCTGACCGAACGCACCGTCTGGCCGCGTTGGTACGCTCGCCAGAACAGGAACAACCCGATCAGCGTAAGCGCCCACGTCACGGCGTGGAAGAGACCATCAGCGAGTGTGTTGATCTGAAGGTTTTCGAGCGTTGTGGGCGGGTAGCCGGCATCGCTTAATAGATGATGCCACTGCAAGATCTGATGCAGCACAATGCCATCGAAGAAACCGCCGATTCCGAGCCCGAAGACGATTCCGGCGCGGACGAACGTTTGACGTCCCGCATGTGGGGTCATGGCGCACCTCCCTGTGAATATTGACTGATGATTCGGTTTGTGGATCATTATGCCGATTGCAATGCCACGACCCAGCCCATTGCGCGGACATGCACAGCAAATTCTAAGGCAGAGGCCGCATCACTGGGCCGCTCGCGAAGCTGGCCACACTGACGCTGGATAATTGAGGTATCTCTGTGCTATAATTTTGTATCCCCAGTCTATTCCTTCCAGAATCACTACGGCTTTCACTCTTGTTGGATACCAATCTGGGAATTCGTATTCTCGAGGTTACATGAAATTTAACGAATTGAATCTGATCGATCCTTTGCTGCGCGCTGTCGTTGCCGAAGGATACGCTGAGCCTACCCCGATTCAGGTGCAGGCTATTCCGCACATCCTCAGCGGCAAAGACGTTGTCGGCTGCGCACAGACCGGGACAGGCAAGACGGCCGCGTTCGCGCTGCCGATTTTGCAGCGTTTGACTGCCAAGCAGTCGACGCGACCCGCTGGGACGATCCGTGCTTTGATTTTGTCGCCCACCCGTGAACTCGCCACCCAGATCGGGGACAGTTTTGCGGCTTACGGGCGTAATTTGCCGTTGAAACACACGGTAGTTTTTGGCGGCGTGGGGCAGCAGCCTCAGGTGCAGGCGCTGCGGCGCGGCGTAGATATTCTCGTCGCGACACCGGGACGCCTGCTCGATCTGATGGGGCAGGGGCTCATTCGCCTGAACACCATCGAGATTTTCGTGCTGGACGAGGCCGATCGCATGCTTGACATGGGCTTCATTCACGACGTGCGCAAGATCATTCAGGATGTGCCTACCAAACGCCAGACGCTGCTGTTCTCTGCGACCATGCCCGCCGATATTCAGGATCTGGCGGATCGCATTCTGATCGATCCCGTGCGTGTGGAAGTGACGCCGCAGGCGACCACCGTCGAAAAAATCACGCAGTCGGTGTACTTTGTCGAGAAGAACGACAAGCGCGCACTGCTGGAACATCTGCTGACCGACAAGTCGATCCGCCGTGTGTTGGTTTTCACACGGACCAAGCACGGCGCAAACAAGCTCGTGCAGCAGTTGGAGCGCTCGTCCATTCAAGCGGAAGCCATTCACGGCAACAAGTCGCAGAGTGCCCGCGAACGCGCGTTGGAGAACTTCAAGACGGGTCGGACGCGCGTGCTGGTGGCGACCGATATCGCCGCGCGCGGCATCGATGTAGACGACGTGACGCACGTCATCAACTACGACCTGCCCAACATTCCCGAAAGCTATGTGCACCGCATCGGTCGCACGGCGCGCGCGGGGGCATCGGGTGTGGCGTACTCGTTCTGTGATTACGAAGAACGCGAATTCCTGCGCGATGTGGAAAAGCTGATCCGTTTGCGTGTCCCCGTCGTGACTGATCACCCGTGGGCGTCGACGGTGGTGTCCGCGCCCGCAGCGCAGCCCAAGCGCCCGCAGCCGCAGGGGAATCAACAGCGGCGGAATGCTCCGCAAAATCGCAACGGCTCCAGTCGCAGCGGTTCGAACAACAGCAGCGGATCGTCGCGCAATGGTTCGAATAGCGGCGGCTCTGGTCGCAGCGGTTCGAGCGGCAACAGCGGTTCGATGCGCAACGGCTCGAGTGGCAGCAGCCAGTCGCGCTCACAGCAGCGCAGCGGCCAGTCGCGTAACAGCGGTTCGTTCGACTAAAGTAGGTTACCGGTAGGGGCAGACCTGTGTGTCTGCCCGTCTGTGGGCGCACACACAGGTGCGCCCCTACCGATAACAAACAAAACGCTCACCAATCTGGTGAGCGTTTTTGATTCCGGCTGTTGAGGGATTTACGCGTGTGTCAGTTCCGCTTGCGGCGCGGGGGTTTGCAGGTTCTGCACCAACTCTGCCAGCGTTGTCACGGCGAAGTCGATTTCGGCATCAGTGGTGTGCAACCCAACGGTGAGGCGCAGACTTGCGGACGCCAAATCAGCAGGGTAGCCGAGGGCGGTCAGCACGCCGGACGGTGCCGAACTGCCCGCTTTGCAGGCCGAGGCGCTGCTCGCGCAGATGCCTGCGCGGTCGAGATCGCCGACCAGCACGCCACCGGGTAGGTGGTCAAATACGAAGCTGGCATGCGTGCACAGGCGATTTTCCGGGTGTCCGCTGAGATGGGCGCCCGGCACATAGCTCAACACCCCGTCGATCAGGCGGTTGCGCAGTCGGGCGAAATGGGCGCAGCGCGCTTCGAAGTCGGCATAGGCCAATTCAAGCGCCTTCGCCAGCCCGACAATCAAGGCGACGTTTTGCGTGCCCGCACGCAGACCGAATTCCTGCCCGCCGCCCGTCTGACTGGTACTCAGATCGACGCCATCACGCACGTACAGCACGCCGATACCCTTGGGGCCGTAGAACTTGTGCGCCGACAGGCTGAGCAGGTCCACGCCGAGCGCCTGCACATCAATGGGCTGCTGTCCAGCCGCTTGCACCGCGTCGGTGTGGAAGACGATGCCACGTTCCCGGGCGATAGTCGCAAGTTCGGCGATGGGTTGCACCGTACCGATTTCGTTGTTGGCGTACATCACGCTGGCGAAGGTGGTGTCGGGGCGCAGGGCGCGCTGGAACGCTTCAGGGGAGACAGTGCCGAAGCGATCAACTTCAATCAACGTGCGCTGGAAACCCTGCTGATCCGCCAACTGTTGGACGGTCTTCAGCACCGCGCCATGTTCAATTGGGGTGGTGACAAGATGCGTTCCGGTCGCACGGCGCGCCCATGCGGCACCGCGTACCGCGATGTTGTCGCTCTCGGAGCCACCGCTGGTGAAGACAATTTCGCTGGGCTGACAGTTGAGCAGACGGGCGACGGTTGCGCGCGCGGCGGTCAAAGCCTGTTCGGCCGTGCGCCCGATGCTGTGCGTTGACGAGGGATTGCCAAATTGCTGTGTGAAGTAGGGCAGGATGGCGTCAACAACGCGCGGATCGGTGGGCGTAGTCGCGGAATGGTCGAGGTAAATCATGGTCGAGACTCCTTTAAGAAACAAAAAACCCGCGGCATCAAGCGGGTAAAAGAGTCCACTGTCTGGTTGTTGCCGCAGCACAGGGGTGTGCGACCACATCTCCACAACGAGTGGAAGGGCACCTTGGGCACAAATAGCCGAGGTTGCCGGACTCCGATTGAGCGGAGCCGCTCTTGATGCATAGGATCAACAATAACGTTGATTAGATGACTTGTCAAGTCGTATTTGTCATGTAGCGGAGAGTGCTGGCGGGCGTCTGCGGATTGGCTATAGACCACTACACCGAGCCATGTGAGACCGACAAGTTGTGGACACCCCTGGAGACTGTTAACATCATAGACAAACTGTGTTGTGTCCTAACTTCTTTGCTAGACCAACTCAAACTCTACAACCACACACATACTGGGGCTGACGACCGTTTGCTGGCAGCCGAAGCCGCTTTTTCACTGGCGTGGACAATCATGCTTGTACCTGCCCTAACTTTATCTACACATAGACGTTTGCAGAGGTACCTCGATGACGCTCCCTCGGAGTGAATACCCGCGCCCGCAGTTCGTGCGCGCGGATTGGTTATGTCTTAACGGCGAATGGCAGTTTGAAGCCGATCAGGGTGACAGCGGTCTGGAACGCGGTCTGTTGAGCCGTGAATTGAAAGATCGCATTACCGTACCGTTCTGCCCGGAATCGCCGCTGTCGGGCGTTAATAATCTCGATTACTATCACGCCGTTTGGTATCGGCGTACGGTGACGATCCCCCAGACATGGGCGGAGAAGCGCGTCCTGCTGCACTTTCAAGCGGTTGACTATGATGCGACCGTTTGGGTAAATGGGCAGGAAGTCGGGCGGCATCGCGGCGGTTTCGCTTCGTTCACTGTTGATCTCGACGGTGTGGCGTCCGCGGGTGAGACGGTTACACTGGTGGTACGCGCGCGTGATGCCCGTTCCGCGCCCCAGCCACGGGGTAAGCAAGCGCGGGATTACGGCCCGGAAGGTGCGATTTATGTGCGCACGACCGGCATCTGGCAGACCGTGTGGCTGGAGCCTGTCCCGAAGGTCGCGCTGCGTCGTCCACGCATCACGCCAGATGTCGCCAACAGCACTATTCGGCTGGAACAACCGATCACCAATAACCGCCCCGGTCTTCGGCTGCGCGCCGTGCTCAAGGATGCGACGGGCGTGGTCGTCACAGCGGAAACGTCGGCAGAATACGATCTCTCTCCACGCCTCGACCTGCCGATCCCGGCTGAACGCAAACGCCTGTGGACGGTGGGCGATCCCCATTTGTACGACCTCGACATCAGCCTGATTGACGAGCAGGGTAACGTTGTCGATGCGGCGCAGAGCTACGCCGGGCTGCGCAGTGTCGCGATCGTCGGCAAGGCGGTCAAGATCAATGGCAAGACGATTTTCCAGCGGCTGGTGCTTGATCAGGGCTACTATGCCGATGGCATCATGACCGCGCCCTCCGATGAGGCGCTGCGCTGCGACATCGAATTGAGCATGGCGGCGGGCTTCAACGGTGCGCGGCTGCATCAGAAGGTGTTTGAAGAACGCTTCCTGTATCACGCGGATCGCATGGGGTATCTCGTGTGGGGGGAATTTGGTGACTGGGGCTGTAGTCACAACGGCCCGCTCGATGGCGAACATCAGACGCCGACTGCGGCCTACATCACCGAGTGGCTGGAAGTGTTGGAACGCGACTACTCGCATCCGGCGATTATCGGCTGGTGTCCGCTCAACGAAACGTGGCAGTCGATCACCGACCACATCACGCAGTTGGACGTGGTGACGCAGGGCATGTATCTGGCGACGAAGGCGATGGATACCACGCGCCCCGTGCTGGATACGTCGGGTTACTCCCACCGCGTCGCAAATGCCGACATCTACGACAGCCACGATTACACGCAAGACCCCACCGAATTTGCCAAGCGACATGCCGGGTTGGCCGAGGGCAAACCGTTCATCAACCATTTTGGCGACTGGGGAATCCCCTCACAAATGGTGCGCAACCCGACGTGGTCGTTGCCCTACAAGGGACAGCCGTATTTCGTCAGCGAGTTCGGCGGCATCTGGTGGAATCCTGATGTCAAGCCGGGCGAAGTCTCGTGGGGCTATGGTAGTCGCCCAACTACGCTGGACGAATTCTATGATCGCTTTGATCGCCTGTGCGCCGCGCTGCTCAACGATGTCAACATGTTTGGCTACTGCTACACACAGCTCACCGACGTGTATCAGGAGCAGAACGGCATCTATCGCTTCGACCGCTCGACCAAGTTCGACATGGAATGCATCCGTTTGGCGCAGCAGCGTCCGGCGGCTATTGAACTGATGGACTGATTGACTCGAATAGCTGGGAAAGGCGCCGTGAGGTCGCCCTTCCCGGCACGCTCACTTTTTGACAGCTTGTAGCCGATGACTATGATCGCCAGCCATGAGATCGGTCCGTCTGCTTGAGGGGAGACATGGCGATGCGCTGGCTGCTGCTGTTGAATCTGTTGGTTCTGCTGGGACTCACCACGTGGACGACGCGCGGCGTCTCCGCGCAAACCGACTACACCGAACCTTACCGCCCGCAGTATCACTTCTCCGCCAGCGTGGGCTGGTTGGGCGACCCCAACGGGATGATCCGCTACAACAACCTGTATCACGTGTTCTGGTGGGGACACGCCGTATCACCCGATCTCGTGCATTGGGAGGAACAGCCCCGCCCGATGGTCGGCGGGGACGGCTCGTTTGATTATTTCTCCGGTTCAGTGGTGGTCGATGAACAGAATACGGCCGGGTTCGCCCAAGGCGACGATGTGCCGCTGATCGCGATCTACACCATGCACGACCGCGCCACTGAGGAAGAAGCGCAAGGGCTGTCGATCAGTCACGATGCGACGATCTTCGAGTATTTCGACGGAAATCCGGTCCTCGACACGGGTGAACAGTTCTTTCGCGACCCGCAGGTGTGGTGGGACGAGGAAAATCAGCGCTGGCTAATGGTCATTGCGCTGCCCGCCCGACACAAGGTCAGCTTCTACGCCTCGCCGGACTTGCAGCACTGGGAGCACCTCAGCGATTTTGGCCCGGTAGGCGCGCGGTCAGAGTGGTGGGAAGTGCCGGATCTGTTCCAACTGCCCGTCGATGGCGACCCGAATAACACGCGCTGGGTGCTCCTGTGTGGCCGTGGACCGAACACGGTGCAGTACTTTATCGGCGACTGGGACGGTACGCAGTTCACGCTCGATCCTGAGGCGAATGGGTATTTGCTGCGCGGCGACGGTCTGCCCGGCACGATCTTCGCTGATTTCGAGGCGGGACTCCCCGACGGCTGGACGGTCAACGGCGACGCGATCAACGTGGGAGATACCCTGAACCTCGGCCTGTACCGCGTGACTGGTTTGCTTGGAACGCGCTTCCTCAGCACGTTCATACCAGCGGCGCCCTTGGGATTTACGGGGCAGTCCACCATCACCTCCACCATGTTTACCATTGAGCACAGCGCGATTAACTTCCTGCTGGCAGGCGGCGACTATGACGAACAGGCGGTCGTGAATCTACTGGTCAACGGCGAGGTGGTGCGCAGCGCTACCGGTGCAGGCGACTATCTGATGCGCTGGGTCGGCTGGGATGTGGCCGAGTTCAACGGGCAGACCGCGCAGATCCAGATCGTGGACGCTGTCACGGCGGCGGATGCAGGCTTTCTCAACGTCGATCACATCCTATTCTCAGATGTGCTGATGGAAACGGGGCGCGAACACGCGAACTGGCTGGACTACGGACCGGATTATTATGCCGTGCGCGCGTATCGTGATTATGATGGGATCGAAGATCGCACCGTGCTGATGGGCTGGTTGGGAAACTGGGAGTATGCGCGCTGGGTGCCCACCACGTGGGGCAAAGGCGTGCTGGCGCTGCCGCGCGAAATCGAACTGCGCTCAACGGCGGGCGGGCTGCGGATCTTTCAGCGACCGATTCCGGCGTTCGCGGCACTGCGCGGTGACCCCGTCGAAGTGGCCACGGTGGCGCTGGATGGCGCGCGGCCGCTGACCGAATTCACGCCGACGCGCAACACCTACGAGATCGACGCCGAATTTGCCGTCACCGATCCGCAAGCGCGTTTTGGGCTGCGGTTGGCCGTCGCTGGGCGGCAGAGTCTCACAGTCGGCTATGACGCCCGGACGGGCAATCTGTTCCTTGACCGTACGCGCCCGGAAAACGGCAGTGTCATCCCGGACTTCGCGAAGTATGTAATCGCGCCTCTGCTGCCGCAGGCTGGCGTCATTCGCCTGCACATCTATGTCGACCAATCGTCGGTGGAAGTGTTCGCCAATGATGGCGAAGTGTCGCTGTCTGCGGTCATGTTCCCCACTGCGACCAGCACCGGGATCGAACTGTTCGCCGAGGGCGGACAGGCACAGTTGACGCGCTTACAGGCGTGGGAGCTGGCGTCAATCTGGGGAAACAATCCGTCAGCGGGTTAGTGCCGTAAAGCTTGTGCCGCGCAGAGGGCTTCCGAGCTGTTGTTAGTCTTTTCAATCGGCTGGGAATGCTGCGCGGCGTCTCCCAGCTTTCCATGCGCTCCCGTCGGACCGGTGCTATAATCCCCCTACAGACCCGTGTTTGAGCGAACCTGCCAGCACGCCAGCGGTCTTGCTCAAACGCTAAGAATATGTGCTTTTTGCCGAAGGAACGCAGCCATGAAAAAGCTTATGAATGCGGTTGAGAATGTCATCGTCGAACAATTGCAGGGGATGGCGCTGGCTCATCCGGAACTCAAGATCAACCTGGAACCGAAATACATCATCCGGGCGGATGCGCCGCTCAGCGACCGAGTCGCGGTGATTTCGGGGGGAGGCAGCGGACACGAGCCAATGCACGGCGGGTTTGTTGGGCCGGGGATGCTGACGGCTGCGTGTCCCGGCGAAGTCTTCACTTCGCCAACGCCCGATCAGATGTACGAGGCGGCGTGCGCGGTCGCAGGTGAACCGGGCGTGCTGTTCATCATCAAAAATTACACGGGCGATGTGCTCAACTTTGAGATGGCCGCGGAAATGGTACATGCCGACGGCATCAAGGTACAGACCGTACTGGTCGATGACGATGTCGCGGTGAAGAACAGCCTGTTTACGGCTGGGCGACGTGGCGTCGGCACGACCGTGATCCTCGAGAAAATTGTTGGGGCGGCGGCGGAAGCGGGCTACGACCTCGACCGCTGTGCCGAACTGGCGCGCAAGGTCAACCGCTGCGGGCGGTCGATGGGCATGGCGCTGACCTCCTGCACTGTCCCCGCGGCAGGCAAGCCGACCTTTGAACTGGGTGCGGATGAAGTCGAAATTGGCATTGGCATTCATGGCGAACCCGGTCAATATCGCGAAACGCTGCGCCCGGTCGATGAGTTGACGACGACGCTGGCGGCGGGCATTCTGGACGATCCGCCGTACCGTCGGGTGCTGCGCGAATGGAATCGCACCACTGGGGCATGGCTGGAACGCGACGAAGTCGATGCGCCGTTCGCTGCGGGCGATCAGGTGATTGCGTTCGTCAACAGCATGGGCGGCACGCCGCTGTCCGAGCTGTATGGCGTGTACCGCAAACTGACGGAGATCTGCGCGGCACGGGGCATCACCATTGCGCGCAACCTGATCGGCCCATACATCACCTCGCTGGAAATGCAGGGCTTCTCGATTACGCTGGTGAAAGCCGACGCGGAAATCCTCAGCCTGTGGGATGCACCCGTTAAGACGCCGGGATTGCGCTGGGGTGTCTGAGCGATGGCGATGATCACAGCACAGCACATCCGCGCCTGGCTGGAACGCAGCGCGCAGACCTTTGCAGCCCAGAAGGGCTATCTGAGTGACCTCGACTCACCGATCGGTGACGCGGATCACGGCACGAATATGGCGCGCGGTTTCGCCAAAGTGGTCGAAAAGCTGCCTCCTGCCGCCAACAACGCGGACAGCAGCACGCTGCTCAAGGGGGCGAGCATGACGCTCATGGCGACGGTGGGCGGCGCGAGCGGCCCGCTCTATGGCACGTTCTTCCTGCGGGCGAGTGCCGCAGTGGCCGGCAAAAGCGAACTTGACGGTGCTGATCTGCATGCGCTGCTCACGGCGGGGATTGAGGGGGTCGTGCAGCGCGGGCGCGCCGAGCCGGGCGACAAGACGATGATCGATGCTTTGCTGCCCGCAGCACAGGCGCTTAAAACCAGTCTGGATCAAGGCGCGGACTTAGTCGCGGCGCTGGACGCATGCGTGCATGCCGCCGAAGCAGGCATGCAGGCGACGATTCCGCTGCAAGCCCGCAAGGGACGCGCCAGCTATCTCGGTGAACGCAGCATCGGGCATCAAGACCCCGGCGCAACCTCCGTCTATTTTCTCTTGGCGGCACTCTGCGACGCCGTGAAGGGCTAATCCCACGCCATGATCGGACTCGTCCTTGTTTCCCATAGTGCGGCGCTGGCTGACGGCGTGCGGGCCTTGATCAAGCAGATGACACAGGAGCGAGTGCCGATTGCTGTAGCGGGCGGGGTCGATGATCCCGATAACCCCATCGGTACGGACGTGATCAAAGTGGCTGAGGCGATCAGCGCGGTGTACAGCCCGGACGGCGTCATTGTGCTCATGGATCTCGGCAGCGCGGTGTTGAGCGCCGAAACCGCGCTCGAACTGGTAGATACCGAGTGGCTTCCTCACATTCATCTCTCCGCTGCGCCGTTCGTCGAAGGAGCGTTGAGCGCCGCCGTGCAAGCGAGCGTTGGCAGCCCGCTTGAGCAGGTGCTGGCAGCGGCGCGCGGCGGGTTGGCGGCGAAACAGCAGCATCTGACGCCGTCTGCTGCCCCAACAGCGATACCAATGCCTGCGTCCGTGCCCGCGCTCCACTTGACGGTGCCCGTCCCGAATCGCCTCGGTTTGCATGCGCGTCCGGCGGCGCGGTTGGTCAGTCTGGTCGGGCAGTATGCCGCCGAAGTGACCCTTCGCAAAGGTGAGCGGGAGGCCAGCGCGCGCCAGATCAACGCGGTGGCATTGCTCGATGTCCGGCAAGGCGATGAACTCGAATTCACGGCGCAAGGGACGGATGCGCGGGCTGTGCTGGACGCGATCCAGCAGTTGGCAAAGGACAACTTCGGGGATCGAGATGTGGAAGCACCGCACCCAGTAATTACGGTTCAGGCCAAGCGGCCCGTCGCCGTGCTGGCAGGAGTCAGCGCCGCGCCGGGATTAGCCGTCGGGCAAATCTATCTGCTGGACGATACGCGCCCCGATCTGCCCACGGGCCGGAGCGCTGATCCGGCGGGCGAGCAAGTGCGGCTCACCGATGCGCTCAGCTCCGCCCGGGTCGAACTGGATGTGCTGAGCCGCCGGTCTGAGGCGGGCGCGATCTTTCAGGCGCAGAGCTTGATGCTGCGGGACGAGGATTTGCTGCGCGCCGCCCAGGATCAGATCAAGCAGCAGCAGTGCAGCGCGGAATACGCGTGGTGGCACGCAATCGAAGCTTTGGCGGCGCGCTACCGAGATACTGGGAACGCGGTGCTGCGCTGGCGCTCGGCGGATATCTTCGACGTGGGGCGGCGAGTGCTGCGCCAACTGGCACCCGAAACCGCCGCGGCGATTCATGTGCCTGCAGGGAGCATTCTCGCCGCGCCCGATTTGTCACCTTCGGAAGCGGCACAGTTGAATCGGGATGAGGTGCGCGGCATCGTCACCCAGCATGGTGGCGCGACTTCACACATGGCGATTATCGCGCGGGGGCTGGCGCTGCCGGCCGTGGTTGGCCTCGGTACGGCGTACTCGATGCTCACGAGCGGGCAGACGGTGATTGTGGACGGCGACAAAGGCTGGATCCTGCCACATCCGACCGCCGAACAGATCGCGGCGGCCTGTCGCACGATTGAGCAGCAGCGCCTGGAGCAGCGGCGACAGCGCGCGGTGGGGCAGCAGCTGGCCATCACACCGGATGGGCGACGGATTGAGGTGGCGGCCAATATTGGGAGTGCCGCCGACGCCGTCAGCGTGGCGGAGGCGGGCGCAGACGGCGTGGGGGTATTCCGGACTGAACTGCTGTTTATGAGCCATACGCTTCCGCCGAGCGAGGCGGAGCAGGTGCAGGCCTACACGACAGCGGCGGAGAACGTGCACGGCGGCTCGGTGATCATTCGGACGCTGGATGTGGGCGGCGATAAGCCCATCGCGTATCTCAAATTGCCGCGCGAAGATAATCCGTTTCTCGGGTATCGCGGCATTCGCTGCTGGCTGGAGCGACCGGAACTGGCGGAGACGCAGCTCCGCGCGATCTGCCGCGTGAGCGCGCAGCACCCCCTCAAAGTGATGTTCCCGATGGTGGGCACACTGGAAGAAGTTCAAACTGCGCGTGAACTGGTGCGCGCGGTGCAGACGCAGCTCACCCGCGAGGCAATCCCGTTCGACCCTCAGATGGAAGTCGGGATCATGATCGAAGTGCCGTCCGCCGCGCTGCTGGCGGATGTGCTGGCCGACCATGTCGATTTCTTCAGCCTCGGCACGAACGATTTGACGCAGTATCTCATGGCGGCGGATCGGGGCAATGCGCATGTCAACGCGTTAGTGTCGCCATTTCAACCCGCGCTGCTGCGGACGATTCAGCAGGTGGTCAGGGCGGCGCACGCGCGCGGCAAATGGGTCGGCGTGTGCGGCGAGATGGCGGGCGATCCGCGCCTCACCCGCGTGCTGCTCGGCCTCGGCGTGGACGAACTGAGCATGAACGCGCCCGCGATTCCGGCGGTCAAGACAATCATCCGCGAAACGGATTACACTGCGGCGCAAGCGGTCGCCGCGCACGTGCTGACGCTGCCCACCGCGGCGCAGGTTGAAGCCTATCTGGATGGACAATCCGCGTGAACCGCTCTCGGCGAGAGCAAAACAATTTGCTACTCCATGCGAAAGTTTGAGACAAGCCATGACGAAAATTACCTTTATCGGCGCGGGCAGCATTGTGTTCACGCGCAACCTGTGCAGCGATATTCTGCTGACGCCCGCCTTGCAGGACGCGACCATCACACTGATGGATATCGACGCGTTGCGTCTGGAACGCAGCCGCCGCCTCGTGCAGGCACTGATTGATCAGCGTGGGCTGACTGCCACAGTCGAAGCCACGCTGGATCAGCGATCGGCGGTCAAGGACGCACAGTTTGTGATCACGACCTTTCAGCAGGGCGGGCTGGACGCGTATCAGCTCGACATCGATATTCCACTCAAGTATGGCGTTGGGCAGTGCGTCGGCGATACGCTCGGCCCCGGCGGCGTGTTTCGCGGTCTGCGGACGATCCCGGTGCTGCTCGATCTCTGCCAAGACATGGACGACCTCGCGCCGGATGCGCTGCTGCTAAATTACGTGAACCCGATGGCGATCAACTGCTGGGCGGTGGCGGCAGGTGCGGGACGACCGCACGTTGGGCTGTGTCACAGCGTTCAGGGAACATCCGAAATGTTAGCGCGTTGGATCGGCGTGCCGTATGACGAGGTCACGTATTTGTGTGCGGGAATCAATCATCAGTCGTTTTTTCTGGAGTTTCGCCGGGGCACGGAAGACTTGTACCCGCGTATCTGGGCGGCGCTTGACCGCGCGGACGTGATCAGCGAAGAACCCGTGCGCGGTGAAATGATGAAATATCTGGGCTACTTCGTCACCGAATCGTCGGGCCATGCCAGCGAATACGCGCCGTATTACCGCAAATCCGCCGCGCAAATCACCAACGATCTCGTGCCGCGCTTCACGAATCCAGGCGACAGCTGGTTCGACTTCGGCCAAACGGGCGGGTATCTGCGCCACTGTCTGGAACGGATCGACTCGGCAGAGCAGGAATTCAACCAACTGATCGACGGGACAAAGCCCGCGCCAACTGAGCGAACACATGAATACGGTGCGGCGATCCTCGAAGCAGTGGTCACGCGCCAGCCGACGCGCATCAATGGCAATGTGCCGAACACCGGGTTGATCACCAATTTGCCGCAAGGCTGCTGCGTAGAAGTGCCGTGTCTGGTGGATGGGAATGGGGTGCAGGGGACGTATGTGGGCAAACTGCCGACGCAGCTCGCCGCGCTCAACCGAACCAATATCAATGTGCAAGAGCTGACCGTCGAAGCCGCGCTGCGGGGCGACCGCGACGCGGTGCATCACGCCGTGATGCTTGACCCGCTCACGGCGGCGGTGTGTACGCTGCCGCAGATTCACGCCATGGTCGATGAACTGTTGGCGGCGCAGACGCCGTGGCTGCCGCAGTTTGAGTAGTAATTCAGAGCAGCGAGCGGGCGAAATCGGCGGCGGCTTGCCAGTGCCGCACATCCCATGAGCGGATGGCCAGCCCGGAAGGCGACGGCAGCACAAAGACGGTCGTGTTCCCGAACAGTTCCGGTTGGCGACCGAGTGCGATCTTCCTCGAGTGATAGAAGATGCTCCCCGCGTTCTTGCTGGTGAAGGCGAGAACGCGCGGTTTGAACTGCAAGAGTTTGCGTTCGAGGGCGGGCACATCGAAATCGCCCGCCTGTAACTGATCATCCCCGCCGGAGACGAACTTGGCGAGGTCGGTGAGGCCGATGTCGTAGTTGATGACGGTCGCAAACTCGGACGGTCGCAGTTGGTGCGGCGTCAAG
>CALKIA010000508.1 GCA_937988705.1 uncultured Chloroflexota bacterium | reverse complement strand
TCTCCCCTTCTCCCCGCTTGCGTGGGAGAAGGGGTCGGGGGTTGAGGGGGTTATTCGACACCCTCTAAATCGCGTCCCTACGAAACGCAGCTCTTGTAGGGGCGCACCTGCGTGTGCGCCCGAAGACACGTCCGACACCTAACTCCTCCCCAACAACAGCGCGTCATCCTTTAGTCAAACGGCGTGATTTTCGCCGCCGCCAGTCGTTGAATGTCCGCCGCCGCCGCTTCCGCTTGAGCCCGATCCGCTGCGGGCAGATCGAGCGCGTGGAACTCGTCCTCATCCTTGAGCAGAATCTGCCCATCGGGAAACACGAACACATCGAGTTCGAGATCATCGGCGGCAACGAAATCTTCCCCGATGACGGCGGGCCGCGTGATATTGCAGTACCAGCCGCGGACCGCGCCTGTGTCCCGGTCGAATATCTTGAACACGTTGTACCAGCGATCCGTGTAATGCCATTCGAGGAAACGGTCGCCACGCTGCCAGATGAAATAGCCGTCGTCGCGGTCGTCGCGATCGAAGTGGGCGGCGATCAGCACAGAGTGCGCGGTACGCTCGATTTCTTCGCTGTCGTAAGCCCACACGAGTACGCCGTGATGGTTGCGCTTTTCGATGCGGATTTTGGGCATGAGTCATCGCCTATTTGTTGTCTGACCTCACCCCTAAGTTCCCTCTCCCAGGGGCAAGGGGACTTAACAACCCTGACTGTCTCCGTCTCCTTTAGGCGAGGAGCCGGGGGTGAGGTTCATCTTTTACGCCCGCCCGATGGTATGCACGATCAGCAGGATGCCGCTGCGGACATACACGACGGCTTTATCATGGGTCATGACGTTGCTGACGCCCCGCGCGGGGCCAAAATACAGGTCCTCGCTGCGCAGCGGGTAATGCAAGCCTTCGGTTTTGACGCCAAACACTGTTCCATTGAGAGGCAGCAGCGACACCGTGTCGCCCTGCTGACCCTCGACGAACATCCAACCGGGTCGGGCGAGATACGTCTCTTCTTTGCCCGCTATAATGCGCACATCGCAGTTTGCGAGCGCCGGCAGCGCCAGTAAATAGATGTTGCTCAACGTTTGATCGAGCCGATCTCCCACCGCGCCGAGCACGCGAATCCATGTCGCGCCACGGTCAACCGCCCACAGCAGAGCCAGTTCGAGATCCGTTTCGTCTTTTTCGGCGGGATGCCGCAGCACTTGCGTGCCATTGGCTTCCAATTCGGCGATTTGCGCCGGATCAGCCGAGTCCATATCGCCGATGACGGCGTCCAGGCGCTGACCAAAGTGGGCGGCGACCCGTGCCCCGCCATCGGCGGCAACCAGCAGCGACTCACCGCTGAACATCAAAACGCGGCGCACCATCTCGCCGTCGTTGATATCTCCATTTGCGAAAATAATTGCTCTATTCAAAACCTACTCCGTCTAGCGGTGACGCCGCTTCCAACGTTCCTTCTGCTCCACCCGGCTGATGTCGGCGGCGTCGAGGTAATCGCTGATCATGCGGGGAAAACGCTCATCTTCCAGCATCGGGAAATGGCGTACATTGGGCAAAAGCACAGGGACGAGCGTTTGTTCTTTTTCGTGCGTCAGATAGTTGAGGACTTCGTCACGCGGCGGCGGCATGAGCGGATCTTCAAGGCCATGAATCGCCACAACCGGGATATTCAGCAGGCGCAGTGTATCGAGCATGCGCCCGGAGTCGAAATGCTCGACCGAACGGCGCAGCACGCGTCCGTCGATCTTGTTCACGTCCACCAGCAGCTTTTCGTAATTCGGCTCCGCACGGCGGAAGCAGCGCCCCAACAGCAGTTCGAGCGTCGTGCCCTCCATCAGCGGCATGAGCGGATTATGTGCCTCGTAGACTTCCCGATCATCCGGCCCAAACCCGGCGATTTCTTCGAGTTCGGCAGGGAGCTGACCGTTCAGCTTGGCACGCGCGGCTTCGACCAATGCGGCGCGCATAGCGGCACTGGCGCTCATGATCGTCGGGGCGTTCGGGTTGGTTTCGGGCTGCGGGATCGTCGGACGTGCGGCGACTTTACGCACCAGCGGCGCGCGGCGATCCAGATCGCCCGTGTCGAACAACGGCGCGTCTACCACGATCAAACGCGGCACCCGTTCCGGGTAGCGGCGGGCGAATTCCGCGGCGATGATCGCCCCGAGTCCGTGACCCACAAACGCCGCTTTGGTGATCGCCAGCTGCACCATGAAATCTTCAAGCAGGGCAATCTGGTGTTCAATGTTGTATTTGTTGGGGTTCTTGGCTGAGTCACCGAAGCCGTACAAATCAAGGGCATACAGGCGGTAATTCGACTGCAAATGCTGGAGGGTAGGAATCCAGTACCGCCACGATCCGAGCCAGCCATGAACTAAAATGACCGGACGTCCGCGTCCCAGAACCTCGTAATGGACTAAATCACCGCCTGCTGTGATGGCACTCACGTATCCGCTCCGACAATGCTGCTTAGATCAACCCCTGAGGATTTCTTCCACGCGGCGGGTTAAGTCATCCGGGTTAAACGGCTTCAGAATGTAAGCGACTGCGCCTGCATCCAGCCCCGTCTGAATCTCTTCGTCCTGCCCTTTGGCCGACAAGAAAATCACGGGTGTGTCCTGAAAGTCGCTGATCGATTTGATCTGGCGGCAGGCTTCGTATCCCGTCATTCTCGGCATTCGCACATCCATCATGATGAGATCCGGCTTCGCGCCGCTGGCGAGCGCCGCTTGCGCCCGTTCGACGGCTTCCGCGCCATTGGCGGCCAGCGTCACCTGAAACCCGGCGAACATCAACGTGAAGTTGATTAGTTCGCGGATATCGCGTTCATCTTCTGCAACTAGAATGTGCGCCATTGTTCTATTGTCCCTCGACCGATGGTTCTTCGGCAGTGATGCGGCTCAACATGGTTTGCGGTCCGGCGATGGGAAGCGAAATGTAGAACGTCGTCCCCTTGTTGACTTCGGTTTCGAACCACACTTCTCCCTGATGCATATCCACCAGAGTCTTCACAATCGACAACCCCAAGCCCGTACCAGCAACATCCATCACGAGCGCGTGTTCTTCGTAGCGCTCGAAACGATTCCAGATGCGTTCGCGGAACTGTTCCGGGATGCCGATGCCATTATCGCGCACCTGAATCAAGATGTTTTTGCCATCGGGTTGAGCCTGTGCCTCGATGCTTATCTTACCACCAGCATGGCTGTAATTGAAAGCATTGTCGGCCAGGTTACTGACGACCTGCGTCAGTTTGTCACGGTCGCCCTTGATCAGAGGCAGATCCGGCGCAATCTTGACATCGACGGTCATGGCCTTGTTTTGATACTGCGACCGCCCGCGCAAGCTGGAAGCCACCAGCACGATCACGTCCTGCACGTTCACCTCGCTCAGCGTGAGCTGATCGCGCCCACTGTCCAGCTTGGAGATGTTCAGCAGGTCGTTCACGAGGTTAGAGAGGCGTGTCGCGTTACTGCGAATCGTCGACAGGAACTGCCGCTGCTGCTCGTTAACATCGCCGCCCGCGCCCTTGAGCATGAGATCGACATAGCCCATGATGCTCGTCATCGGCGTGCGCAGTTCGTGCGACACGTTGGAGATGAATTCGCTCTTCATGCGGTCGACTTCCGTCTCTTTGGTCACATCACGGAACACAGCCACCGTACCGAGCACCTGATCGCCCGTGTACACCGGCGACGCATGGACGTTGACAATGCGCCGCCCCACATCGACCCGGTCGAGGATCAGTTCTTCGTCAGGACGCCGCGAGCGCAGCGACCAGTTGTTGAGCGCGCTCGTCCACGTCGCCGAGCCTTCCGTCCCCGTCAAGCGGGAAAGTGGCTGACCGAGCACATAATCACGCGGCAGGCCGAGGATCGCTTCGGCGGCGCTGTTGAACAGGATGACCACCCCGCTCGCGTCCGCCAGCATGACGCCGTCCGCAATACCTTCGAGGATGGCGCTGTTCTTTTCGGCTTCTTCCTGTTCGGCGCGCAGCAGCGTCGCCATGCGATCATTCTGATCGCGGATCAGGTTATACAGATCGGCGTTGTTAACTGCCGCCGCCACCTGACTCGCCGCCGCCACCGTCAGTTTCAACTGCGGGTCGGTGAAGTGGTTCAGTTGGGTACTCAGGAAGACCATGACGCCCTGCACGTCTTCGTTGGTTTCGAGGACGACGGCCACACCGCTGCGCCAATCTTCCGCGCCGGGGTTATCCAACTGCCAGTAATCGGTGGCGCGCAGATCGCCGACATTCACCGCCTTCGAGTTGTTGATCGCCCAGTTGGCGAGCATTTCTGCCGGGTGATAGCGCCGTTCCACATCGCCCAGACGCCCGGTGCCGCCGCGCCGCTGTTTGGTCGCCAGCGAGACATGGCTGTACAGGCGGTCGGTGAGCGGGTCGAAGAGCAGCACGACGGCGTCTTCCGCATTGATGGCTTTCGCGACCATGTCCAGCGCGCGATCCAGCACGCGGTTGGTGTCGAGCGTCCGACCGAGTTCCGCCGCGATCTGGTAGAGCGAGTCGATGCGGTCGCGTTCCTCCTGAAGTTCGAGCGTGCGTTCTTCAACGCGCTGATTCAGCTCCGTGGCGAAGTTCTGCACGCGTTGGAACAGGCGGGCGTTCTGAATGGTCGCGCCGAGCTGCGCGCCGATCGTCGTCAGAATACGCTGATCGTTCAAGCCGAACGGGCGCTTCTGCTGCGTATCGCGCACGGCCAGCACGCCGACCACCTGATCACCGGCGATCAGCGGCACGCCGAGGTAGCGCAGCGCGTCATCTTCACCATTGGTAATGCCGAGGTTGCGCCGTACTTCGGACGCCGTCGGACTTTCGCCGCCGAGCGGGAGCGGCCGACGGTACTTGATGACAAACGAAGCTTCATCGCTGCCCAACTTGCGCGAGGGGATGGTGTAGTCTTTGCCGGAACGCACCGCCATCGGGAAGATGATGTCCTGCGTTTCCGCGTTGTACAGCGCCATATACATTTCTTCGGCGTCGGTGAGCTGCGGTACCTGTTCGCGCACGATGCGAATCATGTCGTTCACGTCCATCGTCGATGAGATGGCGCGCGACAGGTCGTTGATGACCAGCGACTGTTCCACCTGCGCGGCGGTTTCAGTCGACAGACGCGCGTTTTCGATGCTGATGGCCGCCTGCGCCGCCAGCGCTTGCGCCATGCGCGTTTCACGATGGGTGAACGTGCGGAATTCCGATTGCAGTTCGATTTGCAGCAGACCGATGGCCTGATCGCGCACGATCAACGGGACGAGCATACGCGCGGTGTCGCCAGCGCGATCCATTTCTTCCAGTTCACGCGGATCGGCGTTCGGGTCGCTGCGGCGAATGACGAGGATTTGCCCGTCATGAACGGCGCGCATCTTCGCCGGGTACTCTTTGAGATCGTAGGCCGTGCCGGCGGGGGTGATGCGGCTCTCGTCGCCCTGCCGGTTGAGGTCGTATTCGACCTTCAGCATGTCTTCGACGTTGTCGTACATCATGATCGCGCAGTCATCCATGTCCAGCGCCTGCAAAATCAGGCGGACGACGCTGCCGAACACTTCTTCAAGATCGAGCGTGTAGGAAGTCGCCTGCGCGGCTTCGAGCAGCGTTTCGAGTTCACGAGTACGTACCAGCGTTTGTTCGAGCAGATTGGCGTTGAGCACGGCGATGGCCGCCTGATTGGCGATGATCAGCGCCAGATCGAGCTTCTCGAGGTCAAACTTGTGCGGCACATCGTAGATTTCCATCTCGAACATGCCACTCGTCTGCCCGCCAACCGTCATCGGGATGGCCGCATAACCGACGAGTCCGCGCGGACGCAGTTCATCGACCAACGCGCGATCCTCATAGGTGTTGAGATCGCTGATCAGGATCGGTTCGGGATGGCGACTCATGGTCGAGAAGACCACACTCTGCTTGAGATCCAGCACTTCATAGGGCGGCAGATCGCCACGTGGACGTTCGACTACCAAGCGCGCGACATTCGTTTCGCGCTCAAACAGGTAGGCTTTCGCGCGATCAATGCCGAGCGTCTCCGAAATTTCGCGGAGCGCGACTTCGAGGATATTCTCGTTGTCGAGCGACTGCGCCAGCGCCACCGACACGCGGTTGAGCAGGCTGAGGCGCTGCGTGCGCATGGTCGCTTCCTCGAACAGGTCAGCGTTGACCAGCGCCACCGCCAGTTGATTGGCAAACACGAGCGCGGCTTGTTCGGCCTGCGCGTCGTAAAAGGCGGGCTGCGTCACGCACAGCGTGATCATGCCGACGACCTGCGCCTGCCGCATGAGCGGCACGCCGAGCCAGCTCTGCTGACCCGCTTCGCCCGGCAGCACATCCCACCCTTGCAGGTGATTGATCGTGACGCTGCGCTGAGTGTCGGCCACGCGACGCAAGCGGTCATGCGAGGCGATCAGCACGCGCGTCTCCCCGGTCTGCGGTTCGTAACCGCGCGCCGCTTCCAGTACGACCTCTTCGCCTTCAATCCACCACAGCGACATCACGTCGTAGCCGATCACGTTCTGCATTTCGTCGAAGGCCAGCGCGATCACTTCGTCACGGCGGAGCGCGGCGGTGATGCGGCTGGAAATTTCGGTGAGCGCGGCCAACTGCGCCGCTCGCGCGGCGATATCCTGTTCCAGGCGCGCCCGGTCGGTCACATCGTCGATGAGCAGCACCGCGCCGCGCACCGCATCGGCCGCGCGCAGCGGGTATAGGTACAGGTTCAAGACGAAATTCTTGCCGTCCTCGCGGATGGTCTGGTTGATGAGCGCCTGCGGCACACCTTTTTCGGTGACCACGCGCAGCGTATCTGCCAAAAAGCGCAGGGAGGGCCGGTACGCGAACAGGTCTTCGCGCACGCTCGCATCGCCCCAGTTGAAGCGCGCCCGCATGAACTCGTTGACCGTGAGCACGCGACCGGAACGATCCAGCACGATGATGCCCTGCTGAATCGACTCGACGACCGACTCATTGAAGAAGCGCAGGTTGACCGCCTGACTGAATAGGCGCGCGTTCTGCACGGCAATTGCGGTCAAGTTGGCGATACGCTTGAGGAGCGCGCGGTGTTCTTCGAACGCCTCAAGGTGATCGAGGTTGTCACAGCCAATGTGCAGCGCGCCCAGCGGCGTACCACCGCTGACGAGGGGCATGACGAGACCGACTTGTTGTCCCTGGGTCGCCCAGTTGCGCAGATCTTCCAGTTCGTTCGTTTCGGCGTCGCTGGCAAGGTACAGATAGTCCTGCGCACCATCAAAGCTGCGCCCTAAGGCGGTACGCGCCAGCGAAGAGCGGCGGTCGCGGCCCACGGTGAGCGTTTCATCGGGCTGCACAGCCACCTGCACCAGATCGAAGTTCTGCTGTTCGCCGTCGAGCAGCGCCATCGACAGGCGCGCAAACGGTAGAATGCGCTGTAACCCCCGCGCCACCGACTCCACGATTTCGGGGATGTCGAGCGTGGCGGTGATCGCTTCCATGACTTCGTTCAGCTGGGCTTCCTGTTCGGCGCTGCGCGTCGAGGTCAGGTACAGGCGCGTATTCTCCAGCATCGCCGCCGCTTGATGGGCGAAGATTTCGAGGATTTCGATCAACGCGCGGTCCGGACGCAACCCATCAAAGGGGCGGTCGAGGCTCATCACGCCGAGCAGATCACCGCCCGCACCGTGAATCGGGATGAGCAGCATGTCGCCGTCGTGCCAGTCATTTTTGCCGCGCGGATGCATGGTGCGGATGACCGCGAAATTGGCGTTGAACGTCTCCAGCCCATCGAGATACCACTGCGTGACGCGCTCGAATGGCAAGAAGTACGACTCGCTGATGTTGTATTCTTGGAATTCGAACAGTTTCGCCAACTGCGCGCGGCTGAGCGTGTTTTTCTTACTGGCCTCAAACGCATCAATCGGCAGACCCGCCTGCGCCACGCGCCGGATCGTCTGGCCTTCGAGCATGGTCATCATCACCACATCGAAGCCGCAGCTTTGCTGGACGCTGTAGGCGATGGCTTCCAGCATCATGACCGGATCGACCGTGCTCTGGAGCATCTGCCCCAATTCGAAAATCTGGTTGAGCTGGTCAACGCGACGGCGCAGACGGTCACTGCGATCTTTGTTTTCCAGATAGCGCAGGTTGTTGCCGTAGCTGAGTGAAGCTTTGGCGGCCAGTGTCATGAGGAAAGTGGCGGCGCGGTTATCAAACTGCGCCGGGTCGTCATGGTACAGATGGATCACGCCGACGACGCGTTCTTCATAGGTGAAAGCCGCCGCAATCGCCGAGCGCGCTTTGTCCGGTGCGGGGTGGTAGGTTGAGCGCGCGTAATCCTCGACGATCAGGGCGTCCGTGCCGTTGTTGATCGCCGCCAGTTCGATATCGGTCAAGCCGACCGCCACGCGTTCGCCCAAACGGCGATCCATACGCGGTTCGTCGGGCTTGCGCCAGTCCGCTGGTGGCAGCAGCAGGGCGACGGTACTGCCTTGCGCGTCCGTCGCGCGGATGGCTTCAAAGCGGATCACGTCCAGCACGCGGTCGAGATCGAGCGTGAGCGCCAATTCGTTGCTGACGCGGGAAATTGCGTCCAGTTCCTGCAAACGGCGGCTGAGGTTGTGCCCGGTCGCTTCATACAAACGCACCCGATCCAGCGCGGCGGCGATCTGCACAGTCACGCCTTGCAGCAGCGTGAGGTCGGCACTGCTGTAGGGCGGATCAACGCGGTTGACGACGCCCATCTCGCCGAGCGAATGATCGCCGACGACCAGCGGCACGAGGCAGATGGTCGTCATGGCATATTTCTGCGCGGCGTCCTTGTAATTCTCCAGCGCGTGCGGATCGTTTTGAATGTCGTTGCTGATGAACGGGCGGCGCGACACGGCTACGCTGTATTCCATGCCTTTGCTGTAGGTGTCGTAGATCACCGTGTCTACCAGCGGGACGTTATGCGTGTTGCGCTGGTACGTTACCAGACGACCTTTTTCGGCATCGAAGAGGCTCACGAAGACCGACGGGCTGTTGGTCAGCGCGGCGACTTCGGCCAGCATCGCGGAAAAGTCGTCGTCGGGGGCCATGATCGCGCCCGCCAGTTCGGCGATGCGGCGCAGGCGTTCGGATTCTTCTGCGCGGCCCTGGGCTTCCTGGAAGAGGCGCGTATTTTCGATCATGCCTGCGATCTGCGAGGCGAAGATCAGCAGAAGACGGGCGTCTTTGTCACTGAAATCAGCGCGGTCGCGGCGGTTGGACAACTGCACCGACCCGATGCGCCGACCGCCCGAAGCGAGCGTCGCCAGCATCGTCTGGCGGATGTCCAGCGTCGCCATGAAGTCGGCTAAACCCGCGCTGTGAATGATCTTATCGGTCTGGACGTTATTGGTGAACCAGTAGTCCTC
>CALKIA010000507.1 GCA_937988705.1 uncultured Chloroflexota bacterium | reverse complement strand
CCGGGTAGACACAGAGGTCTACCCCTACATTGGGACTTTCGAGAGTCTACTTTAGTTTCAAGACCGGGACATTGTCCCGGTCTTTTATTTTCGGCTTATGCCAGCGGATCGCCGTCTTTGCGCCCCAGCAGCTGCGAGATCACCAGCGCGACCAGCGCCAGACCGATCAGGATCAGACCCGTCCAGATGGCGGCGTCAATATCGCGCTCGATCACGTTGTAGATGAGCAGCGGCATCGTTTGCGTACGCCCCTGCAAGCTCCCCGCAAACAGAATCGTCGCGCCGAATTCGCCGAGCGCCCGCGCCCACGCGAGCACAATCCCCGCACCCAACGCACGCCGTGCCAGAGGCAGCGTGATGTATAGGAGCAGCGTGACATCGCCCGCGCCATCTACGCGCGCGGCATCTTCCAGATCGCGGGGGACGCCTGCGAAACCGACCTGTGCGGCGCGAATGTAAAATGGCGACGCGACGAAGGCCTGCGCCATGATCACCGCGAACGTAGTGAACGAGAGCGAAATGTCGGCGGCGCTCAGGAGGCCGCCCAGCAGGCCCCGGCGCCCGAAGGTGATCAACAGCGCTAACCCGGCGACCGCCGGGGGTAGCACAATCGGCAGTTCGACCAATACGCTGAGCAATCGCGGCAGGCGACCGCGTCCGTGCGCCAGTCGGTACGCGAGCGGCGTCCCGAAGACGAGCGTGAACAGCACCGTGATCGACGTCGTGACGAAGCTTAACCAGATGGCCGTGGGGACGGCGGAGTCAGGCGCGTCATTCCATGCTTGCGTTTGTACAGCCCGCACGATGAGCGCGACGACGGGTAGGGTCAGAAAGAGCAGGGCGACCAGCGCCGCCAGTTTCGCGACGAGTCCCAGCAGCGCGGTGCGCCACACTCCCCTCAAAATACTCAAGAGCAGTCTCCTAGACGATATACGGTGTGCTCGCGCCCGTCTTGCTCATGCCATCCGGATCGAGCGGCACATTGATACAGGCGGGTAGTCCGCTGGCGAAAGCGCGTTCCAGCGCGGGTACGATGGCGTCCGGCGATTCGATGTGTTCGCCGTAGCCTCCAAGTGCCACGACCACCCGATCATAGCGGGTTGGCGCCAGGGAAGTAGCGACCGCTCGATCCGCGCCCACCATGATCTTTTGCGGCGTGCGGATCTGTCCCCAGCCCGCGTCGTTGCCGACGATGCTCACGATCGGCAGGTTGAAGCGGATCGCGGTGTCGAATTCGAAGCCGTTCAAGCCGAACGAGCCATCCCCATTGATGACCAGCACGCGCTTGTTGGGGAACAGATGCTGGGCGGCGATGGCGAAGGGCATGCCAACCCCTAGTGTGCCGAGTGGGCCGGGGTCGAGCCACTGACCGGGCTGCGTCAGGTCGATGACTTTGGCACACGCGGAGACAATATCGCCGCCATCACCGATTACGATGGTGTTTGCATCGATGAATCGATTCACTTCCGCCGCAAAACGGAAATGATTAACAGGCAGCGAGTCGATCGCTTGCCAGTCACGCAGCTCGGCCTCTTTGCGATCTTCTTTGCCGCGCAGCGTGCTCATCCATTCGTCGTAGCGGACTCCTTGTAAGCCTTCCGCGAGCGCTTCCAGCACCAACCGCGCATCTGCACACAGGGCGACATCGGCGGCGCGGTTGTGATTCAGTTCCGCCGCATCATTTTCGATCTGGATCAGTTTGGCATCCGCGTTAAACTCTTGCCCATACTTCAGGCGAAAGTCGAGCGGTGTGCCGATCAATAGAATCGCGTCGGCGTCGCGGGTGGCGGCGGAGCGTACGGCTTTCAGGCAGTTGGGGTGGACCATGGGCAGCGTTCCCCGTCCTGCGCCATTGGTGAAGACCGGCATGTGGGTTTGTTCCGCCAGTTCGCGCAGAGCGACCTGTCCGCCATCCCAGTACACTTGTGTTCCGGCGATGAGTACGGGCCGCTGCGCGCCGCGCAAAATGTCGAAGATGCGCGCCAACGCGCCAACCTCCGGTTGCTGCGGCTCGATGATGATGCGTTCCGGCATGGGCATGGCATCGACCGCGTTGAACAGCACGTCAAACGGGGCTTCGATGAACACCGGGCCGGGTCGCCCGCTCAACGCGGTGCGGAAGGCGTCAAACAGGAGGGCGGGGATGTCTTCGGTACGTTCGAGGGTGAAGCTCGCTTTGGTGAAGGTCTTGAACATATCGGTCTGGGGGATTTCTTGCAGCGCGCCCATGCCTTTGGTCTTGAGCGGAGCCGCGCCGCCGATCAGTATCATCGGGCTGCGCGCCTGATACGCATTGGCGACGCCGGTCACCGCGTCGGTGACTCCCGGCCCGGCTGTGACGACCGCCACGCCGATATTATGCGTCAGGCGCGCGTGCGCGTCGGCGGCGTGGGCGGCGGCTTGTTCGTGCCGGAAGTCGATGATGGCGATGTTATTGTTCAGGCAGCCTTCGTAGATGGGCGCGATATGCCCGCCGCACAGTGTATACAGTGTGGTCACACCCTGCGCCTTAAGCGCCCGTGCGATCAATTCACCGCCGTGGAGAAAGTCCATATAACAGACTCCTATCGAACAAAAATTCAAATATTGAGTATGATTATAGCGCGAATTACACAGGATAACGGCCATTGACCGGGACGATCACGTTTCAGGGTGGGACGCTGGTCTTGTATGATGTGCCAGACGCGCCCGCGCCGTTCCAACTAATCAAAGGGCGGCCCCGCTGCGAGGCGTATCACTACCCGCGCCTGATCGGTTGGCTGCGCGAACAGGGCATCCGCGATCAAGTGCCGCGCTGGCAAACGCTCGATCTGCACCTGCATGATGATCGCCCGCCGCACGCGTACCAGATCGCCGCGCTCGATGCGTGGGACGCGGCCGAACGGCGCGGCAGCATCGTGCTGCCGACCGGGGCGGGCAAAACCTTCGTGGCGATCCATGCGATTCAGCGGGTAAAACGGTCGGCGCTGGTAGTTGCCCCGACGATCGATCTGCTGCACCAGTGGTATGCGCGCCTCGCCAACGCCTTCGGGATGGCGGTGGGCGTGTACTATGGCGGCGAAAAGACGGTGCTGCCCATCACTGTGACGACCTATCATTCGGCGGGCGATGTGATCGCCGCGCATGGCGATGCCTTCAAGCTCATCATCTTTGACGAAGTCCATCACTTGCCTGCGCCCTCCTGGGGTGAGGCGGCGCTCATGTCCCCATCTCCGTTCCGCCTCGGTTTGACCGCGACCTACCCGAACGAAGCCGAACAGTCCGGTACGCGTTGGCGCGTCGACGAGTTGATCGGCGACATCGTCTACGCGCTCAAGATCGACGATCTCACCGGGGATACGCTTGCCGAATACCGAACGCAGCGCGTGCGCGTCGACTTGACGCCCATCGAACGCGCGCAGTACGACGCCGATTACGCGATCTACGCGGGCTACTTCCGCCGCCACCAACTGCAGAAGACGCACGGCAAATTCTGGCTCAATGAACTGCTGCGCCGGAGCAGCTATGAGGAGGAAGCGCGCGCGGCGGTGCTGGCGCGTCAGCGGATTTTGCAGCTGCTGGCGGGCTGCGCGGGCAAACTCGCCGCGCTGGAACTGCTCCTGCGCGAACACAGCGACGACCGCTGCCTGATCTTCACCGAGAACAACGCGGTCGTGTATGCCATTGCCCGCCAGCACTTGATCCCCGCGCTGACGCACGAAACCAAAGCCGCCGAACGCAAGCACATCCTCGAAGCGTTCGCCGCGGGTGACTATCCTGCGGTCGTCACCTCGAAGGTGCTGAACGAAGGTGTGGATGTGCCGGAAGCGAAAGTCGCCATCGTGCTCGGCGGTACGTCGAGCGCCCGCGAATACATTCAGCGGTTGGGGCGTGTGCTGCGCAAGTCCGGCAACCGTGAGGCGCTGCTCTACGAAGTGATCGCCCGCGATACGACCGATGTTGGCCGCGCGCAGCGCCGCCGCCCGTTGCAGGGTTAGGGATGCTCACCGCTGATCTCATCCGTCCACGCATCAAGGCGCGCGGCTCACAACTGGTGATCGATTGGCTGGCGGCCAGCCCTAAGGTGCTGGCGACCGCGGACGCGTTGATCACCTTGTTCGCGGCGCAGGTGGGGCAGCCGCGCGCGCTGTGGGATCGCGCCTTTGAGGCCTATGTGGGCACGCGGGTGGATTACATTGTCGTGCGCGGGTTGGCCAAAGTGCTGGAAGATGCCGCCACCTTCACACCGCTTACGCTTGATGTTGATCCCGTGGATGTGCGGCGCTATCTGTTCAGTGGTGGGCTGGTCTTCGACCGCGCGGATCTGTTTCACCTGCGCACCCGCGCCGATGCGCTGCACGAAGCGGCGCGGCACTTTGATCTCGCGGTCGAGTCGGTGGAACGCGCCTTGTTCGCCGACCGTCCCGCCGAGTATATGCTCTCTACCGTCGGCCAGACGTGGACGCCCGCTGATTTGATCGGTCGCTACAACCTCGAACTGGCGCGTGGCGTGCTCTACTGGTCGAGCCAGATGCATGTGGACGTCCACGACGGTTACAAAGACTTCTGGCGCTACCTTAAGCTGTTCAAGCTGATGTTTGAGGCGGAACCGCTCCCCGAAGGCGGCTATCACGTTACGTTAGAAGGTGCGATTTCGCCATTCGTCCACCAGACCACGCGCTACGGACGGCAGTTCGCCGCCTTTTTGCCTGCGCTCTTTCTCGGCGACCGCTGGTCGATGGTAGCGGATGTGCATCTGCCGGACTGGGCGGCGGAGTATCGGCTCGACTCGACGCTGCCGCTGACCTCGCATTTTCGCAAAAGCGGCTTGTATGACAGCGCGCTTGAAGCGGATTTCGCGGCTGAGTTTGCGGCGAAGTTCGGCGGCGACAAACGCGGGCAGTGGCAGTTGCAGCGCGAAGCAGAAGTGATCCTGCTCGGCGACTCGGTCATGATCCCCGACTTTTCGGTGACGCACAGCCGCGATGGCCGCCGCTGTCTGATCGAGATCGTCGGCTACTGGCATCCGGATTATCTGCGGCGCAAAGTCGAGAAGGTGCGGGCGGCGGGGCGCCACGATCTGCTGCTGCTGGTGTACGAGGGCGTCAACCTTGCGCCGGAACGCCTGAAGGATGTCCCCGGCGAAGTCCTGTACTTCACCAACAAACCCGTGCTCAAAGATGTACTGGCCGCCGTAGAGCGCATCGCCAGTTAAGTCCGCATCCAACCAACATGTTCATTTCGCTTCTTGCCCGCCTCAAGTAGAATGACCAGTGTAAACGGTAGATCAATCAGGAGCACAGCCGAATGACCGAAAGTCCGACCCTCCCCGCGGCGAAGCTCGACGCAATTCGCCAGAGTGAGTATTTTCGGGATTTGGAGGAGTCGGTTCTTCGCCAGATTGAGCACGAATTCAAGCTGATCACCCTCGCGGCGGGGGTGTATGTCTTTCGCGAAGGCGAGGTCGGCGACAGCCTGTATATCGTCGGTCGTGGCAAAGTACGCGTGTGTGGCACGGCTGAAGACGGCTCCGAAGTGCTCATCGACGAACACAGCGTCGGGGGCTGCGTTGGCGAAATCGCCCTGCTGACCGGGCAGCCCCGCACGGCGACGGTCTACACGCTGCAAGACAGCGATCTCGTGCAGCTCTCCAAACACGGTTTGATGCAGATCGCCAACCGGAATCCGCAGGTTGCGCTCCAGTTGACCTCGGCGATTTTGCCCCGGCTCCAGCGCATGCAGCTCGCCCACATCCTGAATACGCTGTTCGGCAAACTGGAATCGAGCGTGCTCAAAGCGCTGCAAGCCGAAATGCAGTGGGTCGCATTGAGCAAGGGTGAAGTGCTGTTCCGGCAGGGTGAAACGGGCGACGGCCTGTACATTGTGCTGACGGGGCGACTGCTCATTGTTTACACGGAAGACGATGGCCACGAACGCTTACTCGCTGAGGTTGGCGTGGGCGAAACGGTGGGCGAGGTCGCGCTGATCACCGGGGAACCGCGCTCGGCGACCATCACAGCCGCGCGTGAATCCAATCTCGTCAAACTGCCCACCGCGCTGTTCGAGCGCTTGCTCGACGAATATCCGCGTATGATGACGCAGATCACGCGCATCCTCATGCGGCGGCAGATGCGCATGCTCAAAGGGGTGCACGAGACGCGCTCGTACAACTACACGATCATCCCGCTGACGCGCGGTCTGCAACTGCGGGACGTCACCGCGCAGCTTGCCGAAGACATCAGCCGCTTCGGCAAGGTGATTCCGCTGGACAGTGCGCAGTTCGATACCCTGTATGGCGTCGAGGGGGTGTCGCAGCTTGGCCCCGATCATCCGCTCGATCTGGCGATTGATCGCTGGATGTGCGATGTCGATTTCCGCTATCAGTATGTGCTGTACGTGGGCGATCCGGACTTGTCGCCGTGGACGACCCGCTGCCTCGTGCAGGCTGATCGGGTGATCTTCGCCGCCGCGGCGGAGGATGTGCCGGATGTACGTCCCATTGAGCGCCTGATTGCCGAGCGTTTCCCAAATTTGCGTACCGAACTGGTGCTCATCCACCCACCGCCGACCGTCATCCCGAGCGGCACAGCGGCGTGGCTTACGCCGCGACATGTGGAACGTCATCACCATATCCGCAGCGGCGACGCGCAGCACTTGCGGCGCTTAGGGCGTTTGCTGACCGGCAACGGCATTGGCTTGGTGTTGAGCGGCGGCGGTGCGCGCGGTTACGCGCATGTCGGCGCGATCCGTGCCTTGAAAGAGGTGGGCGTCGAGATCGATGCCATTGGCGGCACAAGTATGGGCGCGGTGGTGGCGGCGGGCTATGCCCTGCGGCAAACGGTCGAGTCCATGTTCCAGATCGCCGAAAAGTTCGCCAGCACGCGGGCTTTGTTCGATCCGACTCTGCCGCTCGTGGCGCTCAATCGGGCGTACAAGCTGAAGGCCGCGCTCAAAGCGGTATACGCCGACTATGCCATCGAGGACTTGTGGCTGCCGTATTTCTGCGTCTCGACCAACCTCACGCGCGCCATTCCGATGATTCACCAGCATGGGCTGCTGCGGCAGGCGGTGCGGGGCAGTCTCTCGATTCCGGCGGTCTTCCCGCCGCTGCAATTGGACGGCGATCTGATCGTCGACGGGGGCGCGATGAACAACTTCCCCGTCGATATCATGGCAGATTTTCTGGAAGGCGGCATCGTGCTGGGCTGCACGGTCGCCCCGCTGCGCGACCGACCGGATCAGCCGTTTGAGATGGAAGATATGGTGTCCGGGTGGAGCGTGCTCCTCAGCCGCCTGATCGGGCGCGGGAAACGGGTGCCCACGCTGACCAAGACGATCCTGCGCTCGTTGGAAGTCAGCAGCGTATACCGCGTGCGCAGCGTTGAGAACCGCGTCGATCTCCTCATCCAACCGGACGCCAGCCACTACAGCCTCCTCGAATTTGACGCTTCCGCGCCGCTGTTTGCCATCGGCTATGCTGCCACACAGGCCAAACTCATCGACTGGCTGCCGCGGTATCACGCGCGCTATGGGTAGGGCCGAATTCTTGCTCTCGCGATTTTTTGGTACGATAATATTGTTGTGCCGTGCGTTGATCGTAGGGATACACTCATGTCGCCGCGCATCTTCATCAGTTATCGCCGTGCCGATAGCAAACATGTCACCTCGCGCATTCGCGAACGTCTTACCGATGCGTTTGGCAAGGACGCGGTGTTTCATGATGTCGAGAAGATTCCGCCGGGGAGCGACTTTCGCGGGGCGCTACGTGATGCGACCTCGACCTGCCGTGTGATGCTGGTCGTGATTGGCAGAGGATGGGTGAGCGCGACCGATGCGAGCGGGAATCGCCGACTCGACAACCCCGCCGATTTTGTGCGCATCGAAATCGAAACGGGATTGCAGCGCGGCGGCGTCACGGTCATTCCGCTGTTAGTGGATGGCGCGGAAATGCCATTCGAAAACCAACTGCCTGACGCACTGAAATCGCTGGTATTTCAGCAATCCTTCACTTTACATGATGATCCGATTTTTGATCATGATGCAGAAACGCTAATACATCATTTGCGATCCTTTTCTCCAGATCACCGCAAAGTATTGCACTACACGGCGGTCGTGGCGATGCTTATTTTGCTGATTACCGCTATGGCAATAATCATGCCGCCATTGCTTACCAACGTAACTATTACGCCAAGCTTAACCATATCTTCGACACCTGATCATTACGTTACGGCGCTTGCGAATGCTCAAGCGTTTAGGGGAACACGCAATACGGACTGGGAACCTTTTGTCTATACTTTTCCCGATGATCCGGCACAAGCGCCGATGGCACTTGTGCCCGTTGGGACATTCCGGATGGGACGGAATGGTGGGAATCCTGTTGAACTACCTGTTCACCCTCAAACGATCACCGAACCATTTTGGATGGATCAGACTGAAGTAACACGAGCCCAATATCGCCTATGTGTGTCAATGGAAGTATGCAGCGAGGCGCCGGAAAACCCATATTCCACCCGAGATACCCAGCCAATTAATCGAGTCACGTGGTTTCAAGCACGAGACTACTGCCATTGGCGTGGGGAAAATTACCATCTCCCGACCGAACGAGAGTGGGAATACTCGGCGCGCGGTGTAGAGAGCTGGACCTATCCTTGGGGAGAGAGTCAAGATTTCAATACACGTGCTGTCTATTGGGAGAACTCGGAGGACGGAACATCTGATGTCGGCAGCAAGCCAGAGGGCATGTCTTGGGTAGGAGCATTTGATCTAGCCGGTAACGTTTGGGAATGGGTGAACACCATTTACGGAGTCGATCTCAATTCAGATACAGATTTTGTCGATCCTGGTGAACGTTTGTACGAGTACCCATACTTTGCCGATGATGGGCGTGAAGCGAATAGCGACATGATTTCTGATTATCGAGTACTTCGTGGTGGTTCGTGGTATGAAAACCAAATTTGGGATGGCGCTGCCATTCGAGATGGACTCGATCCAACTCAGGAGTTCGACATAAGGGGTTTTCGTTGCGCACGTGACTCTTAACCACTAAACAGCGTCTTTACGCTCTCGCCCGCCGCCACGTTGATCGTTCCGCGCGGCTTGTCGAGCTGCGCGGCGTCCACCTTGAGCATGCGCCGATCCGTCATGGCCCACAACTCGCCACCGATCTTCGCCGCGCTCACCGTGCGTCCCTGCGCCATCTTGATGCCCGCGCCGTCGATGCCCGCCGCCGGGGCGACATTGCCGACGCGCTGTAACACCCCATTCTGTGCCGCCAGCACAAATTGATCGCCGGGCTGGAACGCGAACGCCGCGATGATGCGATCCTCCCCGTAGAGGTTCATCACGCGACCGTTGCCCGTCGCCAACTCGGAGACGCTCATCCGCACGACCTTGCCCGCCTGGCTGAAGGCGATGATTTCGCCGTGCGCGGGCACATCCACCAGCGCCACCGGGTCGCCTTTGATGCGCGTGATCGCATAGGGGAGCGTCCCCTCCAGCCGTTCGAACAGCGCCGCCCGCGTATACAGCTTGTACGCGCCCGCGGAGGTGACCAGCAGCGCTTGATCGTTCGTCCAGTTGGCCGCGGCCATCCCACTGATGGTTTCCGCCCCGAAGTCGTCGCGGTGAAATTTGGCGCTCTCCGCCAGCGGCAAGCCAAGTTCGCGCATCTGCGCCAGCTCCCGCGCTGACCGCTTGAGTAAGCGGTACTCGGTCGTCATCAGGATCACCGACTGGTCGGCGGGCAGGGTCAGCAATGCCGTCACCGCGCCGGGGATCGGGCTGGCTTCGGCCAGCGCATCGGCGGGCAGCTCGGTGGCGATCACATCGCCGTTGATGCCCATGAACACAATCTGTTCGCTGTGCGCGGGCTTGCCTTCAGACAGACGGATGTACTTCTTGAGCGTCTCGAAGTCGATGATCTGTGCGTTCGGCGGGCTGTCGAAGTGGCGTTCAGGCGGCAGATCGCCGGGGTGATACGCCTTGAGGCTCAATTCGCCGCTCTCGATGCGCTGCGCGGTGATCGCCAGCCCGGCCGTCACGCTGCTGAACTCGTCCAGCGCGCGCACTTTCGCCGCGCCGAATTTGCCTTCCAGCAGGTTCACGAACGCCGGGATCAACGACGAACCGCCCGTCCGGATCACCACGTCGATGTCTTCGGGGCGAATGCCCGCGTTCGTCAGCAGCGTATCCAGATAAGTGTCAATCTGGCGGATGTCCGCGCTGATGATACCTTCAAACTCTGCCCGACTGATCTGGTCGTACACGCTGAAATCGGGCGCTTCCACGCGAATATAGGCGCGATCAGCCGTAGAGAGTTTCCGCTTGGTCGCCTCGATGATGTCGTAGATTTTCAGCCCGTAGTTGCTGGAAATCAGGTGCTTGAGCGCACGCATTTTGAGCGGCGCTTGTGAGGTGCGCTCGATCTTCTCGATATGGTCGAGGGTTTGCCGCCGCTGGAGTGTCAGCAGTTCCTGCCAGTGGGAAAATGCCTCGTAGAAGCTGCTCGGCACGGGCATGGTCTTGCCGTTGGTGCGGTAGGTGCTGCCTTCGCCAAAGTGCGGCGGCAGTTTGGCGCGCACGATCTTCTGGTCGAACACGTCGCCCGCAATCGGCAAGCCGCCGTTCGCCAGCACGGCCCGCGTTTCGGGGTTGCCCACGCGGATCACGCTGATGTCGAGCGTGCCGCCGCCGAAGTCGAACACCAGCACGGTCTGCTCACCCTGCGCCGTCGATTCGTAGTGGTAGGCCGCGGCAATCGGCTCATACTGGAAGTAGACTTCCTCGTAGCCCGCGCGGAACGCCGAGCGGAGCATACGCTGCCACGCGACCAGATCATCTTTAGGGTTGACCGAGTAACGCACCGGGCGACCGAGCACAATCCGCGTGATATCCTGTCCGTAGAACTGCTCCGCGCGGCGCTTGGCGATGTACAGATAGGTGGCGACGATGTCTTCTAGCATGAAGAAGTGCTGCCCGACGACCGTCCCGAGCGTTTCCAGCGAGGGCAAGCCCATCTTAAATGAAGTGAATAGGCGACCGGGCGCGAGCACATCTTTTTCGACATGCACATCGACGACGAACGTGGGCAGTTCCGCGAAGGTGAGCGAAATCTCGCCGACGCGCACCATTTCCAGTCGCACCGGGCGGTCGAGGTTCTGCTCGAAATAAGTGTCGATGGCGTTGCGGCCGAGGTAGATCTGCCGCTCATTGGTGATATACAGTGCTGTCCGCGCGACGGTCAGGTCGCCGTCGATGGGAACGAAGGTGAGTTGTTCGCCGTCATAATGGGCGATACCGGAATTCGTGGTGCCAAAATCCATGCCGATGATCATGCTGTGCCCTTCCTTCTGAACTACTGCATGTCGTAAGCGGTTCAGAACGTGCCAAATAGGGTATCATCAACGGTTGCGATTGCAGAGATGGAATGTAGTCGTAGGGCAGGGCGTGTGCGTGTTTGGTAAGTCCCCTTTTTTGACCCCACCCCCGGCCCCTCCCCGAATTCAGGGAGGGGAGAATGATTTCCCCTCTCCCCGCTTGCGTGGGAGAGGGGTAGGGGTGAGGGGCTGACTAAATACTCACCGACTTTGCGCCTACGAGAACTATGGAGAGATGCTATGCGTCAGAACATTTCGAGCGGCACACCGTGGGAAGCGAAAGTCGGTTATTCGCGGGCGGTGCGCGTGGGTAACATTGTGCATGTATCCGGCACGACCGCCAGCGATGAGGCGGGTAACGTGCACGGCATTGGCGACCCGTACGCGCAGTCGGTCTACATCTTTAAGAAGATCGAGGGTGCGCTGACACAGGCGGGAGCGGTGCTCGGCGATGTGGTGCGCGTCCGCATGTATGTGACCGATATCAGCCGCTGGGAGGAAGTCGGTCGGGCGCACGGCGAAGTGTTCGCGAACATTCGCCCCGTCTCCACGATGGTCGAAGTTCGGGCGCTGGTCTCGCCGGAGCACATGGTCGAAATCGAAGTCGAAGCGATCATTGGAGCAGGTGATGAAATTCAGCCTCCGTCTCAATAACGATCTGCCTGTCGCCGACTACGTGCGCATCGCTCAGGCGGCGGAACGCGCCGGGTTTGACCAGATCTGGGTGAGCGACGATCTGTTTCTGCGCAGCGCCCCGGTGATCCTGTCGGCGGTGGCGGTCGCGACCACGCGCATTGAAATCGGGACGTGTATCGTCAATCCGTACACGCTGCACCCCGCCGAAATGGCGATGATGGCGGCCACGCTCGACGAGCTGTCCGGTGGACGCTTCAATCTTGGGTTGTCTTCAGGCGCGGCGGACTTCCTCAAGTGGATCGACATCACGCCGGAAAAGCCGCTCAAGGCGGTTGTCGACTGCGTCCGCGCGATCAACGCGCTGTTCAACGGCGAGCCGATCCCCGGTTGGGAGGCAGATGCTTATCTGCGCTTCAAGCCGCTGCGCCGTGTGCCGATCTATATCGGCGCAATGAGCCCGAATATGCTCAAAGCGATTGGCGAGTTCGCCGATGGGGGCCTCCCGCTGCTATTCCCGCCCGAACACTATGAGACGGTGCTGCCTTTCATTCAGGCCGGGGCGGCGAAGGCGGGACGTGACCTGAGCCAGATCGATGTGGCGGCGTGTATCTGGTGCTGCATCGGTGCCGATGACGGCCCCTTGCGCGAGAAGGTCGCCTACTATGGGCACGCGCTCAGCCCTCTCATTTGGGATCGGCTCGGCTTGACTCGGGACGATTTCAGCGCCATTGAACACGCGGTCATGACCGAACGCGACATGGAAAAAGCGAAGAGTCTGGTTACGCCCGCCATGCTGCGCATCGGCATCGTCGGCACCACCGCCGATGTGATCGAGCGGATGGAAAAGCTCGCGAGCCTGGGCGTGACGCATATGAGTTTTGGCCCGCCGCTTGGCAGTGATGTGCTGGCAGCGGTTGAGGCGCTTGGTCGTGACGTAATTCCGCATTTTCGGCGGTAGAATACGCTCCCGTTGAGGTTACACATTGAGGAACATTGATGAGTCACTTGTTTGAACCGCTGACGCTTCGTGGGCTTACGCTGCGCAACCGTGTGGGTGTGTCACCCATGTGTATGTACAGCAGCGATGATGGTTGCGCGAACGATTGGCATCTGGTGCATTACGGAGCGCGGGCGGCAGGTGGCGCGGCGCTGGTGATTATCGAGGCGACGGCGGTTGAGGCTCGCGGGCGAATTTCACCCAACGATGTCGGCCTCTGGCAAGATGAGCACATCGATCCGCTGGCGCGGGTGACACGCTTCATCCGGTCACAGGGCGCGGTCGCAGGAATACAGCTTGCGCACGCTGGACGCAAAGCCGGGACGGCGCGTCCTTGGGACGGGGGCAAACCGCTTACGGATGAGCAGGGTGGGTGGGCGGTCGTTGCGCCGAGTGCGATCCCGTTCACCGAGGGCTACCGCACCCCGCACGAACTCAGCCGCGCCGAAATCGCGCAGCTTATTGAGCAGTTCGGCACGGCGGCGCAGCGTGCCGATGCCGCTGGCTTCCAGTGGATCGAGATCCACGCCGCACACGGCTATCTGCTGCACGAGTTTCTTTCGCCGATCAGTAATCAGCGCACCGACGAGTACGGCGGGAGCTTTGAGAATCGCATCCGCCTTGTGATCGAGGTGACGCAGGCCATTCGCCGCGTGTGGTCCGATGACAAGCCGCTTGGCATTCGCTTCTCGGCAACCGATTGGACTCCGGACGGCTGGACAATCGACGACTCGGTCGAATTGGCACGGCGGCTCACAGGCGAAGGCGTCGATTTGGTCGATTGCAGTTCAGGTGGCATTGCGATGGGGATTAAAGTACCGGTTGGGGCGGGTTATCAGGTGCCGCTGGCGGAGCGGGTGCGGCACGGCGCGCCCATTGCGACCGCGGCCGTGGGTTTGATCACCGATGCGACCCATGCCGACGAGATCATCAGCAATGGGCGCGCGGATATGGTCTTCCTGGCGCGGGAGCTGCTGCGCGATCCTCAGTGGGTGCTGCGCGCCGCGCATAAGCTCCACCAGCCGATTCCGTATCCGCCGCAGTATCACCGCGCGTACTAGCTAGCCTTCCATCCGGCGTGGCTCGAAAGTGGCCGTCCCTCTCCATACTGACCGGGACGGCGTGCGCCGCTCACAGCGCTTCTACAACAGCAGCGGCGAAGTGGTGGTGGTTTCTGCCAATAACACGCGAATATCCAACCCGTCCACGCGGAACGGTTCATGACTTTTCGCCGCATACATATCATTGAACGTCATACCCCGGCCGTCGATGACCGTGACCGTTCCCGAACCCACGAGTCTCCAGTTGCCATTAGGCTGCATCACCAGCGCCGTGTCTTCGTCAAGACCCAATCCGATTGAACCGGGGTTGAGCGTCACCGCGGTGATTAGCCGACCCATGCGGTCGCGCTGGCTGAAATGCTGGTCGATGATGAAATTTGTCAGACCGAGTCCTGCCGCCATCTGCACCATGCGCTGAACTGGCTGACTCCCGCGGCGGCCAGAGCTGATCATCTGGCGGCTCATCGCCGATGCGCCCGCGCTGGTCCCGGCGATGTGTGTGCCGCAGCGGTGTGCTTCGCGCAGGGCGTTGGCCAATCCCGTTCCGCCGATCAAGCCCAGCAATTTGAGCTGATCGCCGCCCGCCATGAAAATCCCTGTCGCGTGCTTGAGCAGTGCCAGCGTATCTTGGCTGTTCGCTTCCCGCCGATCTTGAATGTGGAGACAGTCGACGTTCGCCGCGCCCAACCCGCGGAACAGCGTACTGTACGCTTCGCCCACCTCTGCCGCACTCGGCGACGCGGACGGCATGACGACCACCCGCGCGCGTTTGCCCCCGCATAGCTCGAGGAAATGACGTAAAACGCGGCGCTCACCGTGTTTGTCTTCAGCACCGCCGATCGGCATCAACACACCACACGTCGCGATAGATTTCATCTGGTTTGGGTTAAGCTCCCATGGGAAACAAGTCTGAGACAGGTGTGCCTAATTTTAGTCCAGCTTGGACTGAGAATATAGAAGCAGTTGTGATACGTACAAACCACAAAGCCCTTTGGGTGTGGCAGCGCGTTTCGGAATCGGTCAATTGACGAAAAGGCATACCTCATCCCTCCACGAGCGCCCGATCTGTCTCCCTTCCCTGGATTCGGGGAGGGGCCGGAGGTAACAGGGGTCGGTATTTCACGCTTCCCAATGGAACGTGGTTGCCTTTGCCAAAATCTCTGTAGGGACGAGGCATGCCTCGTCCTGTTTTCTCTTCTGGATTGGGCAGCTCATCAATCATCCGTTCCAGTACACAGCAAAAAATCGAAGCGATAGTCGGCACCGTTTTGGGTTTATTTTCACGGGAGGACGAGGCATGCCTCGTCCCTACAATTAAAAACCTACCCCTGATAGGGGGCCGGGGTGGGGTCGGAAGCAGCGGACGCGATTTATCGCGTCCCTACGAGAAGAATTGTCTTGTGTAGGGACGCCATTCATGGCGTCCGCCGTTCCCAAATCGACTTCCCGCTGTTCTGCTGAGCTACCAACAAGCTCAGTCCTTTGCCCTGGGCGCACTTCTCCCGGACTTCAACTTAGCTGCAGTTCATTCACCTGCGATTTAGCTAGACTTCGTACAATGCCCCCAGACGAGATAAGGGGAATACGGATGATACGCAGAGTCTTACTTGGATTGGTGCTTACTGTTGCTGTACTGCTGTTGGTAATCGTCGGTGTAGTCTTTGGCGATAGTCAAGCTTTTGAAGGAGCGCGCGACGTGAGTAATGTCGAGTATCCGGCGGCAGATGGCACGACGCTCGTCGGCTATCTCGCGCAGCCCGAAGGGGACTCGACGCCGCGTCCGGCCGTGCTCATGGTGCATGAGTGGTGGGGGCTGACCGCGGAACTCGCCGAAATGGCGGATATTCTGGCGGAGCAGGGCTATGTCGTACTTGCCCCGGACACGTATCGCGGTCGGGTGGCGACGACCGTCCCCGGTGCGCTCGCGCTGCGCATCAGCGCGGATACCGCCCGCGTGGATGGCGATATGCAGGCGGCGTTCGACTATCTCGCCAGCCTGCCCAACGTCGATCCGCAGCACATTGCCGTAATGGGTTTCTGCTATGGCGGGGGTGTAGCGCTGCGGCACGGCGTTGCGAATCCGCAGATCGTGGCGACCATCAATTTATATGGCGAGACGATTGACGATCCGGCGAACTTCGGCGCGCTGCTGACCAATGGTCGCCCGGTCTTGGGCATTTTCGGCGCCGACGATACGCAAATCCCTGTGAGCGAAGCCGAAGCCTTCTCCGCAGCGCTCACCGAGGCCGGGATTCCCGGTGAAGTGACGATCTATCCTGGTGTTGGTCATGCCTTCGTCAACCCGGAGACGATCAGTGAGGGTGCGGCGCGCGACGCGTGGGCGCAGATCACAGCGTTCCTTGCGGACAACCTCAGTCGTTAGTTCATCGGAGGGTGTTCAAAAAGGTCATTTTGCACCCCCTGAATTCGGGGCGGGGAGCCAACCGACTCGCCAAGCGGAGATGGTTCTTCGTAGGGACGCGCTTTATCGCGTCCGCTGTTACGGACAGCCGGCTTGTGCCTACCGGCTGTGTGTCGACTCGACAGGCTGCTCTGCGCTTGAGCTACCCCTTGAGCTTGAGCAGCCGAAGCGCGTTGCTGCGGTAGATCTTGATGAGCACGTCATCGGGCAGCTGCAGACCGTAAATTTGCCAGCGGCCTTGTCCCGGCACCGCCCCCAGCCCATAGGCGAAGTACTCGTCGTCCGTCTCCAAAAAACGATACAACAGGCGATAGTAATCGACCTCGGGCGAGGCATCTGCGCCGAACAGGATCCGATCCGCGTACTTGAGGAAGAAGCGGCGGGCGCTGTAGGGTTGGCGACCCAACTCGCTGATGCGCGCGCTGAAATCCACATAGAAGTTCGGGCAGCGATCCATGAGCGCGCTCACCCAGCCGAGATTCTCTGAATAGCAGCCGACATGCGCGCCGATGAAGGTCGTGTTCGGATGCCGCGCGACAAGGTTCGCCAATCCCTCCAGGATTGTCATGAAGGCGGGGTAGGGCGGACTCGGAAAATGCCAGTCGGGATGATTGCCGAGCTCTTCCCAGCGTTCGTTAAACTGATCAATCGGGTCGAAAAACGCGACCGGGTCGGCAACATGGATCAGTACGGGGAAGCCGAGCTCCCCGGCGGTCTGCCACAAAGGATCGAGGCGCGCATCGTCGACCGCCACCAGTTCGCCCCGCTGGTCGCGCACGTGCAAGCCGAACGGTTTCCAGATTTTCAAACCCTGCGCGCCCCAGGCCGCCTGCACCCGCAGGCGCGCCGCCGCCTGTTCGCCAAAGCGATCATCCTGCCACGCCGACCAATCTACGCCGCCGAAGCATTGAAAGCGCTCGGGCGCAGCGGCTTTGAAGTGATCGAGATGCTGGCGCAGTTTATCCTCGCCCCAGCCACCATCGAGATCGACGACGAGCTGCACGTGGGCGGCGTCCAGCACGTCGAGCAGTTCGCTGACCGGGCGCGTGTCCCAATCTCCCCCGAAGGGCGGTGATAGATGATTGTGCGCGTCGATCACCCGGAAACGCGGCTGTTCGATGAGCGTCTGTTTGACTTCGAGGCGCGGACGGGGTTGAAAATCACTGAGCTGCATGGCGATTCCTCCGGACGGATGGTAGGTGTAGCTCTCCCGGCATTGGGTGTCGGCAGGGGGATCGGAAAAATGAGATTGTACCGAGTATAATCCTCCGTCAAAAAAGGAGCACTCATGGATATTGAACAGCCGGATCAACTGATCGCCTATCTACGGGAACGCAAGCGGATCGCGTCCGATGCTCAGCCGACCATGCGCGTGCTGGAGGGTGGCGTTTCCAATAAGACCGTGTGGCTCGACCTGCCGAGTGGTGAGGCGTGGGTTATCAAGCAGTGCTTGCCCAAGCTGCGCGTCGCCGTCGATTGGTTCACGAAACCGGAGCGCATCCATCACGAGGCTTTGGCGCTCACGATTCTGCCGCGCATGACGCCGCCGGGGACGATCCCGATGATCATCTTCGAGGATGAGGCCAATTACATCCTCGCGATGGCCGCTGTGCCGCAGCCCCACGAAAACTGGAAACACATGCTGTTGGCGGGGCGGGTGAATTTACAGCACGTCGATCAGTTTGGGCGGTTGCTTGGCACGATCCACCGCTTGTCCGGGCAGCATCTGGACGATATTCGCCGCGATGCGCCCGAATTCTTCAACCGGGAATTCTACGAAACGCTGCGTCTGGAAGCCTACTATCTCTACACGGCGACCCAGGTGCCGGAGGTCGCGCCGTTCATCCGGCAGTTGGTCGATGATACCCGCGCGGTTCAGCGGACGCTGGTGCATGGCGATTTCAGCCCCAAGAATATCCTTGTCTATCAGGATCGGCTCATTTTGCTCGATCACGAAGTCATTCACGTAGGCGAACCGGCCTTCGATGTCGGCTTCTCGATGACCCACTTGTTGAGCAAAGCCCATCATCTGCCGGAACAGCGCGCGACATTCGCCGAAGCGGCGCGGTTATATTGGCGTACCTATGTTGAAACACTGGGCAATGTTGACTGGCTCGAAGGTCTCGAAACGCGTTCGGTCAAACACACGCTGGCCTGTCTGCTGGCGCGGGTGGCCGGGCGGTCGCCCTTGGAGTATATGAACAATACCGAACGTGCCCACCAGCGCGCGATCGTCGTGCAGCTCATCGGTGAGCGCCCGACCTCCATGCTGAATTTTATAAATGCCTTTGTGGACATATTATGAATTACTGCAAAATTGACGAATTTTTCACACGTCGCTACGCTAATTTTGGGGTGGGGTGTGCTAGATTCAAGCTATAGTCGTTGAACCACCAGAGAAGGACTAAAGATGCGCCCGATCACCCGTCCCCAGCAGAAGTATTGCGTCGAAGACAGCATCTGGGATTTGATCTCGCCGGCCGTGCCAGATTGTCTGGAACACCTCGGTGGTGGCGTCTATCAGGCGATCTGGTGGAAGCCAGTTCCGGTGATGGATGTCGAGATTCTCAAGCGGCAAGGGGACATTGAAGTCATGTGCGAACCGTTTGAACCGAGGAATTTGCCCGGTGGTATTGCGGTACGTTTTTGGCTAACACCCCAGTAGGTGACAGTACTTTAGTCCTAAAAGCAGAATCAATTACTAAAATTCGTAAATCGATTACATTCCTCACGGTATTGATTTACGAACTTCATATTATGATCTAGGTCTGATGGCACTCCGCCCCCAGTGATTCTGCATGGAAGGATGGCTCAGTGACACCGAACCTTGGTCAAAGTACTCTGTTGGCGCACGAAATCAAGATGCTCGTTCGTGACCTCGGTCGTGGCAGGGTCTACGGCGTTGCCTATGACACTGCTTGGGTTGCCCGTTTAGCGGGACGTTATGCCGATTTCGAGTTCTCGCTCGAATGGCTGCGTCGAAACCAGTATGAAGATGGTACGTGGGGCGCACCCTACGTTCACTATCACGATCGCTTCATCTCCACACTCGCGGCGATAGTAGCGCTGCGCGATGTGGGCATTCATCCCCGTGATAAGCGCCGTGTCAAGCGCGGCGAAGATGCGCTCTGGAAGCTCGTTGGTCATCTCGGCAAAGATGACAGTGATACCGTCGGTTTTCCCATTCTCTCAACCTCCCTTGCTCAAGAAGCCGAAAAACTTGGTCTCGACGTCCCCCAGCCGCCGGTTCGTTATGCCGCGCCCTACAAAAAGAAGGTCGCCGCGTTGATCGATTCGCCGGTGCGACCGTGGCGCGCGAGCACCTTGACGTTTTCACTGGAAGCCTTGCGGAATGCTGTCAGCACACAGGACGATGTGCTGGAAGCCAATCATTCGGTGAGCATTTCGCCAGCGGCCACCGCGGCGTATTTGCTGCAGCATTCACATCCGGGCGCGGTGAACTACCTGCGCGATCTCATGACGGACGAAGGCACGGGCGGCATCCCGGCGTTTGGGCGCATCGACATTTTCGAAATGCTCTGGACGCTGATGAAACTGCTGCTCACGGGGACCATTCAGCCGCAGGACCGCGATGTGCAGGATATTCTCGCGGTGTTAGCGGCGCGTTGGTCACCAGAATATGGCATCAGCTATTCCACCCACTTCCCGGTCGTCGATATTGACGACACTGCCGCCACTTATATGCTGTTGAAGTGGGGTGGCTATGATGTCAGCGCCGATGTCTTCCATTATTACGAGAAAGAAGATCATTTCTGCTGCTATCAGGGCGAAACCAATCCGTCGGCGAGCACGCATTTGCGCTTGCTCCAGGCTCTGCAGTACGCTCAGGATCATCCTATGTACGAGGTCTGGGTGCAGAAGATTGTCTCCGCGCTCAAGCGTTTTGACGAGAACGGCTCGTTCTGGTCGGATAAGTGGCATACGTCGCCGTATTACGTCAGCAATGTGGCGATCCACGCCCTGCGCGGTGTCGATGATAATCTCGCGTCCTCACGCCTGAAGTGGATCATCAAGACGCAGAATGACGATGGGGGGTGGGGCTACCTCGGTGACTCGACGCCCGAAGAAACGGCCTATGCGCTCGAATCGCTGCTGACGTGGAACAGCACGGTGGAGCCGATCGACCCGGTGATTATGGATGAGGCTGCCCGCTATCTGACGGATCACCTGAATGACGCGACTTACGTTCCCTTGTGGATCAGCAAAGGTTTGTATACGCCGCATAACATTGTCCGGGCCGCGATTCTCAGCGTGTTGTACCAGTACCACGCATGAAAATCACGAGCTGGTTCTTTGATTTCGACGATACGCTGGTCACGGCGCAGCTCACATGGACGCTGAACACTGCCCTCCCGAAGCTGATTCAGCAATATGATCTGCCAGCGGATCGCGAACAGTTGGCGCGGGCTGTGCTCACGGCTCAGCAGCGGTGGAGCGTCAACGACGACTTTATGGCCGTCCTCGGCGGCCTGTTTCAAGATATGGGCTGGTCAGACGATCTGCAATCCGCTTTCATCGCGGATTTGCGCACGAGCTACCAGCCCGTGATGTTCGATGATGCCCGCGACTTGCTGCGTGCCCTCGTGCAGAGCGGGCATCTGGTCTACATAATTTCGAACAACTTGATCGCGCCGACCAACGCGCGTGATCTCGGGATTTCGGCCTATGTGCGGGAAATCTTCACGCCGCACATGTTCCCCGGCGCGAAACGCAAGCCGCACCCCAGCCTCTGGCAGGCGATCCTCAATCGCTATCCGGTACTGCACACGACTACCCCCATCTTTGTGGGGGATGATCCGTGGACGGATGGCGCTTTTGCCGAAGCCTGTGGCATGATGTGTTGGTTAGTTGACCGTCCGGGGCGCATGACATCGCTGTACCACACGACGCCGTACAAGTGGGTGAGGTCGCTGCGCGAAATCCCGATCACATAACCTGGAGGCGGTATGTCTCAAGAGTTTTTGCTCGGTTCTTTAGTTCTCGTGCAGCAGGCTAAACCTTCGTCTCCGCTCCCCCTGGAACGCACCTCGGTGAGCGGGGATATTCTTGGCGGGGCGGCCGCAGTCCGGGTCGTCCAGCGTTTCAGCAATCCCTATCCCCAGCCTATTGAAGTCGAATACCTGTTTCCGCTGCCGCATACTGCCGCGATCAGCGGTTATGCGATTACGATTGGGCCGCGCACTATTCAGGCAGAGGTGCGTGAACGCGAGGCGGCGCAGCGCGCTTATGACGAGGCGCAAGCGGAAGGCAAACGCGCGAGCCTGCTGCTCCAGCAGCGCCCAAACCTGTTTGCGCTCCGCGTGGCGAACATCCAGCCCGGTGAGGCGATTGTCTGCACCATTCACTATGATGAACCGCTGACCTACACAGAGGGGCAGTACGAGTTCGTTTTCCCGATGGGCCTCACGCCGCGCTATCACACGCCGATCCTGCCCGCCGATCCTGCGGTTGATGCGCCGGTCGCCCCGCCTGAGGCGAAAATTGGCCCGGTGGACATAACGCTCAACTTACACGGCGCTTTCGCCGATCCTGTGAGTCCGACGCATGCGCTCAGCGTGACCCAGGGCGAACACCGCACCGTGACGCTGGCCGAGGACACCATCCCGAACAAAGACTTTGTTCTGCGCTTTGCTGTCGCTGCGGATACCGTGCGACCGTCCGTTTGGGCGACTGGCGACGATGGGGATAGCGAAATCGCGTTACTCAGCCTGCTGCCGCCGCGCTTTCTGGGGACAGCGGTCACTGCCAAGCGCGAATTCGTATTTGTGATCGACCGTTCCGGATCGATGGGCGGCGATCCGATCGAGCAGGCGCACAACGCGCTGAAGACCTGTTTGCGGATGCTCAATGCCGAAGATCGCTTCTGGATTCTCGTGTTTGACGACCGGCTGGAATGGTTCGCGCAGGTGCCGATGGCGCTCACGCAGGAAGCCGTCGATGCGGCGGATGCGTGGATCAGCCAGGCGGGGGCGCGCGGCGGGACGGCGATTCTGGCCGCGATCACGGCGGCGCTCGATCTGCCCGTCGACCCCGAGCGGCAGCGCTATGTCGTCTTCCTGACCGATGGCGCGGTCTCGGCTGAAGACGCGGCCCTTCGCGAAATCACGGCGAAGCGGCGTAACGCCAAGATCTTCACGTTTGGCTTAGGCCCGTCGGTCAACCGGTACCTGATCAACAAAATGGCCGTTTTGGGTCGGGGTCAGGCGGAATTCCTCGGCGTGAACGACGACCTCGAAGCGGCGATCACCCGCTTTCAGGATCGCGTGAGCTATCCGGCGCTCGAAGATATCCAACTGGAATGGCGCGGAGCGCGCGTCTGGGATACCTACCCCGACGCCGTGGCTGATCTGTATGTCGGACAACCGCTGACCATCGTGACGCGGTTCGCGCGTACCGGGACTGGCGCAGTCACGGTCATCGCCCGCGGTCAGCGGAGTGGGGCGACCATCGAATTCCGCGCCGACGTGCCGAAAGGCGATCAACCGCTGCTGCGGCGCTTGTGGGCGCGGGCGCGCATTGAGGCTTTGACCGACCTCCACGTGCAGGATGCGACGGCGGCGCGGCAGGAGATCATCGCGCTGGCGCTCAAATACGGCCTGGCGAGCCGCTATACCGCGTTTGTCGCCGTCGACAGCGAAGTTACCACGGGCGGCGCTGATCATCTGGTGCAGATCGCTGTGCCGCTGCCGGAAGGTCTGCGGTCTGAAGGCTTTGGTGGTGGTGCTGGTGGTGCTGGTGCGCCGCTGCCCTCCGCAACCATGCACTTTATGCCGAGCGCGCCGGTCCGCCAAATTACGCTGAGTATCCCCGCCGCCGCGCCCCCGCCCGCCCCGGTTGATAAAGCCAAGAAGGAACTGGACTTGCCCGCTTTTCTCCGGAAGTCGCGGGTCACTCAGCGCTTGGACGATAACTTAGCTCAATTCGAGCCGGAGTTTGAGCAGGCGAGCGAACCGCCGCTCTCGCCGCTGGAACGCCTGCAGCAAGTGCTGGCGGCGAACAGCGGTCAGCCGGAGGTGTTGGTCAAGTTGCTGGCGCGCCAGCAGATGATTAACGGCAGTTGGGTTGATGATGTGGCTTTGACCGCGCGGGTGCTGCTGATCTTCATCAACGCGGGTCACACAACGGTGACCGGCGCCTACCGGGTACAGGTGCGCAAGGCGGCGCAGTGGTTGGTTCAGGCCGTCAAGGCGGGCAGTCCGGTGACCGAGGCGCAGGCGGCCTTGACCGCTCTCAGCGCTGTGACGGGCGAACAATTCCTGTAATCGCTGTGGCGGGTGTCGAATGCCCGCCATGTATTCCAGCATTACCGAGTTCTCAGAGACGCCGGTTGGCGCGTCCCTGAGAACTTTGATTGACGTGCGTTAAACGGACACGTTTTGCGCTATACTCCACAATTGAGGGTCGGGGCTGGCTGTTACGGACACAAGGCGAAAACGTGGATGAACGACTTGATCGGTCGTGAAATTGGTCAGTACAAAATCACGTCGTTACTGGGTTATGGGACGTCGGCCGCGGTTTATCTCGCCCAACAACTGAATGCCTTTGAACGTCCGGTGGCGATCAAGGTGATCCGCACCGAGTTGATCGGTCAAGGTGATTTTGCGCGGCGGCTGGAACTGGAAGCACGCACCATTGCAACGCTTCGCCATACCCATATTCTCCGCCTGATCGAGTATATCAATGAAGGCAACCTAGTCTGTCTGGTGATGGACTATCTGCCGGGTGGCAACCTGGAAAACTTAATCGCTCTGGGAACGCTCACCGTAGAGAAAATTGATCGCCTCACCGCGCAAATTGCCGACGCGCTCGACTATGCCCACCAACAAAATATCATCCATCGCGATCTTAAACCACAAAATGTTCTGCTGGACGAAGCGGGGAATGCCGTTCTCAGCGATTTTGGCATTGCCAAGCTGTTGAGTGGGACGACGAACCTCACCCAGACCGGGGCGATTGTCGGGACACCGTCCTACATGTCACCCGAACAGTGGAAAGGGCTGCCGCTGGATCGGCGCTCTGACATCTATGCTTTCGGGATTCTCGCCTACGAAATGCTGACCGGGGTGCTGCCGTTTCAGGCTGAGTCGGCCAGCAGCATGATGTATAAGCACCTGACCGAGCGCCCGTCGCCGATTGAGGATTTTCGCGCGGGGCTGCCGTTGGCCGTCAATGTGGTGCTGCTGCGGGCTTTGGCGAAAGAACCTGACGATCGCTATGCGACGGCGGGCGAATTCTACCGGGAGCTCCATCAAGCCTTGTTCTCGCCTGAAGGCGCGTTTCTGCAAGATCTCAAACGTTCCACCCTGCATAAACCGCCGCCCGTCGATGACGCGTTGGTGACCTCGGAAGTCAT
>CALKIA010000506.1 GCA_937988705.1 uncultured Chloroflexota bacterium | reverse complement strand
CTCGCTTACCCCTTCACGCCCGTCATCGACACGCCTTCGATGAAATAGCGCTGCAAGACCACAAACAGGATCAGCATGGGGACGGTTGCCAAGAACGATCCCATCATCAGCAGATTCCACGGTGTGCTGCGTTCGCCTTGCAGCAGCGCGATCCCGATGGTCACGACGCGCGTTGAGGGATCGTTGGCCACCACCAGCGGGAACAGAAAATCGTTCCATGCCGCTTGCACGGTGATCACGGCGAAGGCGACGAGCGCCGCACGCGATAAGGGCAGCACGATATAGTACAGCACTTGCAGCGGATTTGCGCCGTCGATCATGGCAGATTCTTCCAGTTCGACCGGAATCTGCATGAACGCCTGCCGCAGCAGGAACATAGCGAACGCGCTGAACGCGCCGGGGATGATTAAGGCGCGGAAGCTGTTCAGCCAGTCGAGCTGGCGCAGCAGCAGATATTCCGGAATCAGAATCGCCTGAAACGGAATCATCAGCAGGCCGAGCGACAGCGCGAACACGATATTGCGCCCCGGAAACTTGAAGCGCGCGAAGCCATACGCGGCCAGTGAACAGGTGATCAGCTGGCCAAGGGTGCGCGCCGCCGTCACAAAGGCGGAATGCAGCATGTACTGGTGAAAATCCGGCGAGCGGTCGAACAGCGCGACGAAATTTTCGGTGCACTGGGGGTTGTCGGGAATGAAGCGGATCGGCAGCAGATTCAGTTCATTGGGGGCTTTGCAGGCGGTCGAGAGCATCCACACGAACGGCAGAATCATCACCACGGCGCCGACGAGTAGGATAGCGTAGGACAGGATTTGCAGGGCGGGCGCGACATCTGGCGGTTGATCGTGGTGTTGGCGATAGATCGACATGCTGCGTTAGTCCCCCGATTCGTAGTACACCAGCCGCCGCTGTAAACCGAACTGCGCGACGGTAAATGCCAGCGTGATCACGAACAACACCAGCGCGATTGCCGAGGCGTAGCCAAATTCTGAGCCGACAAAGGCGCGGTCGTACAGAAAATAGGTGAGTGTCGTCGCGCTCCCGCCCACGCCGCCGCGCGTGGTACGCGAGGTCATGACGTAGACCTGATCGAAAATCTGGAAGGCGTTAATTACCGAGAGTACAGTTACGAGGAAGGAAGTCGGTGAGAGCATTGGAATGGTGATGTTGACGAACTTTTGCCACCGATTCGCGCCGTCGATGGTCGCCGCTTCGTACAAAATGCGCGGAATCGATTGCAAACCCGCGAGGAACAGCACCATATCGAAACCGAGCCGCTGCCAGATCGTCACTACGGCGATTGGGATGAGTACGAGATCGGGACGCGTCAGCCAGTTGGTATCGCGTCCACCGAAAAGCGCCAATGCATTGCCCACCAATCCGTAGCGCGGTTGGAAAATCCACGTCCAGACAATCGACGCGGCGACGGTCGAGGTGACAACGGGCAAAAAATAGAGTGTGCGGAAGAAGCCGCGGCCGCGTAATTTCTGATTCAACAGGATGGCGAGACCCATCGCCAGCAGAATGCCGGTCGGCACGACGAAAACCAGCAGCTTCAGCGTGTTGCCGAGGGCTTGCCAGAAGTCAGGGTCTTGAAAGAGGCGCTCAAAGTTCTGGAAGCCGACCGGGGTGGGCGGGCGCAGCGCATTCCATTCTTGCAGCGAGGTCAGGAAGGCCATCAGCACGGGGATGCCGAAGAAGAAGGACAGCCCCAGAATGTTGGGGGCCACCAACGCCATGCCCCAGTAGGCGCGCCGTCGGGCGAGCGGAGTTTTGCCAAACAGATTCATCATGGTGATGCGGTTACCTCACCCTTGATCTTCACGGCAGACAGCGGGTTTCAAGGGTTGCAGTTGGGCATTGGATGTCTGACAGGTAGAGGGGCACGGCACGCCGTGCCCCGAAAGTAAACGATTTATCTAGCTGGAACGCTGGGCTTCGAGCTGGGCATCGACAGCCTCGCACGCGAGCTGGGTCGCCTCATCGACGCTCATGTTCAGGTCGAAGATGTTAATCACCAGTTCGGTGTTGACGGCGTCCCAGATTTCATCAAACACGGTGACGCCCTGCGAATCCTGAATCGCATCGACGAACGCCTGAATGTTCACGTTCGTTTCTCCAAATGCGGCGATCCATTCGTCCTGCAGGGCCGGATCAGCGGGGGCGACGCCGCCCGCTTCCGCGAAGTACTGCTGACCCGCATCACTCGCCAGGAACGTGATCAGGTTGGCGGCGAGAGCCGGGGTGTCCGTGTTAGCGGCGGCGACGTAGCCGACCGAGTGCAGAATCGAGCGGGTACGGCCATTTTCAGGATAGCGCGGCATTTGCACCACGTCCCAGTTGAAGGTCGCCTGCTCAAAAGCGGCGGGCAGCTTCCATGATCCCGCCTGTACCAGCGCCACACGACTCGCCAACCAGTAATTGAACGCGTCATCGGCTGACGCGCCACCCATGATGGACACGCTCGGCATGACACCTTCATCATAGAGCCCCTTGAGGAAGTTGAGCGCCTCGAGACTCTGGCGTTCGCGCAGCGTACACTGCGTCCGAGCCGCGCCGACGATGGGCGGAATGCCCGTCGCCGCGATCCAGTTCGGATAGCCCGCCTGATATTCGCTGTAGACCGCCGCCCCGTACACATCGGCGGCGGGATCGGTCAACGCGCGGGCGGTTTCGGCGAAGTCGTCCCACGTCCAGTCGGCTGTCGGATAGTCGATGCCCGCGGCATCGAACAAATCTTGATTGTAGTAAATGGCGATGGTGTCCCAGTTGACCGGAGCAGCGTAGAGATCGCGTTTATCGCCCCAGCGGTACGGATCGATCATGCCCGTGCCCCACACCGAGGCATCAACGCCAAATTCATCTAAATAGGGTTGGAGATTGAGGAGAGCATCGTTGCTGGCATAAAAGAAGAAACGATCCTGCGACATGTTGAACACGTCGGGGAGTTCACCGCCCGCCGCGTTGGTGCGCAATAGATCCCAGTACTGCTGCCACGGTTGGACCTGCAAGTCGACTTCTGCGCCGGGGCAGTAGTCAGTCGTCCATTCTTCAATCGCGCTGCCGATGATCTCGGCCCAGTTTTCATCCCACACCCACATGGTGAGCGTACCGGGTTCGGCACACGCCACTGGAGCGATAACTGGTTGGTCGTCTTGGGCTTGAACCAGCGAGAACGCCGCCAGCATGAGGGTGGTGATGACCATAAATAAGGTGAAGCGTCGAAGAGTCAAAATACTCTACTCCTTTCATTTCACGTGCTAAAGCTGAGTATACCCCCAAGCCGAGAGTTCTCCACGGGACTGTGGGATGACTTTTTATATTACACTTATGGTTAAGAACGCATTAGAGCATCACCTCAATCGCATCATTTCAATAAAAATAAAGATATACTGACTGTAACTTAGCTCTCACGTCAGTGATTTCCTGAGAGCGAAAGACTGAGGAGAGGAGCAATAACGATGTTAAGTTGGGCGATTATCTTCCTCGTGATTGCGTTGATCGCGGCGTTCCTGGGTTTCACGGGCGTTGCGGGGACGGCGGCGGGGATCGCACAGATCCTGTTCGTGGTATTCCTGATTCTGTTTGTTGTGTCGTTGATCTTTGGACGCCGAGTCAACCTGTAGCCCCCAGCGACGAAATGTTAAAGACGACAACCTTAAGGTTGTCGTTTTTGATTCCGGGCAATTCTTCTCTCAAAATGTTCTGCTTACAAAAATGATGCATTACACTTTTCCCATTTGCTGATACGCTATAGTTGATTGAAGATTGTAAAAGTAATCAAAGATTCACCGGGAGTAGCCACGATATGAACGTAGATGAGGACTCGATGAGGTTCCAGACACGTCACTTGGAGCCTGCGGTATATGCTCATCCTACCCAGATGCTCGCCAAAACCGGTCCACTTGATAATTCGCTACCCTGGGTCATCGAATTTCGTGCTGTGGGCACGCCGATCACCTTACAGGTTCAGGTCAAAGACCGTATGATCCTTGGACGCGCTGATGCTGTGACTGGCTTCACGCCGGAAGTGGATTTGACACCCTGCGATGCTTTTGGCAAGGGGGTCTCGCGCAAACACGCGACGATTGTGATGCGCGACGATAAGTTGATGCTGCAGGATTTGTACAGCACCAACGGTACCCGCATTAATGAGGTCGTGTGCGCTCCGCCGACCGAATACCGGCTGCGGCATGGTGATGAGATTTCGCTCGGTCGCCTGCGGTTACAGGTCTTTTTCGCAGTGATTCCGGCGCATACGCAGCCTGTACCACCCATCATTCTGGAAACGAACCCGCTCAATGGGCTGGGGAAGCATGTGCTCGTCGTCCAAGATGATAAGGACGTGGGCAATGTCTTCCGCCTCGCCATGGATATGCAGGGCTACCGCGTGACGGTAGTCGAAAACGCGACGCACGCGCTGAATACGCTGAGCTCAACGACCATTGATGCGATTGTGATGGATTTGATGCTGCCCGATATGGATGGCTTCGATCTGGTGCGTTTCCTGCGTCGTCAGCCAACGACGACCAAAATCCCCGTGTTGGTCGTGTCGGGTGCCACAGCGGGCTATCAGATGGGGAAGGCGCTGGAAGCAGGCGCGGATATTTTCCTCGGTAAACCCGTCGCTGTTGAGGAATTGATGCGCGCCGTCAAGGCGATGATCGCGCACAGCGCGACGGCTCGGGCCTGACGCTGCCCGCAGCCTTGCTCGGATGAACCCCGAATCAAGTGATCCCCTAGGCAAGCGTGCGAGTTGGTCTAAACGACAATTCGCGCGCTTGTTGGCGGCTGACAGCGCGATCGCCCGCCCACAGTACGATGTCCGCAAACGCACGCTGCTCGGCGGATTGAGCGGCGCTGTGTTCGAAATTGGCCCCGGTACCGGGGCGAACCTCGCTTATTATGCCCGTGATGTGCGCTGGTCCGGGCTTGAGCCGAATCCGGCGATGTTTCCTTATCTTGAGGAACGTGCTCGGCAGTTGGATATGGATGTGCACGTGCGCGCCGGCTATGCGGAACAGATCCCGGCCGCCGACGCGAGTGTCGATGCGGTCGTCGGCACGTTCGTTCTGTGTTCCGTCGCGGACCCAGCCCAAGTGCTGCGCGAAGTGCGGCGGATACTCAAACCCGGTGGGCAATACGTTTTTATGGAACATGTGGCCGCACCGCACCCGTCAGGGCTGCGCTTCGTACAGGGGATCATTAAGCCGCTGTGGAGAGCCGCTGGAGATGGCTGCACGCTGGATCGTGAAACATGGATAACCATCGAGCAGGCTGGATTCAAAGAGGTTCAGATCGAGCACTTCCGCATGCCTGTACCCGTCTATTCGCCGCACATCGCCGGCATCGCCATCAAGTAGCTGATCGCGTTTAGCGCTGAAAATCACACCGGGTG
>CALKIA010000505.1 GCA_937988705.1 uncultured Chloroflexota bacterium | reverse complement strand
GTTTCGACGGATGGCGGCGCAGGGTCTGCTACATCCGGCGTCGGCGCTGACATGTTCGTTTGAGTTGGCGTAGAGCTGATTGGCACTGGAATGTCAGTTTGAGTCAGCGTTTCGCGCTGGGCAACGGGTTCACTCGGCGCAACATTTACCGACGGCACAGCGGATTCTACCGATGGCGGCGCAATTTCGGCTAGTTCCGGCGTCGGCACTGTGCTGGTCGGCGCAAAAATCGTCGTCTTCGGCCCATCCGGTTGGGTCGGCACTTCACTCGGAACACCACCCACCGACGGCACAACCAATTCGATCGACGGTGGCGCGGTGTCGGCCACATTCGGCGGCGGCATGGCCATCTGTGCTTCAGGCGCTGCCGCCACCTTTGTCGGATTTTGCGCCTGAACGACGGGCGGCAGTTGCTCATACGCCGCTGGCACATCGGCAGGCGGTAGAATCTCTTGCTGCATCACGGTTTCGCTGACCACAGGGGCTGTGCTTAACGGCATGGACGGCGCAGCGCCGCTCGACGGCAGCACGATCTCAGGCTGATCAATCGGCTCCACTTCGACGGGAGTTGCGCGCTGCACTTGATCAGGTACCGTAGGCGCTGAGGAGACACTGGTCGCCTCATGCAGGGGCGCAGGCTGGTCACTTTGAGCCACAATCAGCGGCGGAATCGGAGACGCAGCCGCATGATCGATAGGCGCTTGTGGGGCGAGAGATCGATCAACCGGGACGCGCTGAACTGTTGCCGTGATCGGCGGAACGACCAGTTCGCCGCCTGCATCGCGAGGAGTCCGGATAGCGAGAGTTTCCGCAGACGCTGGATCCGCGGGAGCAGGCGTGGCCGCAGGTTCACGCGCCACCAGCAGATCACGCGCCGGGGGCACTTCGACGGGCGTTTCTACCCCAGTCACGGGAACGGGTGGCGCAAATTCCGGTGCTGCACTGCTCATCTGTTCACTGGCGGAGCGCTGAATCGAGTCGACTACAGGCGTGTCGGATGTTGTTCCCGTGCCAGTTTCGGGCGTCTGGCCGCCATCAGTCGCTTCCGGTGCGGCTACGGATGGCTCGACCGATTCATCAGTCGCCGGGGTGTCCGTCTCAGCGACACGGGGCACTGATTCAGTTTGGCGCTGGACGGGTTCCTCGCCGTGAGCGAGCGGCTTGGTATCGACATAGTTGACCGACATTTTCCCCCGCCGCCGCTGGAGCTTGGCGGCTTTCTCGGGGTCGGAGTCGGTCAATTGTTCGTTGAATTTCGCCAACCGTTCTTCACGGATCTGCTCCCGTTCCGCTTCCCGTTTACGATCATTCTCGAGCAATTTGAGCAGCGAAGCGGGAAATTTCGAATTACCTTTTGGTGCGGGAGGCGGTGCAGCACTTTCGCGCTGGACAGTCGGTGCTGCGGGGGCGGGCGTTGGAACAGCAGGCGTAGACGATACGGTAGGCGCAACCGGTGTTTCTGGAACAAAATCCGAAACAGATTCAGCGGCGGGCAGTGACGCCTCTTCCCACAGGAGCGGAGTTGCCGCGTCCTGCTGCCACGCGGGCGGCGGTGGCTCCTCGCGTGAAGGGAACTGCTGCTTCGGGACATAGTGGCGCATGATGCTCCGCCCGAAGTCCCGCATCCGCATCCCGAGGGGTTGATACTGTCCGCTGCGCTTCATACCGCGACCATTCCGGTGCTAAGACTGCGCAAGATACTGCTGCGGGTTGAGTTCGACCTCAAACCCGTGATAGACGAATTCAATCTCTTCAATCGCGATTTCGCTGCTGTCAGATTTCAGACTCGGCCCACTCCACTTGACCGGATAGGCGTTGCGGAAATTCCAGATCACCACGGGGATCGTGGTCGAGTCGACCAGCACCACAGTCACCTGCCGGTACGCCTTTTCGAGATCGCCTTTCATCACGTCGAGATACCAGTTCAGCAAGCTCATATCACGAGTCAGGCCATGCCGCAGCGTGACCGTGCCCACATTAACGCGCACCGGGAGCTGGTGGATATAGGCGTTCTGTCCACCTTCTTGAATCTTCTCCACATCCACCTGAAGACTCGGCAAACGGAACTCGGTGAAGACGAGGTTATAAATCCCCTCGATCATCACCATGAACCGAAAACCATTGAACGCTACGTCATTGAAATTGAGCATCTGCTATCTCCGCCGCTGTCCGCGACGCTCCTGATCATGACGAAGTTCAACCATCCACAACTGCCACACGCGCTCGCTCAAACGCTGGACAAGTTTCTGGTAATCCTCATCCTTGCTTAGGTTCTGCTTGGTCTTTTTGGTCTGCTGAGCGTCTGGCATTCCGTTTAGCCTGTCGTCTTCGCTTGCCGGGCACGAATCTGGTTCACGACCCGCACCCATTCCTGTCGTTCACAATGAGTCAATGCCAGAATATCGTCGTGCTTCCAGCCTAAACCCATCGCTAGAAAAGCTACCTCCTCGCGCAAGCGAGCGACGGGGTAGCTTACAATTCCCCCAACAGCGGGAATTCCACCTCGAATTCATGACCGCAGTTCGGGCACACCGCCGTTTCCGTCCGAGCATCCGCATCATTGATCTGGCGGTAGAAATCCTGCAAATAAGCGATGTCCGCCGCGAAAAACCGCTCGACCAGCGCGGGCGTCACCCGGGGCAGCGTTCCCAGTCTGGTGATGACCTGCGCGAGCAGGATCACCACCAGATAAGCTTCATTGTTGCGAACACGCGGATCACGCAGCGGGGCAATTTCGTCCATCGCCGTCGCCAGGCGCATCATCCCTTCGGTATGCACAACCCCGTTGTCGTCGATATAGCCTTTCGGCAAAACGAAACTGAACTCCGTCTGCAGCATGCTGATCCACTCTCTCACATTACATTTAGAGGACGCGCGCAATACCTTCGTGAACAATCGTGACTTCTTCGATGCCCACGGCACTGGAGTCCGTATTCAGCGAAGGGCCACTCATTTTCGACGGCCACGCTCTGACAAAATCCCACTGCGCCACGAGCGTGCCAACATTGTCGTACATCAGAATGGAACCGTTCACTCGCGCCTGGTCTACATGGCCATCCTCGACCGCTTTACGCCAGTTCCAAATATCCATATTGGAGGTAAGGCCGCGCTTCAGGGTGATGTCACCCCACTTCAGCCGCCCCGGCACCTTGCGAACGGCTTCTTTGTCCCCTTGAGCAGTGATCTTGTGTTCCGACACTTCCGTTTCGGATCCAAGACCGCTGACTTCAGTGAAGTACCCGGTTGCTTTCCCCCCGAGGTCAAGGCTGAAATTGTAACTTACAAACGGATCACCGGTTAAGGTGTCTTGAGTGACTAAAGGCATGGTATTACTCCTTCATGCATAGACGTGGATTAGCTCTCAGGCGTCCACTGGCTGATACGGAAGATGACGAATTCTGCGGGCTTGACCGGTGAAATCCCGATTTCGACAACCATCTGACCGAGATCGCGCAGTTCGGGCGGGTTAGTTTCGGCATCGCACTTCACATAGAAGGCATCATCCGGCGCATTGCCGAACAACGCGCCCGTGCGCCACACGGTGCTCAGGAAGGCGCGCACATCGCGCCGGACGCGACCCCACAGGAATTGATCGTTCGGTTCAAACACGACCCACTGCGTACCGCGTTCGATGCTCTCTTCGATCATGTTGAACAGGCGGCGCACGTTGATGTAACGCCAGGCCGGATCACTGCTGAGGGTACGTGCGCCCCACACGCGGATGCCGCGACCGGGGAACGAGCGAATGACGTTCACACCGATGGGGTTGAGCAAATCGTGCTCGCCCTTGGTTACCTGCACTTCGAGGCCGAGCGCCGTGCGCACGATTTCATTGCCGGGGGCTTTGTGCACGCCGCGTGAACCATCGACACGGGCGTAAATGCCCGCCATGTGCCCGGACGGCGGCACCATGCGCGTGCGACCTTTGCCGCCCGTCATATCCGCCACTTCGACCCACGGATAGTACAGCGCCGCGCGGGTGCTGTCATAGTTGACCTGCATCCGCCATTCTTTGACTTCCTGCGGCATCAACGCGGGCGGCGCATCGAGGATGGCGAAGCAGTAGCGCACGAGTTCGCAGTAGTCGATCAACGACTGCTGCACGGCCTGCACGCCCTTCATGTCGATTTCGCCCGCCTGATAGCTCGCCATCAAGTCTGGCGCGCAGATCATCGTGACATCGTCGAGCGCTTCCAGTCCACCCAAGCCCTTACGTTCGGTCACGCTGCCTTTGTAGTCGCTCAGCGAAATCGCCTTGGTCTTGACCTCACCACCCGCCAGCGCATAGGTGCCGCCGACCGGCGCGAGTTCGGCTTTGCCGACCATGACCGCGTTGATCAGGCTGGACTGCGTTTGCAGTACGGTGACGACGTTCTTTTCGCCCTTGGCGGTGGTCAAACCGGGGAACGACTCACGCACCTGTCCGCCCACCTTGACATTCACGGTGAACTCGGGCGCAGCAGCGGGAGCAGCCTTCTTGCTACCTTCGGTTTCGCTGTCACCAGCGCCGGACGGCGCTGCCGCCGCGGGCTTAAGTTCGACTTCGATCCCATTGCCCACCGGGCCGCCTTGTTTGGCGGTGAATTCGAGCAATTTGGCCGCTTTATCGCCCTCAGCCTGCACAGAAACTTTCGCAGGAACGCTCAGGCTAGGATCATCCGACGTGCCCAGCGTCCGCACGCTGACGACGTAGCAGATCGTCCCGCCGTTCGCGAAATATCCGTAAACCGAATCCGGAGTATACGCACCGGCGACAAAACCGCCGAACTTCTGCGTATATTGGCTCCAGTTGGTCACAAGGGTGGGTTTGCCGAGCAGCGAAACGCTCTCGCCGTTCTTCGTGTCAGTGGCACGTTCGGTATAACCAATGAAGGCAGCGACGGCTGTCCCGACCGACTCAATGGGTTTTGTCCCACGGTCGACTTCTTCCATATATACGCCAGGGGAAAGATAATTAGGCATTTTTCGTACAACTCCTTCGAAGCTACGGC
>CALKIA010000504.1 GCA_937988705.1 uncultured Chloroflexota bacterium | reverse complement strand
TCCAACACTTCGAGCGTAGCCGCAAGTTCATTCTGTGCGTGAATGAGCAAAGGAAAGACGCCTACGCTGAGGAGAAAGAGTGCGATGACAATTCTTTTCATGCCCGATGTATCCTTTGGAGTAACGGCAGAGCGATGACAATGGCAACAATCCTGCGGAATGCGCCTGAATCTAGCATATGTCATTGTAACAATTCTTTATCTTTCTTGCTAGGATACCGGTGATTGGTGCTAAGCGGTGCTTGACGAAACGCGTGTTCGGGCGCATTATAGTGGCAGTTATGCGAACAAACGTGCAGAATTTCGACCAACCGTAATTTCTTGGATATGTACTGATGACTCAGCCTGTTGATCAGTTTAAGCGCCCATTGCGTGACCTGCGTATCTCAGTGACCGACCGCTGTAATTTCCGCTGTGCCTACTGTATGCCCGCAGACGTATTTCACGATACTTTTCAATTTCTTTCCCATGACCAGGTCCTGCGGTACGAAGAAATTACCCGTCTGGCCCGCATTGCGGTGAGTCTCGGCGTCGTTAAGCTGCGCATCACGGGGGGCGAACCGTTGGTCCGCCGCGATATCGTCGAGCTGGTGGCGCAGTTGACCCAGATCAGCGGCGTCGAAGATGTCGCGATGACCACCAACGGCTTCTTGCTGGAAAAAGTCGCGCAGCCGCTCAGAGATGCTGGTTTGGCGCGCGTTACCGTCAGCCTCGATAGCCTCGACAATGACGTCTTCCTGAAGATGAATGGCGGCAAAGCCGATGTGGCGCCCGTCCTCGCCGGGATTCGCGCGGCCGAGCGCGCTGGCCTCATGCCGATCAAGATCAACGCCGTCGTGCAGCGCGGTGTCAACGACCACACGATCGTCGATCTGGCTCGCTTCTGCAAAGACAACGGCTACATCCTGCGCTTCATCGAGTTCATGGACGTGGGGACGCGCAATGGCTGGAAACTGGATCAGGTCGTCCCGGCCAAAGAGATCATCCAGCGCATTGACGCCGAACTGCCGCTCGAACCGTTGGAAAGCAACTACTTCGGCGAAGTGGCGGAACGGCATCGCTACCGCGATGGCGGCGGCGAGATCGGTGTGATCGCTTCGGTGACCCAGCCGTTCTGCGGGACTTGTACCCGGTTGCGCTTGTCGGCGGATGGCAGCATCTACACCTGCTTGTTTGCACTGCGCGGGGTGAGCCTGCGCGACCCCCTGCGTGCAGGGGCGACGGATGACGAACTCGCGGCGCTCCTGGCAGGCGTGTGGAAGAAGCGTACCGACCGCTACTCCGAAATTCGCACCGAGCAGACGACGGGCAACAAGAAGGTCGAGATGTATTACATCGGCGGTTGATCGGTCGAGGTGCGTAGACGAATCAGCGGCGCTAACCATGAAGCAATCGCAGGAATGTCGTGTTTCCCCTGCGCAATCTCCAATATGAACAGATACTGCCCGGCCTCGTCCCATTCCAGTTGATACCCGTTCTTCTCTAGAAACATAATCAGCGCATACATGGCGGTACGCTTGTTAGCGTCGGCGAACAAATGATGATAGGCCAGTGAGTGCAGCAGACTGGCGGCTTTGTCGACCAAGGTGGGGAACTGCGCTTCACCGAACAGCACGAGTTTGGGACGCTGCACCGCCGAATTGAGTAGATGCACGTCCCGCACAAAGGTATGACCTTCGGTGATGGTGTCGTTGATGTTGTAAATGTCCGAAGCCGTCAGGTATAGCACCGGCTTATCGTCGTTCAAGTTCATCTAACAGCCACCGCTGTTCCTCAATGATTCGGGCGATATGGCGCATATCGGCGTCGGCATCGGGCAACATAGAAGCAGGCTGCACCTCAAGTGGAAACCACGCAGCAAGTTCCGGCACATGCACAACACCTTCGGCCACGTGGAGAATCGTCGTCAGCGCTGCTTCCGGTTGCCAAATCACCCGCTCACCGTTGACAGCGAGCATGAAGATCGCGCCAACCGTAGCCGTGCGCTTGTTGCCATCGGCAAAGGGATGATTACGCGCAATTGAATGCAACAGCGCAGCCGTTTTCTCGCGGAGTGTCGGGTAGGCATCCTGCCCGAAGGCGCTGGCCGCTGGTCGCTGCACGGCCGCTTCAAGCAGGTCGATATCGCGCACGTGCCGTTTCCCACTGGTGATGTGGGGATTATTGAGCAGCGTTCCGTTGATGTAAATGAGTTCCGACAGAGAGAGATAACGCATTCGTCACTGTTGATCTGTCGGCTGACAGCGTTCAACCCGAGCGGCCGACCGAATCACGTCCAGCAGTTCGCGCAGTTCCGTCTGCTTGCTCAAGCAAGTGATCGCCCCCGCCTGAATCGCTTCGGCAGCGAGTTCTTCATCATTGAAGCCGGTCAGCGCAATGATATTCACCTCCGGCTGAGTACTGTGAATCGCCCGGGTGGCTTGAATGCCATTCATCAGCGGCATGATGACATCCATTAGGACAACATCGGGTTGTGTCCGGCGACAAGCCGCGATCGCTTCTAAACCGTTGCGCGCTTCGTCCACGACCTCGATATCGGGACAGTGGCTGAGGAAAAACACATAGCCCTGCCGAACGAGATGATGGTCGTCCACAACCAACACCCGAATCGGACTGCTAGACGCATTGAGCGCAAGCGCACGCGGGTGTGCGGAACTCACATCAGAATGTAAAGACATAACGCACCTGAAAAGTTCAGATCAGTGAAACCAGTATAAAGTTTTACGGCTCGGTTGCAAACACACAAAAGACGGGTTTGTGTTCCGTCTTTCGATTAACCTAACTGACCAGCCCAAATGACCAGTATTTTACCGAAACGTTTCGGTTAACCTTAAAGAGTGGGGCAACTTACACAAACATAGACTGTCATGTGACTCGCGCATCCAATGAGATAAACCTTATACTCCCGCGGCGGCAGGCGCCACAGCGCGCCGCGTGGAAATACTGAGCGACAGCGCGGCAGCGATGAAACCAAAGACGGCCGCCGACAGAAAGATCAAATGATAGTCACCCAGCGAATCGCGGAAGATACCGCCCGCTTGCGCCGCAATCCCCGCGCCGATCATGTGCGAACAGAAAATCCACCCATAGATCGAGCCGAGCGATCCCCGGCCAAAGCGCCGCGCGGTTAAGTTGACGGTGGGCGGCACGGTCGCGACCCAGTCGAGACCATAGACCAATGCGAACAGGTACAGATCGCGGATTTCCACGATGAACGGCAGCGCCACCAGCGACAGCGCGCGCAGTCCGTAGTAGGTTGCCAGCAGCTTACGGTTATCGTAGCGATCAGTCAACCAACCGGAGGCGAGCGTCCCGACAATGTTCATTAACCCCATCAGGCTGAGCGCCGCCGCCGTCTCCACCTCGATGAAGCCATGCTCCACGGTATGGGGCAGCAAGTGCGTACCGATCAAGCCATTGGTCGTGTAACCGCACACGAAGAAGCTCAGTGCCAGCAGCCAGAAGTCACGCGTTTTGATCGCTTCACGCAGCGGCGTTGACGCCTCTACCACTGCTGCTCCCGTCGAAGTCACAGCGCGACCCCCAACCGGTTCAACGCCGATATCGGACGGACGATCGCGCATTAGCAGGATGACCGGGATGATCATGGCGCCGACGCCCACCGCAATCGTGCCGATCACCGTCCGCCAGCCGGAATTGGTGGCCAGCGCAATCGCACCCGGCACGAAGATCAACTGCCCTGCCGCCGCCGATGCCCCCATCAAACCGAGGACAAGACCTCGGCGTGTGTTGAACCAGCGGTTAGCAATCGTCGCACCAAGCACGTTGGCGATCATCCCCGTGCCAATGCCAACGACCAAACCCCAGAACAGATTGAATACCCAGATATTTTGCATCCCCATGATCGGGATCAGGCCGAAGGTGATCAACGCGAGGCCGGACGCCATCACGCGGCGCGGGCCGAAGCGGTCCACCAGTGCTCCGGCAATCGGACCACCAAAGCCATAGGCGAATAGGCTGATCGCCACCGCGAAGGACACCGTCGAACGGTCCCAGCCGAATTCTGCTTCCAGTGGCTTGATGATAACGCTGGGAATCGTGCGCACGCCCGCCGCGAACAACAAAGTCAGGAAGGTGACGCCAACAATGATCCAACCGTAGTGGATGGGGATCCGCCTGATGCTCATCTTGATGTTCCTTACAACACACTGTGACGAGCGTCATCTTATGCGGGTTTCGCCCCACCACGCAAGCGGAATGGACTTATTCAGATTGTGCGCTCAGATAGTCAGCCCGCAGCACGCGCTTGAGCGTCTTGCCCGCTGCGTTACGCGGGAACTCAGTCAGCACCAAAACTTCCCGCACGCGCTGGTAGCGCGCCTCAACGCGCGCGTTTATCCACTCCATGAGCAAGCTGGGGGCAATCTCCCCTTTCAACCGCACCAGCGCGATCGGACATTCGCCCCATTTATCGTCGGGTACGCCGATCACGGCGGCCTCCGCGACGGCATCGTGCTGCAAGATGATGTCTTCAATGTCGCGGGGGTACACGTTCACCCCGCCGGAGATGATCAGGTCTTTCTTGCGATCCACCAGATAGAGGAAGCCATCAGCATCCACATAGCCGAGGTCGCCGCTGAACAACCACCCGTCGCGGATCGCTTGCGCGGTCAAATCCGGACGTTTGTAGTAACCCGCCATGAGCAGCGGCCCATTGCCGACGATCTCGCCGACCGTGCCCGGCGGCACATCTACGCCTTGATCATCCACGATCCGCAGTTCCATGAGCGGCGGTGGTACGCCGACCGATCCCAACTTGCGATCCAGATCGTACTTGTCGAGGATGGTCATGAAGCCTTCCGTGAGTCCGTAGAGCTCGATCAAGCGACCGGGGAGCTTAGCTTGCAGCAGTGCTTTATGCGGCAGGTGCAGCGGCGCGCCAACCGAACCGAGCATTTCCAATGAACCAAGGGTTTCCTCGTTGAAATTGGCCGATTGCAGCAGTTGGACAATCTGCGCCGGCACCATCTTGATATGCGTCACGCGCTCGCGCTGAATCGTGCGAATAGTCGAGCCGACCTCAAAGTGATGATGCAGGATGTAGGTCGCGCCCATGTAGAACGCGGGCATGAACGTCAGAAACGAGCCGTTGAAGATGATCGACCCGGTGTGCAGAATGACGCTTTCCGGCGTGATGCGGTACGCCGCACCAAACACCAGCCCGTACAACACGCGGATGCGGTGCGTCAGTACGATGCCCTTAGGGAGTCCGGTTGTGCCGCTGCTGTAGATGATGTTATACGGATCATCGGGGTGAATGACGATCCCGGTCGGGTTCGCGTCAGACACATCAGTCACGAGTTCGCGGTAGTGACGGTAGCCGGGAACTTCGTCAGCATCAATCAGGTACCAGCGGGTCGACCCAATTTGCGGAAGCTCCGCCCGCAGCGGCTCAAGATGCTCGACAAACGCACGATCTGTGACTACCAGCGCCGTATCCGAATCGTTGAGCAGACGCGCCAAACCCTGTCCGCGCAGCAAGTTGCTCAGCGGCACGACGACCGCGCCAATCTTCGCCGCCGCCCAGTAAATTTCCAGCAGTTCAAGCGTGTTCGGCAAAATCGTGGCGACTTTATCACCTTGGCGCAACCCGGCGCGCAGCAAACCGTGCGCCACCCGATTCACGCGGCGGTTGAATTCCGCATAGG
>CALKIA010000503.1 GCA_937988705.1 uncultured Chloroflexota bacterium | reverse complement strand
CTCAGAACGAGCAACCTGTAGGGACGAGGCATGCCTCGTCCTTGAATCTCATTGACCTAACGAGCGGGCGAGACAGGTCTCGTCCCTACCATGAACAACCTACCCCTGTTAGCCCCCGACCCCGCTCCGAATTCAGGGAGCCAGCAAAAACAGGCTTTTCTCCCCGCTCCTCGCTTGGGTGGGAGCGGGGGAATGCGGCGTACACCTGATCGCTGTAGCTATGGCCGGCGATAGTTGTCCGTGGCATGTGTGGCGAAATCCTGCTTGTCATCACCGCGCAGAATCAGACCCACGATCAAGCCGATGACGAAAATGATCGCCAGCGTGCGCCACGGGTTCGCCTTGACGCCTTCGGTCACATCTTCGCCGATATCTTCATACGAATGCTTGTTGAGGTAGCTGGCCGCTCGCTCAAAACCCTTGGCGACGTTATCCGCGTGGTCGCGCACGTCGCGGCTGGTATTGGCTTCACGCGCTTCCTTGCGGATGGTATGCGCGGCACTGTGCAGGGTCTTGACCATGTCTTTTTTCGCGCCATTGGCTTTGTGCCGGGCTTCGCGCCCGAATTCGCTGATGCTCTTGCCCGCATCGTCGAGGATGTCTTCGGCCTTGTCCTGAATCGTGTCGTTGCGTTTGCTTCCAAACATGCTGAACACTCCTGCCTGTATTCACAGATTACCTTTATTATACTTGAAATTAAGGTGCGATCAAATTACAGACCGGTGAGAGGTTATACACATTGGGACGGCGCTTACGATCTGCCCTGTGTCTGCGCTAGAATAGGCAAGACTGCATTGGGGGATCGCATGGCGCACGTTTTTATTTCGTACCACAAAAACAGTAGCCGAAATTACGCCCGTAAATTAGCTGATCATCTCATTGCTAACGGGTTTGATGTCTGGATTGACGACCGCATTAACCTAGGATCCCATTGGGAACGTGAAATATTTAAAGCGATTGAGATCTGCGGCGCTTTTATTATTATCATGACGCTCGACGCCTACGACAGCGAATGGGTTCAGCGTGAATACCATTATGCGGATCGCCTGAAAAAGCGGCAGTTCCCCGTTCTGCTCGACGGCGAAAACTTCCCTTTCTACTCCAATGTGCAGTACATCGATGTGCGCGGCGAGAAAATTCCGCCGGAAAGTTTTTTGGGCCAACTTGAAGCTAGCGGCGTTGCACGCAAGCCGACCTTCGGTCAGGATATTGCCAACCCACCAGTATCAACGCGGACTATAACGCCGCCGATTGGAGGCAGTCCGGTACGGCCTTTGAAGCGCATGCTTCCGTTTGCAGGTGCAGGAATAGTCACGTTGATGGTGGTTATCAGCTTGATCGCGCTCTCTGCCAACAACGGCGGTCAACTCGGGGTTATCCAAACTGAAACTCAAGCCGCGTTCCTCCTGATCACGCCGCAACCAACAACTGCGCCTTCCACCACGCCTCCACCGGAAGCTTCCCCTGTACCGGCCAGTTCAACTGTGAATCCGGCACTGAATGCGGCCAGTCCAACACTAGCAGCCGAATCGAGGATGCTCAACACCCTCTTGCCAACCGCGCTTAATGCCCAAGTTGCGATCACTAACATTGTGGGGGCGAATGATATCAGTGCGGAAGGCATCGTCCTCCAAAACATGGGTGCAATCATCGATCTCACCGGGTGGACATTGACTGATGGGGAAGACAACGTCTACACCTTTGACAGCCTGCGCCTGTTTAGCAGCGGGCAGATTACCCTGTACACGCTGCCAGGATTAAATACACCCACAACGATCTTCTGGGGACTCACCCACGCTCTATGGCAAACGGGTGATATCGTCACACTGTATGACGCTGAAGGAAACGTGCAGTCGTCGGTGCGCGTTCCATAAAATCAATCCGGAGTACGCTGCGATCCCCCGCTATGTTGTGCCCCATGCCCCAATAACCCATTACTTTTCACTCCGCTGCTGGGTTAGGAGCTACAATGCGTTTATGAAGCGCAACCCGGAGTAGAAGCATCATGTCCCAACGACCCGATCCGAAATTCTTCGCCGAACTTAACCGCCGGCTTGACGCTGGCCAGCAGCTCGCCCAGCAAAATGATTTTGCCGCGGCGCGCGCCGCGTTTAGTGGCGTCTTCCAGTTCAGCGCCGCTGCCAACGTCACCATCCCGATCAGTCTGGTATTCGACACCTGGACAAGCCTGTTCTGGTGCGCGCTCGGCCTCAATGACTTTGCGGGAGCCACTGCCATTGTCCGCGCCACCGAGGCGTTCCTCGCGGAATGGCAGTCCAAGCACGTGCCTGGACAGCCGCCATCCAGTAATCCGAACTTCGTCTCCTTCGAACTTGTGCGCCCGCTCCTCCCGCCGGACTTGCGCTTCGTCGTGCCGAATAACTTTGATGCGACCGCCGATCTCGCCCGTCTGAAGGTTCAGCAAGCGTTCATCGATCCGCATCTCGATACGCTCAATCTGGTGCTGCGCACGCTCTACGATTTCGCCGGGTTTTACTGCGGCGCATCTGTCCAAACCGGACAAGACTCAAACTGGCATGTTCTCCAAGACTGGATGATGAGCTTTAGCCCCAATCACGAACAGCAGCGTTACGACGGGGGCATGCTCTATATCAACCGCAGCCCAATTGTGGCCGTCGGCGCGGCCCTGACTCCGGATGGGTGCTGGGTCGCGTTGATGAAGGAATTCCATGTGCCCGAGATCGATCGTCAAGTGCTCCAGCCCATCGTTGAGAGCACGATCCCACCGGATCGGTTGGCGCTGTGGGCCTTCCTCAACAACTGGATCACAACAGGGGTGCTCATTCCCACGGGGGATCGCTTCAAGTTGGGAATTGAGTAGACGTGCTTGGGGGCGTTCCGCATCCCGCGCTATAATGCGCCGCCATGACACGACGACGTTTAACCCTACTCCTCGTGGCGGCGACCCTCGTGATCGTGTTCGCCGCCCTGCTCGCCCTTGATCTCTCGCAGCGTGGCCGCGTGTGGCGCATTTTCTACGACCTGACGGGCGAGGAAGCGCCGCTCGCGCAGGTGCGCGGCCTGATCGAATGGGCGGGCAACTTCACCCGACCGCAGCCCAACACTGACGCCCATGTGCCGATCAACTATGCGGGCGTCAATCCGCTCGGCATCAACACCTTCTTGCAGCAGGAGGTCGAACCCGCCCGCCGCGAACAGCAGTTACAGATGATCGCCGACGCAGGCTTCGTGTGGATTCGCCAGCAGTTCCCGTGGGAAGACATCGAAATTCACGCGCGGGGCGACTTCACGGATCGGCGCAACGACCTCAACGGCGACGGCACACCCGACCCGGTCGATGCGTGGCTCAAATACGACAACATCGTCGATCTGGCGGCGCAGTACAATGTGCAGATCATTGCCCGCCTGGACGCCGTGCCCAACTGGGCGCATGCCGACCCGCAGGAAAACACGTTCCCGCCGCCGGACGATTTTCAGGACTATGTCAACTATGCGGTGACGGTCGCTACCCGCTATCAGGGACGCATCCACCACTATCAGATCTGGAACGAGCCGAACATCTGGCCGGAGTGGGGCACGCAGCCTGTCAACCCGGAAGCTTACACCGAGCTGTTATGTCGCACCTATACTGCGCTCAAAGCGGTTGATTCTGAGATCGTGGTCATCGCCGGGGCGCTCTCGCCGACGAACTCCCTCTCGTCTATCAACTTGAACGAATTCATCTACTTGCAGCGCATGTACGACGCGGGCGCGGCGGACTGCTTCGACGTGATGTCGGTGCAGGGCTACGGCTTCTACAGCGGCCCGACCGATCAGCGCTTGCGGACGACCACGCTCAACTTTGGGCGGCACACCTATGTGCGCGACATCATGGTCGCCAACGGCGACGCCGACAAAGCCATCTGGGTGAGCGAGGCGGCGTGGAATCCGGTCAACGCGCCGGATGTGTCGCCGGACGTGGTCGGGCGCGAGAACTACGGCGCGGTCACGCAGGAGCAGGCCGCCGCCTACATGCCGCAAGCCTACGCCCGCGCAGAAAGCGATTGGCCGTGGCTCGGTGTGGTCAATTACTGGTTCTTCAAACGCGCGACCGATACCGAGCGCAATTTGCCGTTCTACTACTTCCGTATGGTCGAGCCGGATTTCACGCCGCTGCCCGTCTATGCGGCCATGCAAAACTTTGAACTGCCGCGCGTGCTGCATCCCGGCGTGCATCAAGCCGATCACTGGGCGATCAACCTGGGCACGTATGAGCGCGTCGCGGACGACTCGGCCGAGTTCGGCGCTGCGCTAGCGCTGTCCTCGGCAACTTTCTACGCGACGGGTACGCAGGTGACCATTCGCTGGCGCGGCGAACGTCTGCACATCAACAGCGACAATGAACAGGAACATCACTACGCCGAATACAGCGTCACGGGGACACCCGACGCGTGGACAGAGACAACCATCCCCAACCCCAACGCCGAACCGATGATCGTCGGTTTGCAGGCGGAGACGCCGTTCCTGCTCGACAGCATCATCATCGATGATTTGCGCGCGCAGCAGTGGACTCCGGTTATCGGCACGCTAATCGCCTTGCTGCTCACCGGAATCGGCGCTATGGTTTGGTATGTGTGGCGTAAACGCTAACCTCACCCCCTAACCCCCTCTCCGAACGGAGAGGGGGAAGTCGTAGGGACGCCCAACGGGGCGTCCGCAGTTCTCGATCGGAAACGGACGCGCCGTTGCGCGTCCCTACCAAGGACAGCGCGTATGTATAAAATCGAATCGTTTTTGTCCGCACGTCTATTTCTCTCCCCGCAGCGCATCGGCGATCACATCTATTTCATCAGCAACCTCAGCGGGCGCTTGAGCCTGTATGTCATGCGTTTTGGCGGCAGCGTGCCGCAGCCGCTGCTCCCGCCAACCATTGCCCTGCAAAATCCGGAACTGATCGAAAGCTATCCGTTCTACGTGTTCCCGAAGATGGGCAAGATCATGTTGATGATCGACCGGGATGGCGACGAGAACTACCAGCCGATGCTGATTCCCATCGACGGTGGCTTCCCCGAACCCGCGCTGCCCGATCTCGGGGATGCGCGCGCCCACTGCACCGAATGTGACAGCGAGCGCAACCTCGCCTATTTCAACGTGGAGCTGAACGACCAGCCGCTGCAAAAGGCGTATCAGGCGGATCTGGCGACGGGGACGCTGACCTACCTCGGCGAAAGCACCTACGGCATCACACCGATCGGCGTCAACGCGGCGCACGACAAGGTCGCGCTGGTGGAAAGCTATACGATGGGCGATGACTGCCTGTTCCTGTGGGAAAAAGGCAAAGAAGATCTGCTGCTGCTGTGCGGCATCCCGATCAGCACCCGCGCGGCGGACGAAGATGTGCCGCTCAACGCCATCAACGCGACCCATTTCACCGAACGCGGGCTGGTGTTCATCACGGCGCTGTTCGAAGACACCTTCGGCCTCGGCTATATCGATCTAAAATCCGGCGGCGGCATCAAGCGGGTGACGGTCACAGGCGCGCAACATACGGGCATCGGCGAACTCGTCAATCTCGATGATGTGGTCGACAACCGCTACTCGCTGATCTACAACATTGACGGCGCGTCGTGGGTCTATGAAGGCGAATTTGACGAGGCGGCGCTCACCATGCGCCTGACGCACGTGATCGCCGGGCAAGGCGAACTCGCGGGCGGCGTGCTGCACGGTGTCGATTACGAGCCCGTCAGCGACAGCTTCAGCTTCTCGTTTTCGACCGCCACCTCCCCCACGCAGCTCTACACGGTGAGCGGCGCGGATCGGCAGACGATCACGCGGCACACTGACGAGGCGGTACTGGGCATCCCGGCTGCGGTGCTGTCACCCGGCGAAGATGCCTCGTTCATCTCGCATGATGGGCTGCGCGTGTCGGCGCGGCTGTACCTGCCTGCGCCGTCGCTCGGCTTTGAGGGCAAGCGTCCCCTCGTCTACTACATTCACGGCGGGCCGCAAAGTCAGGAACGACCGGATTTTTCGTGGTTCTCCATGCCGCTGATCCAGTACCTCACTCTGAACGGGTTCGCGGTCTTCGTGCCCAACGTGCGCGGCAGCACGGGCTACGGCCTCAGCTACACCAAGCGCATCGATAAGGATTGGGGCGGGCAGGATCGGCTCGATCACGTGCACGCGCTCAAACTGCTGGCCGATCATCCGCGTGTCGATCCGGCGCGGGCGGGCGTGGTCGGGCGCTCGTATGGCGGCTACATGACGCTGATTCAGGCTTTCCGTCACCCGGATTTGTGGAAAGCGGCCGTCGATATGTTCGGGCCATACGACCTGCTCACTTTTTCGGATCGCATTCCGGAGACGTGGAAGCCGTACTTCTACATGGCGCTCGGCCACCCGGAGAAAGACCGCGATTTGCTCATGGAGCAATCGCCGCGCACCTATGTCGATCAACTGGCGTGTCCCATGCTTGTGATTCAGGGCAAGAACGATCCGCGCGTGGTCGAACGCGAGTCGCATGATCTGGTGGACTATCTGCGGAGCCAGGGTAAAGAGGTCGATTACCTGATGTTCGAGAATGAAGGTCACGACGTGCTCAAGCTGGAAAATCGCGTCACCTGCTATAACGCGATCACCGAGCATTTTAAGAAACACCTGTAGCCACAAAGGACGTATCGGTGATTCTTCACACAAATCAACCAGCCATGACTATCGACGAAGCCCGCAAAATTCTGTGGGTTCGTCCTGAACGACGTCCACTGGGTGAACTGATTGATGAGGGCATTGTCACTGAAGGACGCCTGCGTTGGGCGGCGGCCAGTGCGTACAATCCACAACTCAAACAAGCCGCCCAATTGCTGCTCGACAACCCGCAGACCTTCACCAAGCCCGCTATCTCTGCACGCACTTTCGCCAACGTGATTTCCAGCGGGCGAAGCTTTTCACAGCGTCGGCAGATTCGTTATGCAACATGGCAAGGAATGGCTATCGGATTCCTCTTTGGAATACTGTTCATCCTGTTCCTAAACTCCGTTGCAGATATCATTACACCTCCCGATGCTGTGCAAACGGAACGTGCAGCGCAACTCCTTGCTGTTACCCCCACCATTTACATAGTCCTCGCCCTCGCTATTTATATCGGTATCGCAGTCGCTGGGGTTGCGGTGACAATTGTGATAATGAATCGCGTGATGCGACATTTTGACAAACTCATCGACCAGTATCGGTTTGGGCAAATAGGAGAAGAGCGCACAGTCGGCGCAATTCAGCAGGTGTTAGATGGAAACTGGACAGCGTTTTTGAATGTCCGTTTGCCCGGACGTAATCCCGCCGATCTGGATATCGTCTTAGTGGGGCCTGCGGCGGTGTTTGCGCTCGAAGTGAAAAACTATAACGGGACATATCGCAATATTGGAGCGGATTGGGAGCGCCAAGCCCAAAAAGGCTGGCGCAAACTAGATCGTAGTCCAAGTGAGCAAGCAACTAAGAACGCACTTCGACTAAATGACTTCTTGAAAGTTGATGGGATCTCACAGTATGTAGAGAAAGCAGTTGTGTGGGCAAATCCCGATGCACCAATCACGACTGAAAATCCAACTGTCCGCGTCTGGACACTGGAACGACTGCGTGATGAACTCGGCAACTTGCCACAAGCAGATAAGGTTTCGCCTACCACCCGTGATCAAATCGCGGCGAAACTGTCTAAGCTGTGCGAGAAGCAAGCCGATGAACAATGGTACGCGAAATAGTCATGATGCTTGCGCTCTGTGTTCTCTGTGTTCTCTGTGGTTAAACTCTTTACCATGACCCGACGACATCTCTGGCTGATTGCCCTCCTGATTCTGCTCCTCGCGGCGGCGCTGCGCTTCTACAACCTTGGCGCGCAGTCCTTCTGGAATGACGAGGGCAACAGCTATGTGCAGGCGACCCGCTCGTTCGCCGACATCGCCGCCAATGCCGCGCGCGACATTC
>CALKIA010000502.1 GCA_937988705.1 uncultured Chloroflexota bacterium | reverse complement strand
CGAGGCGACGCTCTCGTTCGAAAACTACGACGAAGTGCGGGCTGGCCCGCTGCATGGTGTGAGCCTGATCAAGATGCTCGGCAGCGTCGTCCAACTGCTGATCGGGACGGTGCAAGCGCTCAGTCTGATCACACGGCGCAAGCCGGATGTGATTTTGCTGACGGGCGGTTGGGTGGGCTTGCCCATCGCACTGGCGGGCTGGCTGCTGCGCGTGCCGAGCCTGATCTATCTGCCGGACATTGAGCCGGGGCTGGCGATCAAAATGCTGCGACATTTTGCGACGCGGGTCGCCGTGACGGCGGAAGAATCCAAGCAGTATTTTCGCGCGGGGCAGGCCGTGGTCACGGGCTACCCGACGCGTGAGTCATTGAAACAGGCGTCCCGCGCCGAGGCGATTCAGCATTTCGGTCTCGATCCGGCGCGCACAACGCTGCTGGTATGGGGGGGGAGTCGCGGCGCACGCACGATCAACACGGCGCTGATGGCGGTGCTGCCCGATCTGCTGGCGCTGGGCGTGCAGGTCATTCATGTGACCGGAACGCTCGACTGGGACGAATTGCAGCAGCGCGGCGCGGAAGTCGGCGCGCAGCATCCGAATGTGATTGGGCGCTATCACCCGTATGCTTACCTGCATGACGACGTTGGCCTCGCGCTGACGGCCGCCGATTTGACGGTGAGCCGGGCGGGCGCGAGCGTGTTGGGCGAGTATCCGCTGTTTGGACTGCCGTCGATCCTCGTGCCGTACCCGTATGCGTGGCGCTATCAGAAGGTCAACGCGGAATATTTGAGCGGACGCGGCGCGGCGATTCTCATGCGGGATGAGGATCTGCCGAATGACCTGCTGCCGACCATTCGCTCCCTGCTGACGGGCGATCAGTTGGCAGCGATGAAAGACCGGGCGGCAGCGCTCAACGTACCGGATGGGGCGGGGAACGTCGCCCGCGAACTAATCGATCTCGCCAAATAACCAGTATCTATGCACAAACGGACGAGGCATGCCTCGTCCCTACAAAGAGGATCGGTTTGTGAATAGATTCTATTGCAGAAGATGAGGTAGGCTGAGGCATGATTCAACTCTCCGCGATGCTGTGGACGCTGGCGCTGTTCTTCGCCATCATTGGGTTTTTGCGCGGTTGGAACAAAGAACTCATTTCGCTTGCGGGGATCGTCCTGGGCTTATTCGCCCTGTTCCAGTTCGACAGCCTCATTCGCGGCACGCTGCTCGTCAACGTGAGCCGCGATCAGGTGTTTCTGGTGCAGTCGGGCGTTTTCATCGCGATTGTGTTTTTCGCCTACCAGAACCGCACCATCTTCGGCGGAGATGGAGATCGGCGGCCGGGCGCGCGCGATGGCCGCGACAACCTGCAAGAGAGCATTCTCGGCGGTCTGCTCGGGTTCGTCAATGGCTACCTGATCTGGGGTTCGCTGTGGTACTTCATGGACATCAACGAGTATCCACTCGCGCCCAATATCATCGCGCCTGCACCGGGGTCGCCCAGCGATCAGGCGCGGTCGCTGCTGCCGCTGGTGCTGCTCGGTGGTGGCCCGGCCGGGAATGGCGATTTGCTGGCTGTCGCAGTGATCATCCTATTCATCATCGTGCTGGTGCTGATTTAACCTGTCCGAACACCGGGCAGGGAAACACGCGGGATGCGCGCGGTCGCCTCGCGGTTGGTAGATGCGCGCCCCGACACCTATTTCGCTGTTGATCCGATCTACGGATTGGGGCAAGTGCCGCTCGTGAAAAAGATTGTTCTCACCCTGCTCCCCTTGTTGGCATGTACCGCAATATTCATTGTGCTCAGTATCATTACATTTCTGCTGTTTATGTTTTCCCAGATTGCAGGTGGTTAGGTTGTCGATGCAGCAGTTACCTCAAAACGGACATATTCACATTGTGGGGATCGGCGGCGTCGGGTTGTCCGCCATCGCCCGCATTTTGCTGGCGCAAGGCTATACCGTCTCCGGTTCGGATCGGTCGGAGAGCGCCTACACGACGGCGCTGGCGCAGGAAGGCGTGACGATCCAGATTGGCCACGCCGCGGAGAACATCACGGGCGCAGATGCGCTGCTCGTGACGGCGGCCGTCAACGAGACACATGTCGAAGTGGCGGCGGCGCGCGCGGCGGGGATTCCCGTGTACCAGCGCAGCGACATCATCGCGTCGCTGATGATGGGCAAAACGGTGATCGCCGTGGCCGGGACGCACGGAAAAACGACCACCACCGGCATGATCACGCATATTCTGCTCACGACGGGGCGCGACCCCAGCTACATCATCGGCGGCATACTCTCTACGACCGGGCAGAATGGCGCGGCGGGCAAAGGCGACGCTTTCGTGATTGAAGCGGACGAGTACGCGAACATGTTTCACGGCTTGCGCCCGAAGATCGCGATTTTGACCAATGTCGAATGGGATCATCCGGATTTCTTCCCGACCGAAGGCGATATGCTGCGCTCGTTCAGTCACTTTGTCGGCTTGGTGAGCGGTACGCTCGTCGCGTGTGCCGACGATGCGGGCGCGCTGCGGCTCGGCGAAACGATCAGCGATGTGGCGACGGCGTACTATGGCATCGAGTCGCCTGCAGCCCAGTTGAAGGCGAGTGACATTCAGCGGAGTGAGACGGGCTATCGCTTCAGCGTGCAGGAGGGGCAGACGCCGTTAGGGACGGTACAGCTCGCGATCCCTGGTCGGCACAACGTGCTCAATGCGCTGGCAGCGCTGCGCGCGGTCATGCTGTATGGTGTGGCTTTCGAAGATGCGGCGCGGGCGCTCGAATCATTTAGCGGAACGGGTCGGCGCTTCGACGTGCGCGGCGAGATCGACAGCGTGTATGTGATTGACGATTACGCGCATCACCCAACGGCGATCCGCGCGACCTTAGAGGCGGCGCGGGGTCGCTTTCCCGGTCATCAGATCTGGGCGGTTTGGCAGCCGCACACCTACAGCCGCACGAAGGCGCTGTGGAACGCGTATGCGATCGCCTTTGGCGAGGCCGATCACGTGGTTGTCACGCCGATCTATGCGGCGCGGGAACAGCCGGTCGCGGGCGTGGACTCGGCGTGGCTGGTGCGCGATATGCCGCACCTCGACGCGCGCTATGTCGCCAGCCTTGACGCGGCGACCGAACTGCTGCTCGCGGAGGTGGTCGCGCCCGCCGTGATCGTGATCATGAGCGCGGGCGACGCGCCCAAAGTCGGCGAGCAGTACTTGATCAAGCGGGCGTTGAAGTAAAAACGGTTAACCGCAGAGAGAAGAAAAAAGAGGATTAACCACAGAGAGCACAGAGAACACAGAGGAAATGAGCTTTGAGAACGACTGGTCATCCTAAACTTCTGCAAACAGCCCGGCTGATCGGGGTTTATCTAGCCAGCATGCTGCTGAGTCTCGTCGTATGTTATGTGGTTCTCATCATGCCGATTATCAATGCGCTCCAAGAATTGCCAGATGATGCGTTTAAACCTGGCATGGGTCTTATGTTGATGTTTCTCATGTTGGTAAGCGGGGTGGTGAGTCTTGTCGCTGCGGCGATACTCACATTCATTATCTGGCTCAAATACCTCTGGTGGCGTTAGCCCATTTGAGGCTTTTACTCTGTGTTCTCCGTGTTCTCTGTGGTTAAAATTTCTTGCCTATGGATACTTCAGTTTTTCCCCATGCAGATAAGCTGCTGCTCAATGAGCCATTAGCCAAGTACACGGCGGCGCGGCTCGGCGGGCCAGCCGATTACGTCTACCTCGCACGGGACTCGACGCGCGAACTCAGCGATGTGCTGCAAGCCGCGTGGCAGCAGAACGTCCCCGTGCGCGTGCTGGGCGGCGGCGCAAACGTGCTGGTCTCCGACGCGGGTTTTCGAGGGCTGGTCGTGATCAACAAGGTGAGCGAGGTGGCGTTCAAAGGAACGCAGGCGATTGTCAGCTCTGGTTACTCGCTGACCATTCTCGCCCGCAAGTGCGCGACTCACGGCTTGAGCGGCTTCGAGTGGGCGGCCAGCGTGCCGGGGACGGTCGGCGGGGCGGTGGTCAACAACGCGGGTGCGCACGGCGGCGACATGGCGGGCAACCTGCACACGGCGACGATCTGCGCCGCGGAACACGATCTGCAAGTCCTCACCAAAGCGGATCTGGACTTTGCCTACCGCACCTCGGCGTTGAAGCGGCGGGCAGATCGGCGGTTTCTCGTGCTGATGGCGACGCTTGATCTGCGTAAAGGCGATCCGGCGGCGATCCACGCCAAAATGGACGAATTCATCGCACACCGCAAGCGCACGCAGCCGCCGGGAGCGAGTCTCGGCAGCATCTTCAAGAATCCGCCGGGCGACTACGCCGGACGCCTGATCGAGTCACTGGGGCTGAAAGGCTACACCATCGGCGGGGCGCAGGTGTCACCCGTGCACGCGAATTTCTTCATCAATACAGGGAACGCGACCGCCAGCGACTACTTCGCGCTGATCAAGTATGTGCAGCGCATGGTGCTGCTCGCGGCAGGCGTTGAACTCGAAACCGAAATCGAGACGTTGGGGGAGGGGTTCTAGGATCACTTTCTGCGGTAGCGGCGGACGCTCAGAAGCGCGTTTTTCGTAGGGCCAAGGTGCTCCGATTAGGTTTTGCGGACGCGATAAATGGCGTCCCTACGAGAACAACCGTCCTTGTGTACGGATGCCATGAATGGCATCCGCTGTTCCCAAATCGTCTTCGCGCTGTTTTACTGAGCTACCGGTCTGCCTCGTCCGTCGTTTCCGGACAGCGCAGGCGCTGTCCCTACGAATAACACTTCTCCTCCGCGCCGTTTCCATCCTCGCGAAACGTGAATTCCTGCTCCGCTTGTTACGCAAGACTATTGAAACCTTAATGTTGGATTAAGTGGGATTCAGGCGCGCGCCTGTGCGATTCGTGGTATCATCGGTAAGTTAATTCACTGTTGATGAGGCCGCATGTCACGTCGTTCCACTCGCGAACCCGCCATCTGGCGCAACCCGGTCATCGGGAGCGTTGATCGCCCGCAAGTGCTTAAGCGCGGGCAGGTTTTCGTCTCGTGGCGCCTGTTCAGCGGCGCGTTAATTCTCATTTTGGTCGGCGCGCTGGCCTTCTTCTTCCTGTCGGATTCGATGTACGTCACCGGCATCGCCGTCGGCGGGCTGGAGACGATGACGGTCAACGAAGTCTACGAGCTGCTGCCCGTCAGCGGGCTGCACGTTTTCTGGCTTGACCCCGGCACGATTCGCGCGAAGCTGCTCGAATCGCCAACGATCGCCAATGCGACGGTCACGGTGGGCTTTCCACCGAATACGGTGCAGGTCATCATCGAGGAACGCGAACCCGCGCTGGTTTGGGAACAGGCAGGCGCAATGTCGTGGATTGATTTGCAGGGGCGCGTGATGCGCCAGCGCGAAGATCGGCAAACCCTGCTGCGTATTCAGGCCGATCCGATCCTGGAGGGCAGCATCGGCGTGAGCATCGACCCACAGGTTGTGACGAGCGCCATTCAACTGCATGATCTGCTGCCGGAGTTGGCGGCATTTCGCTATCACCCCGACAAAGGGCTAGGCTACACTGACCCACGTGGCTGGGAAGTCTGGCTAGGCGTAGGGTCGGATATGCAGCAGAAGATTTTGATCTACAATGCTATTGTGGCAGACAATGCGGTACAGGGCATTGAGCCGCGTGAGATCAACCTGGTAAATACGCATCGACCGTTTGTGTCGGTGGGACGGTAATGGACGTTATATGAGTGATTTGGTTGTCGGAATCGACATCGGGACAACAAAAATCTGCACGATTGTGGGCGAAGTGCGCACCGACGATATTTTCATCGTTGGCGTCGGCATTGAACCGAGCCGTGGCATGAAAAAAGGTGTGGTCAACGACATCGGTCAGCTGACTGCGGCGATTTCCGCATCCGTGCATAAAGCCGAAAAGAGCAGCGGTTACGATATCCGGCAGGCGTTTGTGAGCTTAGCGGGGAGTCATATCGCCTCGCTGAACAGCCGCGGGGCAGTCGGTTTGATCGGCAGCCGGGGTGTCCGGGGCGAAGACATAGACAAGGCAATTGAAAACGCGCGCACGATCGCGATCCCGCATAATCGCGAAGTGCTGCATGTGATTCCGCGCTCCTATACGCTGGATGGCGGCGATCACGTGCGCAGTCCGATTGGGATGCACGGCTTCCGGCTGGAAGTCGAAGTACACATCATCACGGCCTCCACCACGAGCGTCGCCAACCTCGAACAGGCGATGCAGGGCGCACATGTCTTTCCGGATCGCTTCATCCTCAACCCGCTGGCGTCCGGCGATCTGATTTTGAACCCGCAGGAGCGCGAGATGGGCTGCGTGGTCGTCGATATCGGCGGTGGCACGACCGATCTGGCGATTTTTATCGAGGGGACGGTGTGGCATTCTTCGGTGATCGCGGTGGGTGGGGATCTCATCACCAACGATATTACCCACTGGATGCACGTTCCATTTGAAGTGGCGGAAGCCGTTAAGGTGCAGTACGGCAACGCGCAGGAGAAAGCGGTCAGCCAGTACGAGACATTCGATGTGCAGCCGTTCGGCGAAGGGCTGCCGATGAAGGTCAAACACAGCGATCTCGCCATGGTGATTGAAGCGCGCGTCACCGAATTGTTTGAGATGGTGCAGACGGAGATCAAGCGATCCGGCTATGACGGGCTGCTGCGGGCAGGCGTGGTGCTGACCGGGGGCTGTGCGCTGCTGCCCGGCATCCGCGAAGTGGCGCAGCAGGTGCTCAATGTTCCGGTGCGGGTCGCCAAACCGGAGAAGATCACCGGGATGGCGGACGCGCTCAAATCCCCGGCCTTTAGTACCAGCGTTGGCTTGCTGCGGTTGGGTCTGCAAATGGACAGCGCCGTCGCGCAGCCCGCGCGTGAAGGCGGGATTCAGCCGACCAAGATCGGGAATTTACTCACCGGGTTCTTCAAGAAACTACTGCCCGATAGTGAGAATTAAGTCAGCCGCCGGATAATTTTTAGTTGCAGTTTATACGAAGCGGCATACAATCAAGGTAATTCATCCGCCGGACGTGCGAGTGCAATAAGCAGGAAAGGTTTTTGTTTTATGGATATGCTTACACCGGGCGAAAATTTCGCACAGATTAAGGTCATCGGCGTGGGCGGTGGCGGTGGTAACGCCATCAATCGGATGATCGCAGAAGGTTTGGGCGGCGTTGAATTCATCGCAGTCAATACCGATAACCAAGCGCTCATGCTCTCGAAGGCGAAAACGCGGGTACGCGTCGGTGATAAGCTGACTCGGGGGTTAGGCGCGGGTGGTAATCCTGAAATCGGGCGCAAGGCCGCCGAAGAAAGCTCGGATGAGCTGTATGAAGTGCTGCGCGGCGCAGACATGGTCTTCATCGCCAGCGGCATGGGCGGCGGCACGGGAACAGGCGCTTCGCCAGTTGTCGCGCAGATCGCCAAAGAACTCGGCGCGCTGACGATTGGTGTCGTCACCCGCCCGTTCACGTTTGAAGGCGCGAAACGTCAGCAATCCGCCGAAGCGGGCATTGAGGCGCTCAAGGGACAGGTCGATACGCTCATCGTCATCCCGAACGACCGCCTATTGCAAATTGCCGACAAGCGCGCCAGCTTACAGCAGGCGTTCTCACTGGCCGACGATGTGCTCCGTCAGGGTATTCAGGGCATCTCGGAACTGATCACCGTCCCGGCGCTCATCAACCTGGACTTTGCGGACGTGCGCACGATCATGTCCGAAGGTGGAGCCGCGCTCATGGCAGTCGGTCGCGCTGAAGGTGACGAACGCGCCCGCCGCGCCGCCGAAGCCGCGATCAGCAGCGCCTTGCTCGATGTGACCATCGACGGCGCACGCGGCATTCTGTTCAACATCACCGGCGGCCCGGACCTCAGCCTGTTTGAAGTCAACGAAGCGGCGGCCATCATCAAGGAAAGCGCGCACCCCGAAGTCAACCTGATCTTCGGCGCGCAGATCGACGAAAGCATGGGCGACGAAGTGCGCTGCACCGTCATCGCGACGGGCTTCGAACACAGCCGCGTCCAGCGCAAGATCGACGCCCAGCCCAGCGGCCCGTTCCGCAGCACTTCGAGCACTGGCTCGTCGTCAAACACGTCCAGCCGCCCCGGCATGTCGTCGACGTCCCAGCCGCAGCGCCAGACGCCGCAGTATCAGCAGTACAGTGCGCCGCCTGCCCCTCAGCAGCAGCCTGTACAGCCGCCGCCGCAGGAACAACCGCCGACGCCATCCGCGCCGCAGTCTCTGCCGCCGCTGCCGCCGCGTCAGGAACCGAGCGCGCGCGTGTACGACGAAGAGAACATCGAAATTCCGGCGTTCCTCCGCAAACCAAAACGCTAGAAATCAGACCGTTTAGCCTGTGATCGATTCGCCTCAAAGGGAGTGCAACGCTCCTTTTGAGGCGAATGTTGGTTAGTGGGAAATCGTTGACTCAGGCACGGGGAACGTTTGAATGGTGTTACAAGTTCAAACCTGACTCTAACCAAACTCACCCCATTTTGAAGTGGACAAGAATCGGTCATTCGTGCTAAATTACCGTTACATCGATCATCAATCGATCATGATTCAGACCTCAAACGGCATCGTAGTTCAGCCAGCATTAGGCGGTTGAGGATCAACCCTTTTGAGCACAGACAACCAGTAGATTGATCCCCACAGCGGATAGGTATTGCCCTACCCGTTAGATTCGTCATCCCTGTGTGTGTCTGTATTACGTATAACATTACAGTTTGAAGGATGAGACTAGATGGTGCAAACACCTACGAAACGTAATGCGCTCCATGAACTGGGCTACAAAATCTTTCTGGATCG
>CALKIA010000501.1 GCA_937988705.1 uncultured Chloroflexota bacterium | reverse complement strand
CTCACCCCACCCCCGGCCCCTCCCCGAATTCAGGGAGGGGAGACAACATTTTGCGTCCTATCTCCACTGTCCCCGCTGGCGTGGGAGAGGGGTACGCGCGAAGGAGGCTTAAGTCGGTTCTCGAAACAAATCCACGAATGGATGTAGGGGAGCACCTGTGGGTGTGTCCGCAGCCGGGTAGACATAAAGGTCGGCCTGCTCCGCGATCGACTTTTCCTCACCCCACCCCCGGCCCCTCCCCGAATTCAGGGAGGGGAGACAACATTTTGCGTCCTATCTCCACTGTCCCCGCTGGCGTGGGTGAGGGGTACGAGCGAAGGAGGCTTAAGTCGGTTCTCGAAACAAATCCACGAATGGATGTAGGGGTGCACCGGTGGGTGCGCCCGAAACCGGGTAGACACCTAGGTCTACCCCTACATTGGGACTTTCGAGAGTCGACTTAATTGCTGCATCCGGTAAGTTATTCCAGATCGTTCGTAGGGACAGCGCCGGCGCTGTCCGTTGGGAGCGGGCAAGGCATGCCTTGCCCCTACGAGAAAAACAGGCGCATACGCCGGATCGTGTCCCTACGATTAATTTGCGACGATTTACCGGATGGAGCATTTAGCCATACTTATAAGACGATTGAGGTTTTTGAACTGTCGTTAGCCTGCTTCTCTCCCTGATGTGCGGTGAAACGCAGCGTTTTGTGACCGTCGATAATCGATTAGTTGTTACAGTCGCGTAAGGCCGCTCCGATAGAGATTCCTATAGGCTCAATGTACGCATAGGCAAGATTGTATACAATAAGGAAAGTCGAAGTTTCTAAGAAGTGGAACGCATGTTGGCAAGAGAAAGTCAGGACTTGGTGCTCGCCCAGCGGTATCGTCTCCTCAACAAGCTCGGCGCGGGGGGTATGGGGACGGTGTACCGGGCCTATGACCGCATGACCGGGCAGCATGTGGCGATCAAACGCGTCAACCTCGGCGCGAATGTGGGCAACCTGACCGTTTGTGTCTCGCTCGCGCGCGAATTCCATCTGCTGGCCTCGCTGCGTCATCCGAACATCATCCAGGTTTCCGATTATGGCTTTGACGAACAGGGACAGCCCTACTATGTCATGACCCTCGTTGACGAGGCGGTCACCATCTATGCGGCGGGGCAAAGCCGGGATCTGGTCGGCAACATCAAGCTGATCCTCGACATGCTGCAAGCCCTCGTCTATCTGCATCGACGGAATATTCTGCACCGCGACCTCAAGCCCGATAATGCGCTGGTCGACAGTGCGGGGCAGCTCCGGTTGGTCGATTTCGGGTTGTCGATGGAAGGCGCGGTGAGCGAAGAAGTGTCCGGCACGCTGGCGTATATGCCGCCAGAGGCTCTCACCTCCGACCCGGTATCGCCCTCGTCGGATCTCTACAGCGTGGGCGTGATCGCCTACGAACTGCTGACGGGGAAGCTCCCGTTTGATGTGCGCCGCGCCAGCGTCTTTCTGCGCCAGGTGATCACCACGCCGCCCGATTTGACGCCGCTGGAAACGCATGGCGCGCTGGCCGCGGTGATCGGTCGCCTGCTGGCGAAAGACCCGACAGATCGTTACGCCACCGCCTCCGAAGCGATAGGTGCACTGTGCGCCGCCGTCGATATCCCCCTGCCCGAAGAAACGCGCGGTATTCGCGAGAGCTTTTTGGGCGCGGCCAAGTTCGTGGGGCGCGCAGCCGAACTCGCCACGCTCAGCGCCGCACTCCACGCCAAGCGCGGATCGGCGTGGTTGGTCGGTGGGGAAGCGGGCGTCGGTAAGTCGCGGTTGATCGAAGAAGTGCGCATTCAGGCGCTCGTCAAAGGCGTGAGCGTGATGCGTGGGCAGGCGGTCGAAGGCGGTGGCCTGCCGTGTCAGGTGCTGCGCGACGTGCTGCCGAGTCTCGTGCTGGGCTGCGAGGTGTCGCCGCTGGAAGCGAGCGTGCTGCTGCCGATTCTGCCCAATATCGGGCGGCTGCTCGGACGGGAAGTGCTGCCCGCGCCCGAACTCGATCCCCAGCTGGCGGAAAGCCGCCTCAAACACACGCTGGTCGATATTGTCCGCCGTCAGGATCGGCCGCTGCTGCTGATTTTGGAGGATTTGCACTGGGCTGATGACACGCTCGACATGATCGTCCCGCTGATCGGTCTGGAAACGAACTATCCGCTGGTGCTGCTCGCGACCTATCGCAGCGATGAAGCGCCGCGCCTGCCGGAACGTCTGGAGGGCATGAACCCGCTGCTGCTCGCGCGCCTCGCCGCTGATGAAGTGCAAACGCTGGCCGAATTCATGCTCGCGGATACCACCCCGACGCTGATTCAGTTTTTGCTCAACCAGACGGAAGGCAACGCTTTCTTCATCGTCGATTTGCTGCAAACGCTGGCGGAAGACGCCGGGCGCCTGGATAACATCGGCCAATTGGAACTCTCGGACGCGCTCCTGTCGCAGGGCGTCCTGTCGGTCGCCGAGCGGCGCCTGGCGCGGGTGCCCGTCGAGTATCACCGCGCGCTGCGCCTGGCCGCCGTCATCGGGCGCGAACTTTACCCCGCGCTGATCACGCCTGCGGATTTCCGCTGGATCGATTACGCGCTGGAGACGGCGATCCTCGAAGTGGCCGATGGTCGTTTACAGTTTGCGCATGATCGCATTCGCGAAGGCATCCTGCATCTGACTGATCCGGCTGAGCTGCGCGAACTCCATGCCGAGGCGGCGCAGGCGCTGGAACAGGCGTTTGCGCACGATCCACTGTACGACGCGATTCTGGCGCGGCACTGGGCGGCGGCGCAAGACGAAACGCAGGAACTGCATTACACACTGGCGGCGGGTCAGCATGCCGTTCGCTTGAACCAATTCACAGCGGCGCAGGCCTATTTTGAGCGCGCGCTCGTCTTGCTGCGCGATGATGATCCGCGCACGGTCGGCGCGGTCGAACAGTTGGGCAAGCTGTACCACACCATTGGCAAGTTTGAGGACGCGCAAACGCTCTACAAGCATTTGCTGGCGCTGCCGCATCTCGAAGTCAAACAGCGCATCGAGGCGATGGTCACACTGGCCGATGCCATGCGGCGCTGCGGTCGTCCGGAGCGCGCCGAGGCGCTGCTCATCCGAGCGATGCAGTTGGCCGACGCCTATCAGGATGAGCAAGGCAAAGCCCGCGCTCTGACCGCCCACGCCATCATCAAGCTGAATGATGACGCGATTGACGAAGCGCTGGCGCTGCTCGATCAGGCCGTCACGCTGCACACGGGCGGCGACGCGATCAGCGAATATGAGGCGCTGCGCACGCAGTTGGCCGTGCACTTTGCGCAGGGGAATATCCTCAAAATCATCGAACTGTCGGAGATTTGCCTCGCCAAAAGCAGCGCGCTGGGCAGCGCCAACCGGATCGCGCTGGATTACAACAATCTCGGCGTGGTCAATATGCTGATCCAGAACTACGAGCAGTCGCGCGCCTACTTCGCGCAGGCCGAGGCGCTGGCGCGCGAGGTCGGCAATACGTGGGTGGTGGCGCTGGTGCAGTCCAACCTGACGTTCAACTACATTCAGGCCGGGGATCTGGAACAAGCGCTGACCTATTTCGCGCGCACCGTGAAGATCGCGCACGATTATCACATTCAGCACATCATCAGCGGGACGATCTTCCTCGCGGCGATGATCAAGCGTCTGCTGGAGGAGCGCGTGACTGCCGTCGCGTGGATGGTGGTGGCACTAGCGCAGCCGTCGCTGGAACCGGATGTGCGCCGTCTCTGCCGCTTGATGCTGGATGCCACCCGCGCTGACATGCCGCCTGAAGAATACGCGCAGGGCTTGGCGCTTGGCGAGGCGCTGACCGTCACCGAGGTCTACACGCGCATGCGCGCCGAACTGTTACCCGCGTAAGTTTTGCCTTTAAACTTGGTTTCGCCCCTTCAAAAGCGGCTTTTCGGTGACCAGATCATACCCAAGTGCTTCGCTCGTGGCTTTAGCCTGAATGTGAATGAGTTTGGCAACTGCCCACACAATGTCCATGGCCGTTGTGATTGTCACGAGTTCAGCTTCCCCGAGCTTATCGGTCGCCAATTGTTCCGCCAGACCCGTGTAAATCAGAGCGTATTTGCCAAAGTGATCGCGGAGATTCTGCTTGGTGGTGAGTTTAAGTTCGCCTCTCAACTGCGCCGTGGTGCGCTGCCAGAGACCGCGATAAACGCGTTCGGTGGCATCAGCATAGATGGTGGGCGGGGCGTTCAAGACCGAGAGCTTCAGCGCCTCGACAAATTGGTTGCGGGTGATGATGCCCTCGACGCGCACCTTAATCCAGCCATCCTCTTTGCCTTCAAGTTTGTACTGCGCGATAGTTCGGTCAAACGAGCGAAACAGTCCGAGTTCGGGGTCTTGAGACTCCTCAAGGCGCTCTTTGCCGACCTGCGCCAGCCACATCTTCATCGGTTCAACTTTGGGTGACGGGATTGACTGAATGAGGCGCAGCACCTGTTCGGTGTTCATCACGTCGGTTAAGCGCATTTTGCCGTCGGGGGCGCGCAATTTGATCTCCTTACAGTTTGTTATGACTTCACTTCCCTCCTTTTTGAGTCGCCCTTTTAGTACATGATAGTAGTTTCTGGCTGCTTTAGGCTCAGCATCGAGCAAAACAACGACAATATCTAGAACGCTGTAATACCATTCGCCTTCGTGCCACTCTTTGCGAATATGTTCGCCATCAATCGGGGTATACGGGATCAGATTATCGCTCATGGAGCTATGTCCTTGAAGTTACTTGCAAATCAAGATAGTCAACCTACTTAGATTATAAGTAACTTGGCTGAATTGACAAGGACTAGACGATTTACACCTGCCCGACCGCCACGTAGAGTTGAATATCCGTGCGGAAGATGGCTTCTGCGCCGCGTGACTCAGCCGCTTCGATCAACCGCGTGATGCGATCAAGGCCTGCCTGATACTGCGCGTCGGTCAGGTAGAAGAACTGTGACGTGCTGCCGCGCTTGAGGAAATGATCGCTGAGGATGGCGCGTCCGCGATGCTCCGTATGGATGTGCTCCGCGACGCGCAGAGGATCGACGCGGTAGCCCGCCGCCGTCATCCACGCCTGCACATCCGTCCACAGGGGATAGCGCGCCAGATCGATGGCGACCGTTTCGGGGAAATACTCGTACAGCGTCCAGTGGCCGACCGCCGAGGGGACATCATGCCCGATGAGCGCCAGC
>CALKIA010000500.1 GCA_937988705.1 uncultured Chloroflexota bacterium | reverse complement strand
TTGGCAGGGAAATAAAAAGGACGAGGGGTCGCCTCGTCCTGCACATGTCAACTGGATAGGTAGTGCTTAATCGCCGCCAAGCGACGGAGCATGCGCTACCCGCGCGGCAAGGGTGTTGGAATGCTGCTTCGCCATCGGCGCTTCGATGACAATTGCGGAGACAAGACGCAGGATCGCGCCGACCAGCAGTACGGTGACGAGGTTGACGCCACCATTGGCCAGCCACCCGCCCAGCGTCGAACCGAGCGCCATGCCCAGACCGAGTGCCTGATGATAGGCGATGGAGTACGGCGCGTTGTTATCGGCAGGGGCGGTTTCCATATAGAAGCCGAACAAGCCGATCCCGGCCGTCGCTGCCCAGCACGAGCCCGTGAACACCGCGCCAAACAGGGTCAAATACATGCTCGGCGCCAGCGTGATGATGACAATGCCAAGGCCGGTTCCGAGCATCCCCAGCGCCATCAGTGGACGATTGCCAATTTTGCGCACGATGCGCGGAGCCAGCAGCCCCGCCAGTGCCGCCGACGCCAGTTCGATCATCCCGAACAGCGCCACAAAACCCTCGCCGGCGTGATGCTGCCGCACCAAAAAGAGCGTGACAAACGGCGAGGCCACGGTGAAGGTGAAGTGCGTCAACCCGGCGAACAGAATCACGGGTTGGAACTGGCGCGAACGCCACGCCAGCAGCGGAGCCCTTAAGGTCGCTTTGAGGGATACCTTGACATAGCTTGTGAGCGCTTCCGGCAGAATGGGCTTACAGCGCGAGACATGGTACACGCTCATCAGGGCGAAGGCGAACGACACCAGATACATCGACTGGTAGCTGAGCGGGAACGGCCCGTGCTCCAGCCAGATGCCATAGATCACCGCCGCAATTCCCAACGTGACGTTGAGCGCCAACTGCCGGAAACTGAGCAGTTCGGTCATGCGACTGTTACTGACCGTTTCACGCATGAAGACGACAAACGTGACGGATGCCATACCCTGGGCTAAAGCTGGGAGTGAAACCGATAAGACCAACCACCACGGTTGCAGATAGGCGGGAAAGAGTGGGGCAAACACCGGCAATAAGAAGGGCAAACGGACGATGAAAGAGACCGGTATGAGCGCGCGCAAAGTCGTCTGATAACGATTACGCCACCAAGCGCCGAAAGTCGATGTAAGCAGCAGCAGAAAGGCCGGTACTGAACTGATCAGACCCAGTTCAAAAGGTGTCGCGCCCAAACGAATGGCGAACACAGGGAGAAACCGATTGGTCGCGGCAAAAGCCAAACCGAACCATGCGATGTCCATCACGAGATGATTGAAATTCGATCGCTCGGTTTCGACGTTATGCGGTTGTGTATCCAACATAGTAGGGAAAGTCCAATGAAACTTGGTTGAGTCGCCAGAGACAACGGTAGTACGAGATTACACATTCCACAATAAGTCCATTTGCCACTGATGGACATAAAGGTTTTCGGCTAAATTGAGCTTCAAAAACCATTTGAAGCGGATGTTATAATTCGGCGGCAGCAGGCGTTTTTTCACTCCAAATCCGAATGGTACATTCAGCGCCAGCACTTTAGACAATTTGCATATGTCGTGTCCCGACTCCCATCGTATACTTAGCCATAATTGACGTTCTTTGAAAGGTTGTTTAGACTATGATTTCCAACCTCGACATTGCCCAACAAGCAACATTGAAGCCGATCAGCCAGATTGCGGAGGAGATGGGCCTGTCGTCCAGCGATTTTGACACCTACGGCAGTCCGTATGTCGCCAAGGTTAATCTCGACGTGATCGAAAAGCTGAGCGACCGCCCGACCGCCAAATATGTGGTGGTGACGGCGATCACCCCGACGCCGCTCGGTGAGGGAAAAACGACCACCACCGTCGGACTGGGGCAGGCGATGAAGCATCTAGGCAAACGCGGGATCATCGCTATGCGCCAACCGTCACAAGGCCCGACCTTCGGGATCAAGGGCGGCGCGGCGGGCGGCGGGTACGCGCAGGTTGTGCCCATGGAAACCTTTAATCTGCATCTGACGGGCGATATTCACGCGGTCACAGCGGCGAACAATTTGCTCGCGGCCATGATTGACAACCGCCTGCTGCGCGGCAATCCGCTCAACATTGACCCGGAGACGATCACATGGAAGCGCGTGCTCGATGTGAACGACCGCGCGCTGCGCCACATCATCGTCGGGATGGGCGGCAAGACCGAAGGCGGGTATCTGCGCGAAACCGGTTTTGATATCGCGGTGGCCAGCGAGGTCATGGCGATCCTCGCCCTCACCCGTTCATTGACCGACATGCGCGAACGCTTCGGGCGCATCGTGATCGGCCTGACCTACGACAAGCAGCCCGTCACCGCCGAGATGATCGGCGGCGCAGGCGCGATGGCGGTCATGATGAAAGAGGCACTGCGACCGAATCTGCTGCAAACATTGGAAAACACGCCCGCGTTCGTCCATGCTGGCCCGTTCGCCAATATCGCGCATGGCAACAGCAGCATCCTCGCCGATTTGATCGCCACCAAGTGCGGCGATTATGTGTTCACCGAGGCGGGCTTTGGCGCGGACATCGGCGCGGAGAAGTTCTTCAACATCAAGTGCCGCACGAGCGGCCTCAAGCCGAATGCCGCCGTGCTGGTGGCGACCGTGCGCGCGCTCAAATCGCACAGCGGACGCTACCGGGTTGTCGCCGGAAAGAAGCTGCCGCCAGAAATGCTCGAATTGAACGTCGCCGATGTAGAAGCGGGCGCGGCCAACCTGATCAAGCAGATTGAAAACGTCAAGAAGCACGGCGTGACGCCCGTCGTCGCGGTTAACGTGTTTGAAGGTGATCATGCCGAAGAAATCGCGGCGATCAAGCGGATTGCGGTCGAGGCGGGCGCGCTGGGCGCGGCGGTCTCGCGGCATTTCGCGGAAGGCGGCGCGGGCGCGATCGAACTGGCCGAGATGGTCATGAGCGCGGCGGAAGGCGAAAGCACGTTTAAGCCGCTGTACGACCTTGACCAGGCGATCAAGACGAAGATCGAAACGATTGCGAAGGAGATTTACGGCGCGGACGGCGTGAGCTTCGAAGCCGCCGCCGAACGCCAGATTCGCGACTACGAAGCGAACGGCTTCGGCAAGCTGCCGATCTGCATGGCGAAAACGCACCTCAGCCTGAGCCACGACCCGACGCGCAAAGGCGCACCGAAGGGCTTCACGCTGCCGATCCGCGAAGTGCGGGCCAGCGTCGGGGCAGGCTTCATCTATCCGCTGTGCGGCGACATGATGACCATGCCCGGTTACGGCGAGCACCCCGCCGCCGAAAACGTCGATATCGACGACGACGGCGAGACCATCGGTTTGTTCTAAGCTCCAGTGATTGGGACGGGTATGCCCCGTCCCTACTCCAGTTTCTACAACTTTTCCTGTCCCGACTGCGTATTCATGTGCATCGTAACCTACGGTCAAAGGAACACATGCATGTTGAAACGCATCGTTACGCTTGCCATTTCGCTGATCATCGTCCTAGCGGTGACGGTTGTCGCCGCGCAAACGGATCCCATTACGCTCCCCACCCCCACCGGAGAATACCCGGTCAGCCATCTTGACCGTGAGCTCACTGACGAGTCCCGTGAAGAAATTTTCACTGAGGATGCCGACGACTTCCGCCGCCTGTTGGTCACCTTCTACTATCCTGCCGCCCCCGCCGCCAACGCCGAACCCGCGCCTTACATCAACACGGAGACACGCCGCGCTTTAGCGACCGTGGGTATTCCTTTTGAAGTGACCGGGATGATCAACGGGCATGTATACGAAGATGAGCCCGTCACGAATGGGCAAGACACCTATCCTGTCCTGATTTTTTCGCCTGGGTTTGGCGCGCAACCATCGTTCTATTCCGCGCTGCTCGCAGAACTTGCCAGTCAGGGTTACATCATCGCGGTGATCACGCACACGTACAGCATCCCGGTAACGCTGTTCCCGAACGGCGATCTGATCATGGCGAATGGGGCGGGCATGAACGTCAACGACGCTATGGGGGCGGTGTGGTTTGCCGACGCGCAGTTCGTCCTAAACACGCTCGAAACGATCAACGCAGAGGATCCGGTTTTGGCGGGCACACTCGACTTGACGCACATCGGCGCGTTCGGTCACTCGTACGGCGGGGCCACGGCGGCGATGCTGGCAGCCCATGAGGAGCGCGTTTTGGCGGGTATCAATATGGACGGGTCGCTGTATGGGGATGTTCGCACCGGAGACGCACCAATCAACACACCATTCCTGCACGTCCTCTCGGATATTTATGACCCGTCAGATGAGGATCTTGCAGCAGCGGGTATCACCCGCGAACAACTTGACGAATTTGTGACCGGGATGATGTCAGAGTTCTCCACCGCTTATTCGACCGCGACACCGGGCTATATGTTCACACTGGCAGATTCCGCGCACAGTTCGTTCACCGTCGATATCCTCTTCAGCGCGCCATTGTTCGGCGGATTGGTTGATGAAAACGTGATCGGCACCATCGCGCCGGATGACGCTTTCGCCGTGATAAGCCGCTCTGCCTTAACTTTCTTCGATCAGTATGTGCGCGGCGTCGAAGGGGTGGCACTGACGACGCTGGAATTCCCCGCTGTCGAAGATTTCCAAACGCTGAATAATGCGGGCTGATCGTGTAGAATGAAACTGTGAATGACCGACTCCTGAATGGGAGGGGGAAACTATGTCGTTTTTCGGCAACCGCCGTCAATCTGAACAACCACCACCGCCGCTACCGCCCAAGCCACAAGCACCACCGCCCGTGACTGCACCCTCGCAGCCCGTTGGCTTTGAAACAGTCTTAGGGGCAAACACGACGCTGGAAGGCACGCTGCGCAGCAACGCGAATGTTCGGTTGGATGGGACGTTTACCGGAACGCTGGAAATCAACGGGAATGTCCTCGTCGGCGAAACCGCCAAGATCAACGCGGACATAAACGCGAAGAATGTGTCAATTGCCGGAGCCGTGCGCGGCAACGTCAGCGGCAAGAAGGTGCAGCTCCTGCGCACGGGTCGTATTTGGGGAGATATCCGCGCGGCGGCTCTCACCACCGAGGAAGGCGCGTTCATCGACGGCAAGATCACGATGATCAGCCAGGAAACGCCGCCGGGCAGCGGGGCTCCCAAGCTCGAGGATTCAATCGTGACCGAGGAAAAGGAGAGTTCTATGTCCAGCTTTAAGCTAGATCCGCCGAACATCCCCGCCGATCCCGATGCCATTTCGCCCGCGGTGACGCCGACCAGTGAGCCGGCTGAGGTTGATGCCGTGTCCCCCGCCGTCACGCCGACCGGATCGCCCGGTGATCCGGCGATGAGCCAGGGCGCGACCGAAACCGATGTTGACGAACTGTTCGAAGAGCAGCAAGGCGACACCGTGCAGGACGGTCTGGTCGAGAACATCAGTGCCGGGCATGAAGCTGAACTGCATGTCGGCGGCGATTCGACCGAAGGTCAAACGAATGATGATTTTGGCAACGAATCGTCCTCAGACGAACCACGACAAACTACGTAGGGCTACAGTAGGGAAGTTTGCATGATCAGGGTGTTATTCGTCTGTCTCGGCAACATTTGCCGCTCACCTATGGCCGAAGCTATCTTTCAAGACATGGTGAATAAGGCTGGACTGAGCGCTAAGATCGCCGCCGATTCGGCGGGTATCGGTTCGTGGCACGTCGGCGAACCCGCCCACAGCGGGACGCTGGAGATTTTGAAGAAGAACAAAATCAGCTACAACGGGCGCGCGCGACAAATCGAGCGGGTCGATCTCGACAAGTTCAACTACGTGTTGGCGATGGATCGCGAAGTCTTGCAGTATATTCTGCGCAGCGGCACTGGAGCACAGGCGGATATCGCTTTGTTCTTGTTGTATGCGAAACAGGCGGGCCTGGTCACCGGGGATGAAGTCCCCGATCCGTACTACGACAACTCGTTTGATCGAGCGTATGGCTTGATTCAACGGGGCTGCACGGCCCTGCTGGATCACATCCGGCAGGCCGAAGGCGTTTAATAGTCCGTTCGGGAAATAATTGAAGTAGGGGCAGACCTATGTGTCTGCCCGGCTGAGGGCGCACACACAGGTGCGCCCCTACATAAACGAATTCAGCAGATTTCCCGAACGGCTTCTAAAAACTCACGGTGATCAGTTGACAATACAAGTGCTTTTGACTGTGACTGTCTACTGTCTACTGCTAACTCTGCTCTACTCGCGTTCCTCGATAGGCTTCCACGGCAAATCCACTGGCCCGACATAATCCACGCTCGGGCGAATGAGGCGATTGCTTTCCACCTGTTCGATAATGTGCGCCGTCCAGCCCGCCATGCGGCTCATCGCAAACAGCGGCGTGAACATATCCACGTCGATGTCGAGCGTATAGAGCGCGATCGCGCTGAAATAGTCCACATTCGGGTACAGGTTGCGTTCGATGAAATACTGGTCGGCGCGCGCCAGCTTCGCCAGATTATCCGCGATCAAGAACCACTTCATGTTGCCCGAAGCCTTGGCCAGCGCCTCGGAACGTTCGCGCAGCACCGCGGCCCGGGGATCGAGCGCCTTGTAGACGCGATGACCGATACCCATGATGCGGCGGCTGCCATTCTTGATGTTCTCGTTAAACCACGGCTCGACGTTATCGACTTCGCCAATTTCCATGAATTGCAGCATAGCTTCAGTATTCGCCCCGCCGTGCGCTGGCCCTTTGAGCGTGCCAATCGCACTGACGATGGCGCTGTGCATATCCGAGCCGGTGCTAACGGTCACGCGGGAAGCGAACGTGCTGGCGTTCATGCCGTGTTCGGTGAGCAGCACCATGTAGGCGTTGATCGCATCAACGGCAGTCGCGGCCGGTTCAACCCCCGTGATCATGTAGACGAAGTTGGCCGAGAGATTCAGGTCTTTGCGCGGGGCGAGCGGTTCCTGTCCCTGGCGGATGCGCATCCAAGCGGCGCTGAGGGTCGTCACCTGTCCGGTTAAGCGAACCGCTTTGCGCCGCAGGGCGTCGAGCGTATAGTTTTCGCTGTCCGGGTCGTAGAAAGCCAGCGCTGATACGGCGGTACGCAGCACCGCCATCGCATTGGCGTCTTTGGGGAACGTCTTGAGCAGAGTCAGCACTTCGTCGGGAATCCCGGCGTTTTCGGCAATCGAGGCGCGGAGCTGCTCTAGTTCGGTCGCGTTTGGCAGTTTGCCTTCCCACAGCAAATACACGACTTCTTCGTAGAGGGCATGGGCGGCCAAATCCTCGATCTTGTAGCCCGCGTAGACCAGTTTACCTTCGGTTCCGTTCACAAGGCTCAGACGGCTGTCACCAATGGAGACACCATCGAGTCCCTTTTTCCCCTGACTCATCGCTCTAAACTCCTTACGGGATGTTTTCTGTAGCGCGTGAGTATAACGATTTGTGCGGTTCGTAACAAGCGCTTGTGAAATATGGAACGCCCGTCTGCGCCCGTAGTGCCGGGTAAAGTGGAGAATGCGATACAGCGGGAGTTCAAAGAGGTTCTGCCGCCACAGCCCCTGCCCGAATTCAATTCGCAGCGGGACAATTTTGACATTGGCTGGATTTCCCCTCAACCGACACCGTGTCGGGACGGCGGACGCGCAGAAGCGCATCCCTATGCATTAGTCTGTAAAGGCGCTTCTGGGAAATAAAAAGGGCG
>CALKIA010000499.1 GCA_937988705.1 uncultured Chloroflexota bacterium | reverse complement strand
AGTAATGCTGGATTCCAAACAGCCCCGCTACTGAAGGCGGGGGGACGTCGCAGGTAGGCGGTGATGTGGCCGGTGGCGGTGTCGGTTTTCTGTGCCCGCTCGCCGTTAGCGCCGTCGGCATAGGTGCAGGTGCCGTAGCGGGTCATGCGGTGGCGTCCATCATGTAGGTGTCGGATTGCTCACGCTGATCAGCATGGATTCGTGTGCGTCCCGGTCGGGTTGTTCGAGCCGCTCGATCAGCCATCCGGACTGGCCTGACGTCGAAAGCATGAGCGGCTTGGCGTGGAGTCGGTGACCTGTTTGCGTGGAATGCGCAGCGGACGTCAGTTCGTCAACCACCGAATGCAAGACCGCGCAGCCCATCAGCAGTGCTGACCTATTTTGTAGGATGTATTCGTCCGGGACGCAACACTTACGTGCAAGGGGTCTCTTGATCTATTTGGGTGCGCAACGATTTAATTCGATCCCGAATCAGTGTTGATTCGGGAAGCCAAGTCGGGGTGGATTTATAAGCAATTCGATACGTATTTACGGCTGCCTCAGTGTTTCCCGCGCTTTCCAGTGATAGTCCTTCAATAAATAACCCGATCCAACCGAAATGCCAACCTTCGGAGAATTTTCTAATTGATTCTGGAGAACTGTCAATCGCTTCCGATCCTTCGCGCCAAGCCAAGAATGTTGACCAATCTCGCGTAATACGCTGCGCGGAGCGGGACACTTCGCGCGCTAAAGGCTCAATGGTTGAAAGAATTTCATGATCCTTTGTCCAATACGCGGATTCCAATACCCATGGCACCAGATTTCCACGAAGTCCGCGCTCACCGGCGGATTTCAGAAATATATTGTACGCAGACCCCAGCGCATATGGATCGCCTAGGTGCTTCGCTTCAAGCATGGCCCAAAGCGAATAGCACTTGAGGATAAATGGATTTTTCCAACCACGCATCTGCCTAAGCAGATTCTGCAAGGTTCGATGATCTTCACGGATCTTTCGGCGCAATATCCAACGCGCCAACAGACAGAAAAAGCAGAATGCCTTCATGGTATCAGTGCCAACCGCATTGGCTTAGCCAATTTTCGTCGCTCATATGAACATCCATGAGCAACACATTGGGTGATTTTCAACCGGATCATAGTGCATCAGTAAACGTTCGGCACTTAACTGATGCGCCTTCTCTGTTTGTTACGGATTTATAGGTGCATTGCACGACGGTTTCAAGAAGGAAGAAACTTGGCACCCTTGTTCTTCTTACTATCAACGATGCGGCTCTGACACCGCCTGTGCGCGATCTTGCAATAGCTTCGGCACATGATACCTTCCCTGCGAAATCGAGCTGCTCTACCCACACTTTTTGACTTCCATCCTCCGCACATCCTCTCTCGATCAGGATGATGACATCCTCAGATGGATTGTCTATTGAGTAATAGAGCAGCCCCGTGCTGAATATCCATGCGCCTGGCATCGTCGCCAATACCAGCAGCAGCCCAAAAACTAAGGTTTTGCGTTTAATTGGCATGAGGCTTGGGTGTATGGAGAACATGAAGAACGCACGATAATACGATTGCGCAATGCATCAGTGTTCGGCGCACGTTTTCTATCCTGCCTAGCCCATACACCATTCCTGTCACCGCGAGCGGAAAAGGAAATCTCATCACTTGGACGGTGGTAGTTCTGCGTGAGGCGTTGGGTCGCAACCGTCGTCAACTCTCCGGCGTTCCGCGAACTTGTGACCGACAGCGTCAGTCCTTCGTGCATAGAGATCGGAAAGTCGCTTTTGCGAATCACAGTCTCCGATTTCAGCGCTAAGCCTTAGCCAAAAGATCCCGTCCTCAATTTCGTTGTTGGCGAAGTGGTGGTCAGACATGTTACGAGCCGCTTTGCCATCGCCAGTAAGGGCTCGATGCCGAAGTGCTTCAAGCATTTGGGAGGGCAGCTCGTAATCAAGCGCCGAGTTATGTGGGTAGCTGAAACGAGAAACGGGCGAGTTCATGCAGGACGTCAACAAGAAGGCAGTGAATACAATCTGACCGATGCGGATCATGGCTGAACAAGGATTAGCTGCGATTGATTTGCATAATCTGGCGAATGCTCGCGAGAACTGTTCGAATTCGACTCCCCAATCTCTTTCTTGACTTTGCTTAACATTGCTTTCTGGTCCTCTAGAAAGGATAGGTAGGTCTTTTTCAGGACATCGAATGAGCTATCGCTAATCGCTTCCAGTATTGCGATTCGTCTTTCGACTGCGGTTATTGCTCGGTCGATGTTGTCGACAGTGTCAAATGGGAGCATGGTCAACATTGATTTTATGGTCGTTTCCGGGGTGTTTTTTTCTTCTGCCATTTTTAAAAATACAGATGGTTTTGCCTCAAAAAAATGGCCGGCACTTCTGTGGAAATCCTCCAACTCACCTCCATCCAAACATCGCATCACCAGCAGGCCGGCTTGGAATGCAAATTCGTTACCTTCGGCAATAAGTCTATAGAGTCTCTGTCCCGCTTCTACAGATACAACGCCATGGTTTTTTGGATCCGCCCAACTGCAGCGTTCCGCGCTTGAGGAGACTTCGTTTTCTAGCTCGACAAGTGAATTTTTGCTGGGATTTTCTAAAAAGATATCCCAGTGCATACCTCTGTAGGTGTTAACGGAACAGCCACCGAAAACAGTGAGCGGAAGGATAGTCAATATAATGGTCAGGTTCTTCATTGTTTGTGTGTCGCCATTGAAAATTGAGGTGATATTTCAAGTGCTATCAATGGCGGGAAGGACGGAGCGGCGGCAGGAGATCGGTTATACGGCATCTGTCTTACCAATTGGGAAGACAGCCAATGACCCTGGCTAGCGCAGCAATCCGAATGCTCCCACCAACACGCCAATCACAACCGAAACTGCACCTCCGACACCACACGACATGACTACGAACCTTGTCGCCCTAATGGTCGCGCTTTCATGCGAGTCTCTCCACGGGGTTAACAGCGAAGCGGCAAGTGCGGTACCAACCACGAATATGATGGCATCTGCAGAGAAAAATGTTCCGGGCTCACCATGCCATCCGACTTTCCACGCCTTTACCGAAAAGTCCCACCAAACACGGCCCGCGTACACAGCCACAAGCAATGCTGCGGTGGCAGCCGTTGTAAGTCGTGCGTTGCGGATGAGCCTGCTCGCCATGTCAGTTCGGGACGGTTGACGCTTGGTTGATAACGTTCAGCGTACCGAAGCGACGAACAACTTCAGTTTGCGACGCCCACGGCTTCCATGACTTCGAGTCGACCGTGACCTCATCCGTGCGGGTATTGCGAATGATGTCGCGGAGATCGTTCCAAGCATCTTCATCCTCAGCTGCAATGCAGCCAATTGTGTTTCCTGGTTTATGCAAGCGGAATTTGTCCCGCCCTGTTGGATCGTGCGTATCGTTTCCGTACTGAGAGTCGAGCGGCTCAAGCCTCAAGTAGTCGGCCTTAGGGTGGTCGAGAATGTCATACATGCCTTCCAGGATTGGGTCCCCAAACGGTTTTCCACCAGATGTTGCGCTTATAGTCACTGTGACTCTAGTGGTCCAATCGGTGACCGACAAGCTGCCAGTGGCGAGATCGAAGGTACCGGTCACCTCCAGTCCAGCAGGGTCCAGAAGATTGATCGGTTCGTTACCAACGTACACATATAGATTGAGCAACCCACCCCCAAACCCAATCGGATCCTTCGCCGTCCACCTTCCGTTGACCGGATCG
>CALKIA010000498.1 GCA_937988705.1 uncultured Chloroflexota bacterium | reverse complement strand
GGTGTCGAGCACCGCGACTTCCACGTTCACGCCAACCGCGACTGAGGCGCCAACGAAGACTCCGACGCCGAGCGAACCGCCTGTTGAGGCGTCAAACACGCCGACTTCTACGTTCACGCCGACCGCCACTGAGGCGCCAACGAAGACTCCGCTGCCGAGCGAAACGCCTGATTTCCCCACGGCGACGTCAACCCCAACCGACACGCCCGTCGAGGCGTCGAACACGCCGACTTCCACGTTCACGCCGACCGACACCAACGCGGCGCCAACAGAGACTCCGACGCCGAGCGAGACGCCTGTGCCGCCGACGGACGTGCCGACGCCGAGCGAGGCGCCTGATTTCCCCACGGTGACGTCGACGCCAACCGAAACGCCCGTCGAGGCGTCGAACACGCCGACTTATACACTGACCCCGAGCGACACCGACGCGGCGCCAACGAATAACCCAACGTCAACGCCGACGCCTGAGCCGCCGACTGCTGTACCGACGCCGAGCGAGACGCCCGTTATTCCCACGGCGACATCGACACCGACTGAAACGCCCGTTGAGGCGTCGAGCACGCCGACTTATACGCTGACTCCAACCGACACCAGTGAGGCGCAGACCGACCTTCCTACGCCAATGTAGACGTCTGCGTCTCCGACCGACAGGCCGATGTCAAGCGAGGGTTCTGTTTTCCAACAGAACTACTCACACCATCAGCAGTCTTCCAGTTGCGGGTTAGAGGTTCGGTCGTAAAATGACGATCTGTCGTTTGCCCACAGTAAACCTTTCCAGCTTTTGGTACTGTTCGTGCCTGATTTTGTCTTTCTTAGCCGCCGCCACCGCCACTACCGCATTTGGTCGCATGACAGGCAGCAGCGATTCGAGGAGCTGGTGAACAGGATCTGTTGCGCTCACTAAGGCCGCTGTGGCCGCGTCCCAATTCGAATGCTGACCGTAGGGAATATCCGCCATCACGACATCGACTGGTGCCTCCGCGAGTTCAGCACTCACAGCTTGACGATCGGTAACATCGGCCCGAAATAACTGCGTGTCAATTTTGTGTGATGCAATCAACTCTGACAGCCGCTGTTTGAGTTCGAGCGCGTTCTTCAGGGCGATGGAGTGAGAGGCTTTGCCAAACTGCTGGTACAGGGTTGAAATCTCGTTGATGCGTCGGTCTAGGCCGTTCAAGTCAAGCAGCGAGAGATTGCGCGCGGCGACCGATAAGGCATCAGCATCAATATCGGAACCAATGATGCGCTCAATGCTGTGCCAGTTGAAGTAGGCCATAGTTGTCAGCTGGTAGGCACTACCACAACAGGGATCATAAAGTACGCACCGATCCGATTCTCCCTGATGGGCGCGCAAGGCGAGACAGCGTCTGAAGATTTCAGTGGCGAGCCTGACCGGGAAAGCCGTATGTCCGGGCGCAGAGTACAGGACTCCGCCACTGGCGTACATCTCGTAGTTTTCCCGATCTGGCGTGAATTTATATTCCATCATTCATTGTCCTGCGAACCAGCGTGATTTTGCTCGATAAACTGAGTTGTCACAACCCGAACGACGGCCCAGAGTCACTGACTTTTTAGTTCCCACACGTCAATTTGCGGTATGATGGCACATGATGTCCGAATTACAACGGAGTTGGTGTGTTAAATATCCGCACACTTGTTAAGTTCTCCAGCCTGCTGATTGCTCTGGCCGGCATCGCGCCGCTGCACGCCATTCCGGTGGCTGTTCCGGGACATCCCGGCTGCGCGAACATCACCGAAGCCACTCCCCAGACCCCGGAATGTGATGCAATCATGGTGGCGCAGCCCTATCCCGATGTCGTGCCCATTCCCTACGATCTCGGCGTGATCGCGGGGCAGGATTTCATCTATTTCGACGCCGACGAAGTGCCTCTTTACGACGCGCCTAATGGTGAAGCGATCGCTATTCTCCCCGCAGGCCGCAGCAGTTACCTCAACGTGCTCCAACTGGCTGACGATTGGGCTGAGATTCGACCCGGTCGCTGGGCGTCGCTGGAAAACGCGCACTTTGCCACGCCTTCGACCTTCACCGGTGTGCTCATCAATCACATGGAGATGCCGTTCGCGTGGGCCATCTACGATCACTGTACGTCGCTGACACCCGGCGGTTGGCGTAATTGCCAGCAATCCGGCTCGTTTCTGCGTTATGACCTGATGAATATCTATGCCACCGTCACCATCGATGACTTGGACTGGCATCTCGTGGGGCCGGGACAGTGGACGGTGCAGACCAATCTCAGCATCGTGCATCCCGCGCCACCGACCGTGATTAGTTGGCGGTGGGTGGGGGTGAGCACTTACGAGCAGAACCTCGTCGCCTACGAGGGTGAGCGCCCGATGATGGCGACGTTAGTTTCGACTGGCGATATGGATGCGGAACAATGGCGCACGGATCCCGGCGTGTGGCCGGTCGAGCTCTTCTGGGACGTTGGGCCGATGGAAGGCGCGGCGGGCAGCGACGACTTCTATGCGCTGGATCAAGTGCCGTATCACATGTATTTCAACTGGCGGGAGGCGCTGCATGGCGTTTACTGGCATGACAACTTCGGCTATTACTGGTCACACGGCTGTGTGAACCTGAGCGTCAGCGACGCCAAGTGGCTGTGGGACAACTGGATTATCCTGAACACCCGGGTTTACGTATACGACGAAAAGCCGGGCTAAAAGTAGACACTCGAAAGAATTCCACGAAGTCACTGTAGGGGCGCACCTACGTGTGCGCCCAATGCTGGGCAGACACAGGTCTAGCCCCTACAACAACAGGCGGTAACCGACTTTAGAGCGTGGTCTGGACACCGGCTTCATGGCGGCAGCTTAAGCGCCGGCGGATGGAGTCAGAGGGTGGGATTCGTACAGGGGTGCGAACGCCACCCCCTGGAGCTTCAGGCTCTGAACGCGATACAAGTAGGCGGCTCCGGTCATGATTTGCCACGCCACATCGACGACCGACCGATTCGCTGGTTCCTGTAGATATGACCCTTTCACCCACGCATTAAACGCCCCCATGGAAGGGCCGCACCAGATCTGGTAGTCGAGTTCACGCCCCGCTTCACCCGTATTCGACCACCGCGACGACAGACCTAAATACCAGCGGAAGATCAACGCCATCTTGCGCTTAGGATTATCCTCGGCGCGCCGAATCTGTTCCGGATCACGTTCCATGAAATAGGCCACGGTTTCGCGCCAGATCTCATCGATCGGGCGCTTGAGCACCTGCTTTTCGAGTTTTTCGCGTTCGACCAGGGGGATAGCATCCACCGAGTCATACTCACGGTAGAGTTCATACAGGCGCTGCGCGCGCATCGGGAACATCGTGCCGCGCTTGAGCAACTGAACTTTCACACCCATCTCAAACATGTCGGCGGCGGGGGCCATCATGACATCGGCCATATCCGCCTCGCTGAGTAATTTCTTGGTGTAGGGGGAGGCACCCGCTTCCACGCACGACTGGTTAAGCGAACCGGTCACAACATAGGCCGCACCCATGGTCAACGCTGCCAGCGCCGCCGACGGTGTGCCAATGCCCCCGGCCGCACCGACGCGTACCGGCGCAGCGAATTGATGTTTCGCTTGCAGTTCATCGCGCAAGCTGAGGATCGACGGCAGGATGACGACCAGCGGACGGTTGTCCGTGTGGCCGCCCGAGTCCGCTTCGACGGTGACGTCGTCGGCCATTGGGATGCGGCGGGCGATTTCCATTTGAGCCGCGGTGATCAGCCCGGCGGCGACCAACGGCTGCAGCAGGCGATCAGGTGCCGGCTCCATGAATTTCTGCGCGACTTCCCGTCGGGAGACTTTGGCGATGATGCGGTTGCCGATGACGGGCTGACCCTGAGCATCGAGACTCAAGCCGGCGGCGCGATAGCGGACGACATGCGGCGTGAGATCGAGAAAAGCGGATGCTTCGACGATGCGCACGCCGTACTGCAAGAACAGCTCGACGGCGCGCCGTTCCATCGCCTCTTCGCTGGGGCTGTGAATCAGGTTGAAGGCATAGGGCGCAGCGCCGAGGGCGGCCTGCACTTGCTGGATCGCCGCTTCTAGCCGCGCCCCAACTACACCTGCCGAGCCAAACGAACTCAGCAATCCGGCGCGCCCCATGGCGGTGACGAGTTCCACTGACGCAATGGCATTGGCCATCGCCCCGGCCGCATAGGCTAACTTGACGCCGTAAGCCTCGCGGAAGGTGGTATCGCCGAGCTGTTCAGGCCGCAGGGGCAGGGCAGCGGCAGCCAGAGGCGCAGCACCGGTGGGGCTTTCGTAGCCCTCGTTGGTGAAACCGATCCGTTCCCGCTCTTTGACAACGTATATTGGCTGATCCAAGCGTTTCAGGCACGCCTTGATTCCTTCCGAGTCATATACCAGCGTTTGCGGATTACCGTGCCAACGCCGATTCAGACTGTCCGTTGTCTTTAACTGTATGCCATGTTCTGTTTGCATAGTCTGCATAACCTGTCTTCTCAGCGATTTTGGGCGCCCGTCAGCCGCACCCCGACATTTTTGAACTCGTAAATGCGCAGCGTATCTTTCCACAGGCTCGCATCTGCTGAAATGATCACATCTGCGCCAATCCGCTGGATGTTCGTGATCTGCACTTCGACCGCGACCTGCTGGCTGTCGCTCAGCACCTGCCCGCGATATTTCCAGACCATTTCGTGATTTTCGACCAAGCCGAACCGGGGGTTAGTCAGCTCTGCGCCCAAACCCGTTTGCAAGGCATACGCCTGCAGCGCTTGAACCACGGTCTCCAACCCGAGCGATCCGGGCATAACTGGGTCGTCGTGGAAGTGACAGGTGAAATACCAGTCTCCGGGATCGACTGTATTGGTCGCGTAGCTGTAGCCCTGAGCCTGTGGCCCGCCATCCGGCGCGATCAGCACATCGTCCAGAAAAGCCAGTTGCCCCTTCGGCAGCGTGAGGGGGGTGTCGCTGCGCGGTGGCACCGTGCGATTGCCCGGTAAGCGCACAAACGGGAACGTGGGATTGGCGTCATGCCATTTCACAGGCGGTTTGCCGCGATCCAGCCCCGCCTGACTCGACAACGCCTGCTTGGTGAAGTAACCGAATGTCGAATGGCCCACGTAGAACGACTCGCCGTCGAGCTGCATGTCAAAGGTGTACTTCTGGATAATGATGCCCTGTAGGATCGTCGATGAAACGAGCTCTACCCGGTTGACTAGCGTCCGCCCACGCAAATCGACTGCGCGAGTCAGTTTGCCGACGCCGTCGAGGTTGCGGAAGTAGAAATCGACCTCCGGAAAATCGAGCGTCGGCCCCATAAAAGCGGAGAGGAAGCCGCACGGCTGCAGCGCCATTTCCATCAGCATGGAATAAGGGGTAAACGGAGCGCTGTTGTCGGTGTAGAACCACATCTCCGGCGGTACGTCATACTCCGCGACCATGCTGCTCCCGATTTTCGTCGTCAGCCGCACCGCGTTGACCTCCACAATGCGCGACAGCAGCATCAAATCGGTATTCGGGATGCGCGGGGCGCGGCGGTGATCATAAATGGCGTATTCCGCGCCAAAGCACGCCTTGATCGAGCCACAAGCGAACTGATCAATGCTGTGCGTGTCGAAGATCGCAGGGTGCGGGGTGTAGCGCAGCGCGATCCGCGGTGGCGCGGCGGTCGGAAGGACCAGTGTCGGAGCGGTGTTGGGCTGCCTGACTTGCGCTTTCAGGAGGTTGCCCAATTCGCGCAGTCCCGTTAGGCGTTGGTTCAGTACAAGGCTGTGATCACCAGCCACGCCGACGGGCACATCGTCAAAGGCGGGTGTGGTGAGCTTGAGCTGGACAGGTTGGCGGCGGATGTAGCGGCGGTTATCCTCGCTCAGGATGGTCTCACGCACGGGATCGCCGCCCACGGTGATCGTGCGGGGCAAACGCTTCTGCCCGGTGATCGGCGTGTGCTCATCGTAGAGTACGGACAGATTCAGCGGGACGCGGTGACTCACCAGACGCGCTAACAGCTTCAACAGCGCCGTATGATCGTCCAGCCGCAGTTGATCGAGTGACACCGCCAGATGATCCCGTTCTTCCGCTTGCAGCGTGTCGCTGATCCAGCGGGTGCAGGTTGAACCGGGACCCAGCTCGATAAACACCCGCGCCCCGTCCCGGTAGGTATTGTGAATCAGCCGGGGGAAATCAACGGGCTTACACGCGACCCGCGCCATGCTGCGCGCGACCAGCTCACTGTCCAGTCGGAGCGGTTCATAGTCCGCCGCCGAGTAAAAGGTAATGTTATCGTCCACCTGATGCACCGGGCGGCGATGCAGGTCGTGGAACGCGGCATACTCCGACAGCATGGCTTCGTTGTGGATCACCGTTTCAAACGGCGCACGCAGGGCTGAACAGCCCACACGGGCGATCACCCGTTCACAGGCGACGGGGTCGCCCGCGATCACAACTTCGGTCGGCGTATTGATATGCGTCAGATAAACGCGCGTTTCGTGAACGAGTTGCTCCACCACGGTGGCCGGGGCGGCTGATAAAACAAACGACGCCCAGAAGTCACTTTCCAGATGGGCGGGTAAGCCCCAGGCTTCGCGGATCGCTTCTTTACAACCATACAACCGCGTCGTGAACAACGGCGATTGGCGCAGGGCGCTATGGGCGGGGTCGGCATCCCGCCAGACACCAAACGACCACAACATGCTGGTTTCGCCCAGACTATAGCCGAAGCCCAAATCTGGCTTAATTCCGAAAACTTCACGCAGCACATGGGTATACAGAGTCGAAAACAGAATGCCAGAACTCATCATCGCATTCTGGTCATGCATCAACCGCGCGCGCGCCGCCCGCACCTGTCCCCGATCCGGGGTGGAGAGATAGCGCGGGTACAGCAGCGTCTCTGCCGCGTGATCGCGCAAGTCGGCAATAAAAGTCTCCGCATAGGTCAGCGATGACGGGAACAAATGCATCCAGTCACGCCCATAACCGGGATACGAATTGAAGCCCCCCGGATACACGAAGGCGATGCCTCCCGTGGCGCCGACGGGCTTCGCGCTAAAGGCGCTCCCAGCCGGTGTCTGCCAATCCGTCCCACGGTCAAAGGCTTGCGGAATGCCCGTAAGCGCCAGTTGGAGTTCACGCCGCAGCATGGCCGGTGTGCGCGCCAGAATGACCGCTGCGTAGCGTCCATTCCGGTAGGCCGCGAAAGTCCGCTGCGCCAGCACCGCTAGCGGCTCATCACTAGCTAGTTGTTGGAGGCGGCGGAGGAGAGTGTCGCGGTCATCCGCATCCACGGGGAAAAGGTACAAGCCTGTATGCCGGAGATAGGCGCTCCCCACCTCCGTTGGCGGTGTACCACCTTCGGTCAGGACGATCCCCGCGCAGGTGCCATCTTCGCCCAGACCGCTGATCGCGGCACTGCGCTTGCTGCCTGTCGGCTCGAGCCATGTCTGCGACTCCAGCGGCACGTAGAAAGCGCTCTCCGCCCATTGATCCGGCTGTTTCGGGCCTGACCAATGGGGAGTCGCGGGGATGAAGCGTTGGTCGAGGCACAAGGCCGTCTTGATGAGGCTGGCGATACCCGAGGCCGCGCCCGTGTGACCGATATTCGCTTTCACGCTGCCCAGCGCCGTGCGCAAGGTGGCATCCGTTCGGCGGTAGACGCGGTTCAACCCGGCAATTTCAGCGGCATCTTGCGCGGCAAGGCCACTGGCCGAAGCTTCGACATAGCCGATGGCTTCCGGTTGCAGTCCGGCCGTCAGCAGCGCGCGTTCCAGTGTTTGGGCGACGCTCGTCGCGTCGCTGCCGAGCTGCACCGCGACGCTCTCGATGGTCGCGTAGACATGCCCCTGCGCGCGTTCGGCGCGCTGGATGACGACTGCTCCCGCACCTTCGCCAGCCTGCCAACCGTTCGCGTGTTGGTCAAAGCTCAGCGTCAGCGGGCCGCTGTTGAGCGGGTAGCGCGCTCGGCGCAGCGTCATATTTTCGACGCCCGCCGCTAGATCCACCGCGCCGATAACAACCGCGTCGAGTGACTCGTCGGTCAGGAGATGCTGCGCCACTTCGAGCGCCTTATAGACGCCGTTTTCCGCCGCCGATAAGGTGAAAGCGGGGCCGGAGAAATTCCAGAGCGCGCTTACGCGGCTGGAGACAATATTTCCGATGTAGCTGGTGTATTGATTGACCTGCGCGGGCGGGCTAATCGCGTCTTTGGCGATTTGCTCCACGTCCGCCAGATCCGCGGTGAGCTGGATTCCCTGACGGGCGAGACTGTCCTTGATCTGCCAGGAGAGGTCGAGGCGGCTGCGATACTGATGCAGGCTCAGATCGGTCTCCAGCACGACGATCACCGCGACGTTGCTGTCTTCGGCCAGCTGCGCATCCTGCACGGCGTTATCGGCAACTTTGAGCAGGAGCAAATGCTGGGGCGTCGGCTGATCATCTTCACGTGGCGGAAACTTGAACCGCAGGAAGTCGATCTCAAACGAGTCGATATACGCGGCCAGGGGCGCATCGTCCGCTAACCCTTTCCAGCGTTTGGGGGGCAGCGGGATGAAATGCTGTTCCCCTTGATATAACGTGCGCGCGTAAGCTTCCAGCCCACTACAGCCGCCAAACTGCGCGTCCATGCCCACGATCGCCAGACGGGGCAGAGGCGCTGATTCAGCGCGCTGGGCTTCCGCCGCCGTGGGGGATTGCAGGATCAAATGGGCGCTGACGCCGCCAAAGCCATAGGCATTGATGCCGGCGGTCTTCTCCGCTTCCAGCCACGGCGTATTCCGCCGAACGATCTGATCCGACCCGAAGCGCCCCGAAGACAGCGGTTGTTCGACGCCAATCGTCGCCGGAAGCTGATTGTGCTGCATACTCAGCAGAACTTTGAGGATGCTGGCCAGTCCCGCCACTGTCAGCAGATGGCCGAGGTTGGCCTTCACTGCGCCGAGCTTTGGGAGGACGGCACTGCCGCCAAAGAACTCGTCAATGGAGTTCAATTCGGTTTTATCGCCTAAGGGCGTGCCGCTGGCGTGACATTCAATGTACTGGACGCTGCGCGGATCGACCGCGCCGGCATACGCACGCTGAAAAGCGAGGGTTTGCCCGCGCGAATTCGGCGTGAGGGGGTGCTTCCCCCGGCCATCGTTGGACAAGCCCAGTCCGCCGATCACGGCATAGACGGTATCCCCATCGCGGAGGGCATCGGCGTAGCGCTTCAAGACCACCATGCCCGCGCCTTCGCCCGAGATGAGCCCGCCCGATTGCGCATCCAGCGGACGACTCGCGCCCTCCTCCGGATAAGCGCCAAAGTGGGTAAAACCCATATTGACGAACAGCGGATCAGCGGCGCTGACTGCCCCCGTCAGCATGAGATCAGCTTGTCCGGCGCGTAAGTACGCGCAGCCCAAACCAATGGCGTACAGCGATGACGCACACGCCGCATCAATGGTGAAAGCCGTCCCCTTTAAGCCCAGACGTTCCACGACTAACGTGGTGGGCGAGCGCAGTGCCGCCCCGCTGGCCGCGTCATCGCTGGCGGGCAAGAGGTGGAAGTCGTCAAGGCCAATCAGTTCACCGAGTGCGCTTTCTAAGGCCGGGGTGTAAATCGGCGCAATTTGCCCGTGCGATTCCTGCGTCGGAAAGGACAGGCTGCCGAGAATCAAGCCGCAGCGGGCCAGCACATCCGGGCGATTGAGGTAACCGCTGTGCCGTAATCCCTCACGCGCGACATACAGTGACCAGGCCGATGCCTTGTCCAAATCCGCCAGATCCGCCGCCATCGGCGTCTGAATGTAGCCACCGCGCAGGGAATAAGTGGTGTCGGGGCCGCGCCGCTGGGGATCGAAGTAGAAGGCCGGGTCAGCACCGAAGTGGGTCGCGGTCGCGGGTGAGGTGGTATTCACCCCGTTGCTGAGATGCGTCC
>CALKIA010000497.1 GCA_937988705.1 uncultured Chloroflexota bacterium | reverse complement strand
ACCCCTCACCCCCAACCCCTCTCCCACGCAAGCGGGGAGAGGGGAGACATTGCGCGCGCGGTTGGCTCCCCTCCCCGAATTCGGGGAGGGGTCGGGGGTGGGGTCAGTACGATGATATTCGGTAACCAGCTTTAGCCGTTGGTCAGCACGACCGTGCCGGGGTTGCCGATGAAGGCGCAGGTGAAGCCGCCCTCACTGGTGCTGACAAGGGGTTGCGGCTGACGCGGGCTCTGCTGCGCGCTCAAGAAGATGAAATTGCCTGACCCCTGTAAGCACACCTTGACGGGGCTGGCGAAGGTCGGCGCGCTCATCGAATCCGCCATGAAAATATCCGCCGCCTGAATGACCCCGGCGCTGATCACCGACGCATCGCCGATTTGGGCGGCTGCCTGACCGATCAACGCGCGGTTTTCCGCCAGCACACGGCAGAAGACATTCCCCACGTTCGCCGGGAATTCGGCGCGCACAATCGGGTTGATGCTGCCGTTGAAATCGGCGCACATGGGCACGGTCATCGTCGCGGCCATCGACCCACTCACCGCAATGGCGGTGACCGACGCGCCGATCGAACCGATCAGCGTGGCGCGGCCAGAGCTGAGGCTGAGAAGATACAGGTTAGAGCCAATGGACATAAAGCCGATGTCACTGCCCAGCGCATCGCTCAGAATGTCCAGACTGGTCTGCGCGGTCGCATCCACGCCGATGGGGCCAATTGTATTGAGCGTGCCCGCGTTCGGCGGATTCTGCGTGACCAGCACATCGAGGCTCGCGTCGATGTTGTAGAGCGTGGTCGTGGTGGAATTGGCGAAATTATTGGTGTAGGCGGAGGCGACAATGTTCGACACCGCTGCGTTGTTCACATCTGCTGTGGCAAAACCCAGCGCGCCATCGATTGCGGCGACGGCCCCGTTATTGGGGTTGAGGCGCAAGTCCTGCCGCGCGTCGCTGGTCAGGCGGATGCGATCAACGGTCGGGTTGAAGTCAAAGCCGAAACTGCTGCCGCTCAAGGGGGTGGAAAACGGGCCGCCGAGCGCCGTCGCGCCGCCGGTTGCGGTGTCCAGCAGGTACAGGCGACCCGTGCTGCCGAGCGCGATCAACTGCATGTTGGCCGGGCGAAAGTCGATGCCGCTGAGGGTCTCGCCGGACGCCAACCCCATGATCGGCTGGCTGGTGAGCACCGTACCGGGATTCGTGCTGTCGAACGAAATGAGGCGGCTGTCGGTGGTGATGGCATAGACGGTGACGCTGGGCATCCCTTGCGCCCCGAGGGGCAGGGCACTGAGCAGCAGCACGGCGAGCAGAAAAACGGTCAGTTTACGCATGGCTGTTCCTCACAATTCTAAGCTGATACCGTGTATTCGTGAGGTTGAGCGGTTTGGATGAGGAAACTTAGCCAGTGTTAATATTGGTAGAAATAAAAACGCCCATCCGCAGATGAGCGTCAGTGATGGCGCGCAGTTCTAGCCGAGGTGCGGCTTGAGCTGGTTGGTGATGCGATCCTTCGGCTGGAAGCCGGTGATGCGCACGACAGGCTGCCCGCCCTTGAACAGAATCAGGGTGGGGATGCTCATGACACCATACTGCATGATGACATCCGGGTGTTCGTCCGCGTCCAGTTTGGCGACGCGAATTTTACCGACGTATTCATCCGCGATCTGATCCACAAACGGCGCGATCATCTTACACGGGCCGCACCATTCCGCCCAAAAATCGACCAGAACGGGCGTGTCGCTTTTCAACACTTCATTCTGGAAATTTGACGTGGTCGCTTCAAACGTTTTGACACCCATTACTTTATCTCCCTTGCGTTTTGACGCCTCACCCCCACTATGCTATCATGACTCGCACCGAGTAGTAGACGCAAAATTGGGAGTGTTTTATTGTTGTATGATCTCAGACGATGCACATCTACCGGAACTTACCCGCCGTCAGGAAGAAATTCTGTCACTGGTTGTGCGGGCGTACACCCAACACCCCGAACCCGTTAGCTCCAAGTATCTCGTCGAGAAATTCGGGCTGAATTACAGTTCCGCCACCGTCCGCAATGAGATGGTGGTGCTGGAAGAACTGGGCTATATCGTGCAGCCGCATACCTCCGCCGGACGCATTCCCTCACAGAACGGCTATCGCTACTTCGTCAAGCGTCTCATCAGCACTACCGATATTTCGTCATCCGAACAGTCACGCATCACCGAACGACTGCAAAGTATGCCGCTGGCCACCGAACAGTGGATGCGCCTCGCCGCGACGATTCTCTCCCGTACTACCCAGACCGCCGCATTGGTCACGCCGCCGAGCGCCGAGAGCAGTCGCTTCAAGCATCTGGAGCTGATCTCGATTCAGGGGCGGCTCGTGCTGATGGTGCTGGTATTGCAAGAGGGCACGGTCTACCAGCAGATGATCACGCTGGCCGACCCGGTTCCGCAGACGAAGCTTGGCGAAACGGCACAGTTGATCAACGCGATGGTCATGGACGCCAGCGCGCCGCAGGTGCGCGCGCGCAGCGTGCAGCTCGGCTTGCTGGAACGCGAAATCACCGAATTGGTCAGCGACATGATGGAACGTGCCGACGCGAATCAGGTGCGCCTGATCTATCGCGAAGGCTTGAGCGACCTCATCAGCACGTTCCCCAACAACGAGGGCGCGCAGCAGGCCGTGCGCGTGCTGGAAGAACGCGCCGTGCTCAACATGATCCTCACCGAAGTGCTCACGCCGATGGTCAACAGCGTGCAGGTGGTGATCGCCGGGAATGGCCGCTGGGAGCAGATGAGTCATTTGACGATGGTCGTTAGCCGTTACGGGATTCAGGGGCAGGCGAGCGGCGCGGTCGGCGTGCTCGGCCCGACGCACATCAACTACGGGCGGGCGATCAGCGCGGTGGGCTACATCTCCGGCGTGATGACGGACATGATCTCGCAGGCGTTTGAGAAGCTGCCGCCGGGGAATAAACCCGACGACCCCGCCGATCAAGCCGACGACCCCGAGGCTTAAGCGCAGGGGTTACGCCGCAGGTTTTGGCGCAGCGGACGCGCCGAATCGCGTCCCTACGAGGTCACATCGCTCCGGTGCGCGGCTTATATCTCGCTTGGTTTGAAGATAGACAGTTCATCAGTATAATGACGGAAAGTCTAGGAGGTTTCCCTATGCGTCAGGTTATCCTCATTCCCGATCCAGACGGCGGTTTTGTGGTGGAAGTCCCCAGCTTGCCCGGTTGCTATTCGCAAGGTGAGACCGAGGCCGAAGCGCTCACCAATATTCGTGAGGCAATTGATCTGCACATCGAAAGCCTGATCGCGCATGGTGAAGAAGTGCCGGAAGATTACGCGCCCATCCAACTGGCAACGATTTAGTGCCTTCTGCGCCTGTTCTCGGTTCACAATTTCACTGATGCTCTTGGCAGCGGCTTTGCTTTCAGACGAGGCAGATACACCATGAGTAAGCTTTCTCCCGTTTCAGCCCGTGACTGTATTCGCGCCTTGCAGCGGATTGGCTTTAAGGTCGATCGGCAAAGTGGCAGCCACGTTACTCTGATTCGAGAAGACCCTGCTGGTCGTGTCACCGTCCCTAACCACCGCGAATTGAAGGTCGGTATGTTGCGCAGGATCATCCGGGATGCCGATCTAACAGTCGATGAATTTCTCGATTTGCTCAATTAGACATCTTGCCATCCGCTACTTGCATTTGTAGATCGTTGAACCAAGTGGGCTGTGTAATCGTGATCAGAGTGTACAAGAAGTCGCCCCTGACCGTATTTACTAAAAGCTGGGATGACGACGAAGATACTCCTCAGGCATGAGCCTCTTTGGGAGTTGAGCCTCAATATCGATGTACCCATCCCATCCTAAACTATATAGGCGCGCAACTATATCGTGATATTCACCGACAATACGTTCAGCCTCTTCTTGATTGTGTTTATGTTGTGCCCATTCCCCCACCAGCTTGCTTAGCGACAACTGCAATGCGCGCAAAGTTGGATCAATTGGTAACTCAAGTTCATCTACTTCATGTGGCATCGTTAACCTTCACGTTCATCAAAGATCGTTATCCATATATCATCACATCACGTGGGATACTCCAGTGCGAATAGCGGGTACGATTTTTGGCGCAGCGGAGGCAATATATCGCATCCCTACGAATCCCCCCATAACCTAAACCTTGCCCCTCAATTTCTCAAGCCTTCACGGCGAGGTTCGTCGCATCTGTTAACGTGATTCTATGATTGCCCTGCTAGACTAAACCACTGATTTAGCGGGGCGTTGGCGTTCGAGGAGCGACCGGAGAAATGAGCCAAGAGACACCGATGACCGAAGACGAAAAGCAGCGCGCAGACGGGGAGCAGGCCAATGCGGCAGGCGACAATGCCGCCGCTACCAGCTCAACGAATGGCGCAGAGTCTGCGCAAGCAGAAAAGCAAGAGACAGTGACCGTAACCGAGTTTCAGGCAGCACAAGCGAAAGCTCAAGAGTATCTCGACGGATGGCAGCGCGCGCGGGCGGAATTCGCCAACTATAAGAAGCGCGTCGAACGTGAGATGAAGGATAACCAGTATCTCGCGGCGGGCGACACCATCAAAGCCCTGCTTCCGGCGCTGGACGATTTTGAACGGGCGATGGCCCACATCCCCGCCGATTTAGCGGGCAACCCGTGGGTGAACGGCATGAGCATGGTCCAGAAGAAGTTCAACCGCTTTCTGGACGAGGCCAACGTCACCATCATCGACCCCACCGGTCAGCCGTTTGACCCCGGCCAGCATGAGGCGATCGGCACGGATGAACCGACCGACGCCGCGCCCAGCGGTCACGTGACCATCACCATGCAGCGTGGTTATATGCTCGGAGAGCGTGTGCTTCGGCCAGCGCTCGTCCGTGTGGCTCAGTAACGTTAAGCAGTAGCGCACTTATCACAGGAGATCTTTATCCATGGGACGTATTATCGGCATTGACTTGGGAACGACGAACTCCGTTGTTGCCATCATGGAAGGCGGAGAACCGACGGTCATTCCTTCGTCGGAAGGCGGGCGCTTGATTCCGTCGGTGGTAGCGGTCAATCCCAAGACGGGCGAACGCATTGTCGGCAAGATGGCGCGCAATCAAGGGGTGATCAACCCGGAAAACACGATTTCCTCGGTCAAACGCTTTATGGGACGCAAGTTCGAAGACCCCGAAGTGCAGCGCGCGATCAAGTTTGTGCCGTACAAGGTGAGTGGTGCGCCCAACGGCGATGTCCGCGTCCACATGGGCGGTCGTGAATACAGCCCGCCGGAAGTGTCGGCGATGATTTTGCAGAAGATCAAGGCGGACGCGGAAGCCTACCTCGGCGAACCCGTCACGCAGGCCGTGATCACCGTCCCGGCGTACTTCAACGATGCGCAGCGTAACGCGACCAAAGACGCGGGCAAGATCGCTGGTCTGGAAGTCATGCGGATCATCAACGAGCCCACCGCGTCCAGCCTCGCCTATGGCATGGGCGAGAAGAAGAACGGTATCATCGCCGTGTATGACCTCGGCGGCGGTACGTTCGACATCTCGATCCTCGAAGTGGGCGACGGTGTGTTCGAAGTCCGCAGCACCAACGGCGATACCTATCTCGGCGGTGACGACTTCGATCAGGTGATCATCAACTGGATTGCCGACGAATTCAAGAAAGAACAGGGTATCGATCTACGCAACGACCGGCAGGCGCTTCAGCGTCTGAAGGAAGCGGCGGAACGCGCCAAGATCGAACTGTCGACCGTGATCACGAGCGAAATCAACCTGCCGTTCATCACGGCGGATGCGTCCGGCCCCAAGCACCTCAACATGACGCTGAGCCGCGCCAAGCTGGAAAGCCTGACGGCCAGTCTCGTGCAGCGCTCGATCGATCCGTGTCGCTCCGCGCTGCGGGATGCTGGCCTCGAAACGAAAGACGTGGATACCGTCATTCTGGTCGGTGGTATGACCCGTATGCCTGCGGTCGTCGAAGCGGTCAAGGCCTTCTTCGGCAAAGACCCGAGCAAGGGTGTCAACCCCGACGAAGTCGTGGCGCTCGGTGCGGCGATTCAGGGTGGTGTGTTGGGTGGCGATGTCAAAGACATTCTGCTGCTCGACGTGACCCCGCTCACGCTCGGCGTGGAAACGCTCGGCGGCGTGGCGACCCCGATGATCGAACGCAATACGACCATCCCGACCAAGAAATCGCAGGTCTACTCGACGGCGGCGGACAGCCAGACGCAGGTGGAAATTCACGTCGTGCAGGGCGAGCGTCCGATGGCGACCGATAACAAGTCGCTGGGGCGCTTCATCCTCGACGGTATTCCCCCGGCACCGCGCGGCACGCCGCAGGTCGAAGTCACCTTTGACATCGACGCCAACGGTATTCTCAACGTGAGCGCGCGTGACAAGGCGACCGGCCGCGAACAGAAGATCACCATCACCGCCAGCAGCGGCTTGAGCGAAACCGAAATCCAGCGCATGGTCAAGGAAGCGCAGGCGCACGCGTCGGAAGATGCCAAGCGCAAGGAAGGCGTGGAAGCGTCCAACAAGGCGGAAGGCGCGATCTTCACGGCGGAGAAATTCCTGCGTGACTTTGGCGACCGTCTGCCAGATGACGCCAAGAAGCAGACCAACGAACGTATTGAAGACGTGCGCAAGGCGGAAAGCGCGCAGAATATCGAAGAACTCAATGCGGCGGTCGAACGCCTGAACCAGCATCTGCAAACGCTCGGCGGGCAGATGTATCAGGAAGCCCCTGGCGCGGATGCCAATGGCGCGGATGCAGCGGGCACCGGTGGCCCCGCGGGCGAAGATGTGGTCGAAGGCGAGTATAAAGAGGTCTAACCTCACCTGAGCACGCGCGTGTAGGGGCAGACCTGTGTGTCTGCCCGTTGTGGGCGCACAATGGGTGTGTTGAAAACCCCTCACCCCCTCTCCCACGCAAGCGGGGAGAGGGGCGGCCAGCGAACCTGCTGTCTCCCTTCCCTGAATTCGGGGAGGGGTCGGGGGTGGGGTCAGAGTTCCAGTCTTTTCAATACCGTCATAGGTGCGCCCTAATACGCATGTTTGGATGTTTTGAAAACCTTCTTTGTTGGCGTGCGTATAAACTCTGTAGACTAGTCCTGTAGCACAAGCGATATTCTGGGTGGGCAATGGCACGAGATTACTACGACGTATTGAGCGTCTCCCGCACGGCGGACAAAGCCGAGATCAAATCGGCCTTTCGGAAGTTAGCCCGTGAATATCACCCGGATGTCAGCAAGCACACGGATGCCGAAGCCAAGTTCAAAGAGATCAACGAGGCGTACGAAGTCTTGTCGGATGATGACAAGCGCGCGCGCTATGATCGCTTTGGTCACGCCGGGGTCAGCGGCGCGGCGGGCGCAGGCGCAGGTGGCTACGGCGCAGGCGGCGTCGGGTTCAGCGGCTTCGAGGAGATTTTCGAAGAGTTCTTCACCGCGTTTGGCGGCGCACGCCAGCAGCAGCGGCGGCGCGGCCCGCGACCCGGCTCAGATCGGCGCGCAGATGTGACGATCACGTTCGAAGAGTCGGTGTTCGGCGCGCAGAAGGACATTGAGTTCGAGCGGCAGGAGCTCTGCGAGACGTGCGGCGGATCGGGCGCGGCACCGGGCAGCACGCCGATCAAGTGCGTGCAGTGCGCCGGGACGGGTGAAGTCCGGCAGGTGCAGCAGACGATTCTGGGCTCGATGGTACAGGTCACGACCTGCCCGCGCTGCAGCGGTCGCGGCGAAACCGTCGCCACGCCGTGCCAGACGTGCAAGGGCAACGGTCGCCTGCGGCGTAAGGCCGCGCTCACCGTCGACATTCCGGCAGGTGTCCGCGAAGGCTTGCAGATTCAGGTGCGCGGCGAAGGCGATATGGGCGAGAAAGACGCCCCACAGGGTAACCTGTATGTCGTCGTGCATGTGCAGGAGCACGAGTACTTCAAGCGCAAAGACAGCGACATCATTCTGGAGATCAGCATCAACGTGGCGCAGGCGGCGCTCGGCGACAAGATTCAAGTGCCGACCGTCGATGGTGAGGTTGAACTGATCGTCCCCAATGGCACGCAAACCGGCAAAATCTTCCGCTTGCGGGGCAAGGGCATCCCCCGCCTGCGCAGCGATGGCACGAACAGCGGTCGCGGTGATCAGCTGATCTACGTCCATGTCGAGATTCCGCAAAAGCTCAATGAAGAACAGCGGTTGTTGTTCGAGAAATTGGCGGGGACGATGGGCACGGGCGTGCAGACGCAGCGCAACGGCAAAGGCTTCTTCGACCGCGTGCGGGATATGTTTGCGGGCGAAGGCAGCTAGAAAGTTCACAGTAGACAGTTTACAGTTTACAGTCAAGAATAGGGCTGTGAACTGTTGGGTCGAAACTCAGGGACGCCATCAGCGCGTCCCTTTTTGCTTCAATGTGAGCTGTGATGGAGTGCCGAATCGCTCCGGCACATTCGTTGTAGGGGCAAGGCATGCCTTGCCCCTACAGACAACTGCTCACAGCTCTGTTGAAGTATTTTCGGCCGCCACCGTTCTTTAACTGTGAACTATCAATTGGAAACTGTGAACTCAACCTATGACTAAATGGAT
>CALKIA010000496.1 GCA_937988705.1 uncultured Chloroflexota bacterium | reverse complement strand
CTAATTCGTCCCCGAATTGCAGGCGCAGATCGTCGGTTGACGGCAGTTGGAACGTGGGTTCCGCGGCTGGCGTTTCCGACTCTAATTCGTCCCCGAATTGCAGGCGCAGATCGTCGGTTGACGGCAGTTGGAACGTCGGTTCCGCGGCTGGCGTTTCCGACTCTAATTCGTCCCCGAATTGCAGGCGCAAATCGTCAGTTGACGGCAGTTGGAACGTCGGTTCCGCGCTGAGAGCATCGACATCCGGCAGTTCCACCTCCTCGAAGCTGGGCTGTTCGAACAGCGTCTCATCGACAACCGGATAGTCCGGTTCAGCGCCCGCAATGACGTTGTGATCGATACCCTTTTCGATCAAGGCGAAGAAATCATCTTCGTCTACGATCGGTTCAGCCGCGGGCACGGTGTCTTCGTCGTCATCATCCGCGAACAGATCATCGGTCAGCCAACCGCTGTAGAGTTCGTCGTCAGGAATGTCAGCGGCGGCGTCTTCGTCGTCAAACGTGAAGTCCGGCTGTTCTTCAAAGCGTGGGGTATCTTTCATGTCGCGCAGCATATCGGTGAAGCTGGATTGCGCCGCTTCGGCGACAGCCGCCGCGCCGGGTTCCAAGTCGAGCCCGCGCAGGAAATCATTCATGTCAATCTGCTCGACGCCCGCATCCTCGACCATGTCCGCCGGGACGGCGGGCATCTCCCAATCCGTTTCAGGCGCGGCGAGATCGTCTGCGTCCAGCTTGAAGTCGCGCAGCATATCGGTGAAACTCACCGGATCCACCTGCGAGTCATCCGGTTCGGGGACTTGCTCCCACAGAAGATCGGCCTCAGCCGGCTCCGGCACATCATTCCACGCGTCATCCAGCGGCTCAGGTTCGCTGGCCCGCTGGAGCAAGCCAGACATGGGCGCCCGCGGTGGCGTGGTTGGCGGGGCCGTGAACAGGGGTAGATCGTCCGGCTGTTCCTCTTCGACCGCCTCAGCCGGCTGTTCCCCAATATCGTTCAACCAATCGAGCGGCACAGACTCGGGTTCCGGTTCAACCAGTTGTTCCGCGACGCCGCCCCAATCGAACTCACCGGCAGGCGTTTCGGACTCAGACTCGCGCAGCACCGCCCAGGGATCCTCTTCCTGCGCGGTCGAATACTCAATCATCGACGGCACTTCCGGCTCGCTCGTTGCCGACGAGACGATGTTTTCCAGTTCACTCAGCCAGCTGAGCGAATTGCTCTCCTCGAAGGACGGACGGCGAATTTGCGTCGGCGCAGCGATGTCATCTTCGAACGCTGGCAAACTGCCCGTCTGCGGCACATTCAGGAACCAGCTCACATCCGGGTCTTCGATGTCGGGCGTCTGCCCCCGGCTCTTCGCCACTGCGGCGAACAGGTCGTCGGGCAAATCCATGCTTGGGTGATCTTCTTCGGCCTCGTCCATGTCGAGCGGCGGCAGCGACCCGGTCGCAATTTCGGGTTCGACGAATTCGTTCACATCCGGCAGTTCGACTTCTGCGGCGGGCGGTTCAATGAACTGCGCGTAGAATTCCTCGTCGGGCAGGTCAGATGAGGGCTGCATGGCCGGGGGTAAAGGCGGCGATTGCTCCAGCCAGTCATCATCGGAGAGGACGGGCGCGGTATTCGGCGTGGGTGCGAGCGGGGGCGGCGGTTTGACGCCGAACTGCGCGAAGAAATCATCGTCGGGATCGCTGGTCAGTTCATTGCCCGTGGTGGTCGCAAACCAATCGACTACCGGTTCATCTTCTTCAAGACGGAACCCGCTGCCCATGCTGGTGAAGAACGTCTCCACATCATCGTCAATCATCGCCGACGGCTGGGGCTCGGCGGGCGGTTCAGGCGGTACGAGATCCATCATCCACGGCGCGACTTCACCGGGCGCGCTGCCCGGCGGCGGCTCAATTTCCTGCGCATCCTTGAACCAGTCGGGGATATCGCTCTCGTCCAGCTCTTCCAGACCAAGGAACCATTCGGGTAGCTTTCCCGTGCTTCCGGTCGCTTTTTCGGACAGGGGGCCAGTATCGGGAATGTCCGAGATCAGGTCAGGGATTTCTTCATCAATGCTCTTGGGGCGGAGATCTTCGGCCTGCTGCGCGACCCACTCATCATAGGTGACATCGCTATCATGCCGATCAATCAGCTGATCGCCTCCCGACAGGTATTCTTCCGACAATTCTGCCCCGCCGAAATTGTAGACAACCGGGGGGTCTTCGCCTTGCAGCCACGGGGGGAGATCGCCGCCCTCGTCGGAAGCTGCATCTTCTGCGTTCGCTTGCGGGTTCAGCCATGGAGGCAGATCGCCACCGTCGGCGCTGGCGTCGTTCTCAGGTTGATGATCGTTCTCGTCGCCACCCGGATCAGGCGCGTCCAGCCACGAGGGAAAGTCATTCTTATTGCTCATAGACTCTTTTACTCACGATAAGCGCGGTCTTGCCCGATCAAAACGCGGACGCCGGTAACGACCGTCGCCAGCGCAATGCCGAGCAAAATCCCGCGCGCACCCGCGCTCACCGGAACAGCGAGCAGCCAGGCGCGCACATCGGCAATAAAAGCGGTTTCCCGCAAGGGCAGCGCCCCGATCAAAATGACCAGCAGCGATAAGACAAACAGCAGATTTCCCCACGTAATGCGGCGGTTCAGCATGCGATACGCGCCGAAGACCAGCGCGAACAAGACCAAGCCCGCCAACGCCGATTCCACGGCCACTTGCACATTTTCCAGCAGCAGCATATTGACATCATCGATGTTAAGCAGCCAGAGCACAATCACCAATAAGGCCGCAACGAGGACGACCACGCTGTAGCCCCACTGGCGTTCCCGCCGCCGGATGCGCCCAAAATGTACGCCGAACAGGTTGAGGATGCCGATCAGAATGCTCAGGGCGACCGTCAGCAGCACCAGTTGGAGGATGATGTTGGCGAGGCTGGTGACGACCCCACCGCCGACGAGCAGCCCCCACAGGGTGAGGAACCCGAAGCTCATGGCGACGGCGGTCGAAAGCGTAGTGAACAAGCGGCGCATGGATCAGCCTCCCCCGAGGAGCGCAGTACGGACAGGCTCGTATAGACTGACGAAGGTGTAGAGGACAATCCCGCCGATCAGGAACCAGCGCAGCGTATCCAGCGCGACGACCGCCCCGCGCTGCGCGTTGTTGTCGCCGAGGTACGCGCCCGCGACGAACATCTCCTCGCCGATGAGCGTCGTGCCCGCCAGCGCATAGGCGACCGCTTGCCCCTGCAAATCGATGCTGGAGGCGATACTGCCCTGCTTGCGGCGATTCGCAGCGTCAAGCACGAGCGCAAGTTCGCTGCCGAAATTGCCGAGCAGGATACTGCCGCTCACCTGTTCAGCATCCAGCGTGACGGTCAAGGCACTGGCGAAGGCCAGCGGTTGGGTCGTGGAGGGGTACCAGCGGAGATAGCGCCCGCTAAACCGTTCAGACCGGTCACGGCGCGCATATACCCGCTGCAGCATCACGTAACTCAAGGGGAGCACCAGCGGATCGCTGGCCGTGAGGATACTCGCTTCCGCGCGCAGCGCCGTCTGGTAGAACATTTCAGCATTGGTCAGGGTGAGGAGGGTGGTGCTGCCCCCTAAGCCCGTATTCGCCAGCGAGACATGCACCGGCCGGCCGGCCTCAATCGCCGTACCGATCATATAGGGGATCGATTCATAGGCGGAGATGGGGCGCAGTGGAAATGCATCTTTGCGCCGCCGTGCGACCAGTGCGCCCTGCACAATCGAGAGCAGTGTCAGGCATATGATGATCACCGTGATGAACTGCGTCGTTGTATCCAACCTAGGCATCCTCGTCCAATAAGGCCCGCAGCCGTTCGACTCCGTCCGGCTGTTCAAGCGTCCGTGCTAACCCGGCAATGATGTCGCGCCCGCCAAAGAGTCCAGCGGTCGGCTGCGCAATCCAGAGCAGCTGCGCACCCAAAACGCCCAGCGGCTCGATCACATCTAGAAAAACACCCAGCGCATTGGTTAAGCCGCGCCGTTTCAAGTCTGCAATCAGCTCAGTGTCATTCATGAGCGACAGTATAACACGGGCACTGCCAGTGCAGAAATGAATACTATAGTCACGGCGTCCGCTTTCCTTTCTATGTTATATTGAAACGAAGCTTTGTGCGCGTAAATCCTGAAAATCGTACACCAAGAAGGACTAGAATCATGCTCCAGTATCCGCTGACGTTGAATTTCAAACTGATCGCCTTAGCTCCCCGTATTCGCGTCACCGATGCGACCGGACGCGAAATTCTGTATGTGCATCAGAAAACCTTCAAACTGAAAGAAGATGTGCGCATCTATTCAGATGAATCGAAGAGCACCGAACTCTACCGCATCAACGCCGACCGCATTTTCGACTTTTCCGCCAAATACAACATCAGCGAGAGCGCCGCGGGGCGCAAGCTCGGCGCGATCAAGCATCGCGGCATGCGCTCGATCTGGAGCGCGACCTACGAAATGTATGATGCCAACGAGGTGGTCACGCACATCCTGACCGAGGATAATCCGTGGGTCAAAGTGTTGGACACCATCGCCAGCAATATTGATATCATCGGCATGTTCTCGGGCTACTTCCTCAACCCAACCTACACCGTCCACCGGGGAACGGACAAAGAAGGCGAAGGCGTGCTGCGCCTGAGCAAGAAACCAGCCTTCTTTGAAAGCAATTTCATCATCGAGAACCTCGACCCCAACCTGACCGAACAAGACGAACGCCGCCTGATTCTCGGCATCATCATGGCCGTGCAAATGGAACGTTCGCGCGGGTAAGCACGACGCCAACCCATCCCAGCGCGCTGATCTCCGAGTGTAGGGGCGAGGCTTGCCTCGCCCGTCTAGGTGGGCGGGACAAGTCCCGCCCCTACAGAAGATATC
>CALKIA010000495.1 GCA_937988705.1 uncultured Chloroflexota bacterium | reverse complement strand
GTGAAGCGGGCGGCGTGCTGCGCGTCCACGTCAAAGTGGATACGGGCATGGGGCGACTCGGCGTGCTGGCGTCGATGGCCGTACCCTTCTTCCGCTCGATGCTCAACCTCAATCATCTGGAAATCGAAGGTATTTACACCCACTATTCGATGGCTGATGAAAGTGCCGAGTACACCGCCGAGCAGACGAAAACCTTTAAGCGCGTGCTGACGCCGCTGCGCGCCGCCGGGTTCAGTTTCAAATATATCCACGCGGCAAACTCCGCGGGGACGCTGCTCAGCAAAGACAATCATTTCAACGCGGTGCGCGTCGGGCTGGCGCTGTATGGCTTGTCGCCCTCCGACGAGGTGCGCGTACCGTCGAGCTTCCGCCCGGTCATGTCGTGGAAGACAACCATCGCGCAGGTCAAAACTCTGCCCGCGGGACACGCGGTCGGCTACGGCAATACCTACACCACTACCGAGGAGCAGCGGATCGCCGTCATCCCCGTCGGCTACTCCGACGGGCTGCGCCGCGCGCCCAATCACTGGGGACAGGTGCTCGTCCATGGTCAGCTGGTGCCGATCATCGGGCGCGTGAGCATGGAGAAGACGGTTCTCGATGTGAGCACGCTGCCAGAGGTGGCGATTGGCGACGAAGTCGTGCTGCTCGGTGAGCAGGGCGACGCCGTACTCAGCGCCGACGATATCGCGCGGCAGCTCGGGACGATTAGCTATGAGGTGGTGTGCGGGATTCTGCCCCGCGCCCCGCGGCGGTAATACGACACGGCTGGGCAGAGATGTCCAGCCGCCTGTATTTAAACTGGCAGCCCTACCTACCTGCGTACAGCGCGCCAACCGTAGGGACAGCGCAGGCGCTGTCCGGACAAGGCAGGCCGGTAGCTCGGAAGAACATCGTGAAGTCCATTTGGGAACAGCGGACGCCATGAATGGCGTCCCTACGAGAAAAACTGTTCTTATGTAGGGACGCGATTATGCAATTTCCAAAAAGATCCCGGTGTTTACCCAACGGGGCGATCTGAAACTAATCCAATTTTCCACAGATGACAGAAACAAATTCAGGCTTGAACCCGCGGTGAACGGTCGATAGGCAAAAAAAATGTGAGGCGGAGACTGTGCGCGTTATCTCCACCTCACTAGGCGAGGCTTTCTATAGGGGGGGAAAGTGCGGAAGTTTAGGAAGGCAGCGCACGAACTCCATGGGTTTTAGCCGACATGGAAGTCGTCAAACTAGAATTTTAGGCGACACCTATATGGTATGAGAAATCCTTCACGATCCCATGTGACACATGTATCCCTTCACAGAGACGTTTGTCATATTAAGCAGACAGCGGTATCATCCCTCTTAACTTGTCAGCTTCAGTGCCTCGGAGTAGTACCCCATGCGCCAGTTTTTATCTGTTGATCGTGCTCACATTGACAACGAGAGTCACCTCCTATCCTTAACCTCCAGCACCGACCCCGCGCAGCAAATTCAAGTCTCGATGCGCCGCGAAGGGGATCATCTGGCCATCTCCGTGAGCCTGAATGCCTTGGAATTCGCCCTGCGCCCGCGCTTTAGCGAATTCAGCCGCATCCTCTCCCACATTCAGCCCATCGATGGGTTGAACACCACCCGACAGGTCGGCACCGGCAACGCCTTCCTCGCGCTGGGGCTGCACACCGATGGTTCGCTCATCATCCGCCCGACGTTCGTCGCCGATGCGACCGGCTATATCAGCTTCAACCTCAAGCTAGCGCCCGACGTACATAAGAAACTGAACGAATGGGTCGGCATCACGAGTGCTCAGTTGCCAAAACAGGTGTAGTTCTGTAAAATTTCATCAACTCACGATCGACGCGGAGAGCTTCCATTCCTCTGGGAACGGGACGCCGAAGGTGCAAGCCCTCAGTCACGCTGGACTGCTGGCGAAACTCTCAGGCTACAGGACGCGCCGATCGCTTGGACTCTGAAGTTCCGTTCGCGACAGAGGCACACAGCATCCCATCCTGTGTGCTTTTTTATTTCTGAGGAGAGATCATGGCTTTGAACATTCCGTCCGACCTGAAGTTCCTGAAGAGTGATGAGTGGATTCGCATTGAGGGTGACAGCGCCACACTCGGCATTTCTGATTTCGCGCAAGACCAGTTGAACGACATCGTCTTCGTTGACCTCCCCGAAGTCGGTACAGCGCTGCCCAAGGGTGGCACATTCGGCGTCGTCGAATCGGTCAAAGCCGCGTCGGATCTGTTCAGCCCGCTGGAAGGCACGATCACCGAAGTGAACGATCTGCTCCGCAAAAGCCCGGAAACCATTAACAGCGACCCGTATGGCAATGGCTGGATCGTCAAGCTCAAGCTGACGGGCGCGCACGATAACCCCGACCTGTTGGACGCCGCCGCCTACACCGCGTGGTGCGAGTCCCGCGGGTAAGCGATCGCTGACATTCGCTGTGTAGGCACGCGCGACTATATGCACTTGTAGGGGCGCACCTGGGTGTGCGCCCAAACCGGGCAGACACATAGGTCGGCCCCTACACCAGCAGCGCGGCCTACAGACAGAATCTGCATGTAGGGGCGAGGTCGGCCTCGCCCACAAAGTAAATTCTAGAGGATACCCATGAGCTATATTCCGCATACCGACGTCGAACGCCAGCAGATGCTGTCGGCCATTGGCGTGCCGACCATTGAGGACTTGTTCGAAGCAGTCCCGGCGGCCTACCGTTTCCCGAAACTCGATCTCCCGCCCGCGCTGAGCGAAATGGAAGTCCTCGCGGATTTGCAGTCGCTGGCCGAAGCGAACGACAGCGCCTACGATTTCAGCCTGTTCCGCGGCGCTGGGGCGTACCATCATTACACGCCCGCCGCCGTCAATCACATGCTGCTGCGCGGCGAATTCTATACGGCCTACACGCCCTATCAGCCCGAAGTCAGTCAGGGGACGCTGCAAGCCATCTTCGAATATCAGACGATGATCGCGCAGCTCACGGGCATGGACGGCGCGAACGCCAGCCATTACGACGGCGCGACCAGCCTCGCGGAAGCCGTCACCGTGGCCCTGGAAGCCAGCCGCCGTAAGAAAACCAAAGTCATCTTCAGCCCGTACATCAACCCGCAGTATCGCGCGGTCGCCCGCACCTATCATCAGGGCAACCATGTGACGTTTGTGGGCGATGAAGGCGCGGCGGAACTCAACGATCTCGTCGCCATGATTGACGACAATACCGCTATGTTTGCGGTCGCTTACCCCAACTTCCTCGGCCAGATCGAGGATTTCAAGGGGCTGGCGGATAAAGTCCATGCGGCGGGCGCGCTGCTCGTATTCGTCGCCAACCCCATGGCGCTGGCGCTGTTCAAAAGCCCCGGCGAACTCGGCGCAGATATCGTGGTCGGTGACGGTCAGCCGCTCGGCATTCCGCTGAGCTATGGCGGCCCGTATGTCGGCTTCTTCGCCACCAAACTGGCGCAAATGCGCCGCATCGCCGGCCGCATCGTCGGCGAAACCGTCGACAAGACGGGCAAGAAAGCCTATGTGATGACCCTCCGCCCGCGTGAGCAGGACATCCGCCGCGAAAAAGCCACCAGCAACATCTGCACCAATCAGGGCTTGCTGGCGCTGGCCGCGACCGTTTACCTGTCGCTGGTGGGCAAGCACGGACTCAAGCAGGTCGCGGAACTCAACTACCACAAAGCCCACTACGCGGCCGATCAGATTGCGAAGATTCCCGGCTACGAAGTGGATCGCACGAAGCCGTTCTTCAACGAATTCGTGGTCAAATGCCCGCGTCCCGTCCGCGAAATCAACGAGATTCTGCTCGCGGAAGGCATCATCGGCGGCTACGAACTAGGGCGCGACTACCTGTATCTGTATGACCGGATGCTGATATGCGTCACCGAAATGAACACAAAAGCCGAGATCGACGTGCTGGTCGATATTTTGGGCGAGGTGAAGTAACTATGGATACGATTTACGATATCAGCGTCCAGGGGCGTGTGGGCGTCAAGCTCCCCAACTGCGACGTGCCCGAAGCCGCCCTGCCGGCAGATCTGCTGCGCGACGAACTTGACCTGCCCGAAGTGAGCGAGCTTCAGGTGATTCGCCACTTCGTCAACCTGAGCACACTCAATCACAGCATCGACAAGGGCTTCTATCCGCTCGGCTCATGCACCATGAAGTACAACCCGAAGATCAATGAAGATGTGGCGCGCCTGCCCGGTTTCGCGCAGCTGCACCCGCTCACCGACGACGAATCGTCTCAGGGATCGCTGGCGTTGATGTACACCCTGCAAGAATGGCTGGCGGAGATCGCGGGCTTTGACGCGGTCAGTTTGCAGCCCGCCGCCGGGGCGCAGGGTGAACTCGCCGGCATCCTCATGATCCGCAAGTATCATCTGGATCGCGGCGACGTGAAGCGCACCAAGATTCTCGTGCCCAACAGCGCGCACGGCACCAACCCCGCGACGGTCAGCATGGCGGGTCTGGAAGTGGTCGAGCTGCCCTCCGACGACAACGGCGATGTTAATCTCGCCGCGCTGCGAGCCGCCTGCGACAGCACCGTCGCCGGGATGATGATCACCGTCCCGAGCACGATCGGCGTGTTCGACACAAAAATCGTCGAAGTTATTAAGCTGGTGCATGCGTGCGGTGGTTTGATGTACATGGACGGCGCGAACATGAATTCGCTGCTGGGCATCGTCAAACCCGGCGAGCTCGGCTTCGACGTGATGCACTACAACCTGCACAAAACGTTCTCCACGCCCCACGGCGGCGGTGGCCCCGGCTGCGGCGCCGTCGCGGTCAATGCCAAACTGAAGGATTTCCGTCCCGGCCCGGTCGTCGAGATCACCGAAGAAGCCAGCGGCGACGAAGAAGCGCCGCTCTATGGGCTGGTCATGCCGCCCAAGTCAATCGGTCGGCTCAAGGCCTTTCACGGCAACTTCGGCATGCATGTGCGCGCCTACGCCTACATCTCCACCTACGGCAGTGAACTGCGCGAAGTCTCACGCCACGCGGTGTTGAACGCCAACTATGTGCGCGCCAGCTTGCGCGGAATCTACCCCATGCCGTATGACCGCATTTGTGCGCATGAATTCGTCATGGAAGGGCATTTCGTGGATGCGCCCGGCATCCACGCGCTGGATATCTCCAAGCGTCTGATGGATTACGGCATCCACCCGCCGACCAACTACTTCCCGCTGATTGTGCCGGAAGCCCTGTTGATCGAACCCACCGAGACGGAAGACAAGGCCACGCTCGATGAGTTTATCGAGGTGATGAAGACGATCGCGCAGGAAGCCAGAACGCAGCCAGAACTGCTCCACGATGCGCCGCACATCACGCCCGTGGGCCGTGTAGACGAAGTACGTGCTGCCAAACAGCTCGTGCTGTGCTGCCGTCCCATCCCCGAGTGGGATGCCGACGCGCTGCCCGCCGGTCAATAAGCGCACAGCCCAGGGGCGCACGGTTGTGCGCCCCTCACATTCGTTTTGTAGGGACAAGGCCTGCCTTGTCCTTTTTTTGCTTTCCTGCCTCCCCCTGCCCCCTCTCTCACGCAAGCGAGGAGAGGGGGAAATCCTTCTCCCCTCCCTGAATTCGGGGAGGGGCCGGGGGTGGGGTAAATGTGCAAATTGCCGATTCTGAAATAGCTTCTGGCCTTGTCCT
>CALKIA010000494.1 GCA_937988705.1 uncultured Chloroflexota bacterium | reverse complement strand
CGAGCACCGGGCTTGGGGAAGTAGCTGAGAAAGGATGGTTTCATGATGTGTGTTCCTCAGTACTCAGCACGGGGGACTCAGCGCTATTCAAAGCTGACCAAGCGGTCATGTAAAATCGTGAACTGGCGCACCTGCATTTCGACGACGCCGGCACCGTTCTTCCCCATGGCGACGAAGGTCAGCACACGCGGATCGCTGGCCGACGCGCCGCGCGTGTTCGCATTGTTCTCCAGATTCGGGAACGCGGCGGTCAAACGCGACGGGTTAAGCGTATAGGTGAAGCTCCGGCCAGAGATCCGCAGTTCGCCATCTTCTAGGATATGCCCGGGCATGGTCAATGTTTCGTAAACGTGAATGTCCGTCCAATCGTCGGGGAAGACGAAATTGAAGTTGTATTGAATGGCAACCGGAAGCGCCGTATCCTGCAAATTGGTGTTCCACGGCAGCAGTTCGACGTTGCGGGGCACGACATAGAACGAGAAGCGACCAGCTTCCGCGCCGACCACTCCACCGCTGATTGGGTCGATGATGCCGACTGACGTTGCGCCGCCATAGCTCGCCGTGATCGACGCCGTCCACACGCCAACTTCGTTCGCGACAAACGCCTCATCCGGCATAAAGAAGTAGCCGACCGGATTGGCCGTAGTCGTGTACTGGTACTGAAGGCCGCTCGGTGCGGTCACGGTGACGGCCACATTGGCCGGGAGCGTCGGCGCGACTTGCCCACCGATACTCACGGTTTCACCTTCGACAACCACCGCTCCCGGTCGCAGCGCGGTCGGGTAAACGAACATATCATAGCTGGCATCGGGCAGGACGAGGAGCGGCCGCCGTCCGGGCGGGAGCGTCGCCGAGTCGCGCTCGTCTTCGATCACCGAGGCGACCGCACCATAAATTGCCGCGGTGCGCACATCGGCTTCGCGCAAAATCACGCCGCCAAACAGGAAGATGTAATCGCCGGGGAGTTCGCCGCTGCTGCCCGCGCCGATCTGCTGATTATGCGGATCGTCGGAGTCCCAATACAGCGGCAGTCCGGCATCAGCGCCTTGCTCGCCTAAGACCACCTGCCGCACCGTGACGCCGGGGCGCACCGCGCTCACATACGCATACGCGGAATCCGGTGACTCTAGACCGACAATCGGGAGTTCGTCTTCGGCGGCCAACTGCGTGAGCGTCATCTGCTGCGACGACAGCGCGTTCGGTAAGGCGCTCAACAGCGCGCTTTGATACGTGCCGAGCAAGTCTTGCAGGCGCAGCGTCACATTCAGCCCCGCCCGATCTTCAGCACCAATCAGCGCGACATCACCGCTGAAATAAGGCGTATTCAACTGAGCCTGGGCGGCTTCTACTCCCAAAACGCTCGAATATTGCGGTAGTTCAAACCATGCCGGACGCAGTTCGGCGGGTTGATCGGGCAGGCCGCGTTCGCCGTGCGCGATCACCGCCGGTTCCGGTGAGGCGATGACCCCCGCGCTGCGCATACTGGCCGCCCACAAGCGCCCCTGTCGATCACGGAAACGCGCCTCATAGTCGACCAGATATTCGCCCGGCGCGTCGAAGGTGTACGCTTCCCCCGCGGGCTGGAACGTGCCAAACCGATTGGTGCGGCCATCGATGCGATATTCTGGCACGCTCTCACCATCCAGCGGGAAGACGCGAATGCGCACATCGACATCGGCGGAAACACCCGGCGCGATGATCAGGCCGGGGTTGAAGCTGTCACCCACTTCAAAGGGCGTGCCGGGCACAACCCCGGGCGTGAGATCGAGCGGTTCAGCGATAGTCACGCGGTATGTGCCGCCGCCCGTGTAGTGATTGCCCCACACATCTTCGAGCTCACCCGTCACGCTAATCTGATAGTCGCCGTATTGGTCAAACAGGTAATCGGTCAGCGCGCGGTTGAGCGTGGTCAAGCCGTAAATGTCGACGGGCGACTGCGCGCCAAAGCGCACCCGCTCATCAAACGCCGCCGACGATATGCGGCTCTGCGCAATCGGCTGGGAACCGAGATCCTCCACCGAGTGATCCGGTCGCGTCACGTGCACCCTGAGCGTGCCACTCGGAAACTGAAATGGGATGAGCGGTTCGCCGGTGTAATCGTACAGGTTCGCCATCTGGTTGAGCAGCGACGGTTCGAGCGAGTACGTCCCCGGCGGCAGAATATACGTGCGGCTGTTGAAACGCGTGCGATTGGAGAGCGCCGCGAAGCCGTGATCTTCATCTGCCAGCACACCGCGGCTCCCATCGCTGGGATCGTCCATGAACAGCGTCCACAGCAAGCGTGAGCTGCTCACGGCACCGAGATTGAGCACAAGCGGCAGACGTGTGAACGCATCTGTCGGAAAATCGCCCGCACCTTCGCCAAACACGCCGTTTTCGTTCCAGGCAAACCGCGTGCCATCGGGGGTTTGCGCGAAGCCGCGAAACACGGGGATATAGAGCCCCGGCGTGAGGTCGGCAGGGAGCGTAAGCGCAAAATCGAGCGGGAAGAGCACGCCTTCGTCGTCGCGAACCAGTTGATATGGTTCGGCGAGAGCTTCGCCGAGCGCGACCATGCTGCTCAGATTGTCAATCGCCAGACCACTCGCCGTGCGCACCGATGACCAGCCGTTATTGGTGCGCGCGTCGCTGACAATGCGCACCGTACCCCCCTGATCAAGCGCGATCGGCTGGAGCGCCAACGTACCAACCATTTGCAGATCGGCGGGCACAGCGGCGGCATTGAGGCGAACATCCAGTTCGAGGCGCAGAGTCTGCCCCGGTGACAATTCCACGGACTCAGCGCGCCCCACAGCCGACCACTCAGACGCGCCCCGCGCCACCGTACCAGCCAGCGTAAAGCGCGCCCCACCCAGCACGCCCTGCGGACGGAAAACACCATCGTTTTCGTCACGGCGCGGGAGGGGTTGGGCCAGGGGCAGATCGATCAGGTTGGCGCCCGCTTCATCATAGAAGCTGATCGACTCAATCTGCACATTGTCAGAGCGCGGGGTGAACGTGAACGGGATGCGCAGTTCAATGGCGCTGCCCTGCCGTGCGGCGACCGCCAGCGGGCCGAGTTCGCGCGCCGACGGGTTGATGCGATCCAGCGTGGCGGGCTGAATCTGCCGGGGGTCGAGGCTCACACCATAGGTGATCGTATCGACGGTGAAGCGAACTTCAAGGCGCGCATAATTAGCGGGGATGTCGGTGACGGCGGCATAGAGTGAGTTGGCGTTGCGCAGCGCGTAGACACCGTTCGTCAGCGCCGTCTCAGCGAAGTTGCGCCATTCGGACGCATCGCCATCAATGGCAATCGACGTAATCGGGAGCACTGTTGCCGCGGCGGTGACAGGAAAAGCGCCGTAGATAATCACGCCTTCGCCGCCGGGCAGCGAGCCGAGCTGGTCGCGTTGGCTTTCGGACACCGCCTGCGTCGTCGGGCTAATCCAGAACGGTGTGTTGCCATTCCCGTGAATCCGCGCGCCAAAACTGCCCGTCACACCCGTGCGGGTGGACACCGTCTCTTGCGTATACAGATTGCGAATGATGACATTGGCGTTGGGGAAGACAGCGCCGGTAACCCCTTGAATCGTCACCTGCCCCGCTGCATCCGGCTCAGAAATAGTGATCAAGGAGGCGTTGGGAGGATCGCCCGGCTGCGGTAAAACCGTTTGAGCCGTCGCGCTGCCTGCGGTCAGGATCAACGTGATGAGGAGGACAAGCAGTCGGCGCAACGCTCCACACTCCGCGAGAGACAAACAGGATTCAAACCGGAGTATAGAAAGCCGCGCCGCCGTTGTCAAAGAATTAGGGCGTGATGCCTAAGCGCGAGATCAGCGTATCCAGCGCCGCGGTGAGTTCTTCAGACGTCCCGTTATTGAGCAGCGTGAAATCGGCAATCGCGATCGAGCCACCTTTTTCCAGCTTCTCGATCTCCTGATAGTCGCGCCGTTCGGCTTCAGCCGCCGTGAGCGGACGTTCCAGCCGCTGCGCCAGCCGACCATAACGGAGCGCTCGCTCACACACAATAGCGATCAAGACCATCCGGTCGCCGAAGACTTCGCGGAGCAGTTTGTACTCGCTGAAGCTGTATAGCCCATCCATCACAACGGTGTTGGACCGCGTGAGCGCGTCTTGCAAATAGGGCAGCGCGCGCCGTGCGATCGCGTCCATGCCCTCCTCGGCGCGAAAACCTTCGCGCACAATGCGTTCGTTGTCCGGCGTGAGTGGCCATCCGCGCCGCGCCACCTCATCGACGACGATTTGCCCAAAACGAAACTGATAGAACCCGCGTTCATGGAAATGTGCCGCGCAGACCGATTTACCCGAACCCGGCATGCCGACCAGTGCTACAGCAGAGATGTTGTCGTTCACAATGCAGCCCTTCATTCAGACGGGGGCATTATACACCAGCCCGATTCGGGGGGAGAAGGCACGGATTCGACCCTACTCCGAATTCAAGGAAGGGAGCCAACAGCGTTCGCAAAATCGCGCCCCGTTGGTGCGGGGGCGGAATTGGGCGCGAGTCGCTGATGGTCAAGGGTCGCAGAGCGGATAAAAAGGGGGTGCGCGGGCCTGTCTAATCCGCAAAAAAGGCTATAATCAACCCTATGAATAACGACTCTCCGACCAACCCCTACAAGCCCGACGGCGATGTGAGCAGTGCGCCGTTCGCCGGACGGCAAGACGCCTTCGGGCGGCTGTACGGCTTGACCTCTGATCCGGGACGCCAGCATGGCTTTTTGTTCGTGGGACGTCAGGGCATTGGCAAGACCGCCCTGCTCCACGCCATCAGCAGTATGCTCAAAGAAACAGCCATCTGCCCGATCATTCCACTGCGCGAAATGGAGATCGAAGGCGAAGCCGCGTGGCTGCTCGATCTGGCGCAATCGGTGACGGCAGTGCTGGTCGAACGCGGTTTCACGCTCAGCCGCCTGTCGATGATCGAAGCGCCGGGCGCGGATATGCGCCTGTGGTTGGATACGGTGTTTCTGCCGCACATCTTCGCTACCATCCGTCCCACCCGCCAGTTGTTGTTCCTGTTCGATGATGCCGACCGCCTGCTGCTGGAGATCAAAACCGGGACGCTCCCCGCCGACCTGTTGAGCTACTTCGGGGAACTGCTCAAAAAGTATCGCCAACTGCAATTCGTGTTCACACTGGATGCCGAATTCGAGGCGGAGATCAGCGAGTTTGGCACGCTCATCTCGTACCAGCACATGCTGCGTCTGAGCAATTTGTCCGTCGAAGAAGTCAAATGGCTGCTCACGACCCCGGCGAATGAATATTACGTCGTGCCGGATGAAGTGATCGTCGCCACGCACAAGCAGACGGGCGGCGAGCCGAGCGCGACGCAGCAGTTTGGCTATGAGTTCTTCCAGCGCTGGTATGAAGCACCCGATCTCAACGTGATTACACTGGATGATGTGCGGAAGATCGCGGCGCAGCTCTATACCGAACGCCGCGCCACCTTGCGCGCGGTGTGGGATCGCCTGTCCGTGAACGAACGCCTCGCGCTGACGGCGCTCAGCGGCACGCTGTACGATGATCCGCTGGCTCCGATCACGCCGCATGCGCTGCAGGCGTGGCTGGTTGAAACGGATTATCCGCTCGACACTACCGCGATCAATTCGGCGCTGCGCGGATTGGAATACCGCGAA
>CALKIA010000493.1 GCA_937988705.1 uncultured Chloroflexota bacterium | reverse complement strand
AGCGGCTGCTGCTGGCCATTCCACGTGACATTGAGCGCTTCGGCGTTGCTGGCCGTGAGCGTAATGCGGTCGCTGCTGGAATATTCCATCACTGTGCCGGGGCGCACCAGACCGACAAACTGCTCAATGCCGTCCACATTCAGGCGCACCCACGCGCGCTGATCGAAGGCAATCTGCACGAGCACACCATCACCGGTAAACGGCACATCCGCGACCGAGGTCGGCAGCAGCACCACTTGAATCGTGGCGGAGGGTGTAAATTCGGGCGACGAGAAGCCGATGACGGATGGATTGTCCTGATTGGGGATAAAGCCGGCATCGTCGAGCGTCCCCGTCGCCTGCAACACGACGAACGCAATCAGAGCGACGGCCGCTATCCCGACCATCAGCATGATGAAGATCGTTAGCCAATTCGTCCCGCGACGCGGACGCGTATTGACCAGCGACGCCGCAGGCGTTTCAGCTGTCTGCGCGCGCCGAGCCGCCCCATTAGCGGATCGACCATTGGATACCGCCGGCACAGGTTGGGTATCCCGCTTGCCGGCTTTGGCCTTGGCCGCGCGCTCACCCCGCCGACCACTTAAGCGAGCCGGACGCAGCGTCTCATCGAGCGCGACATCATACATCTCGATGATGCCGTCTTCATCCAACCCGAGGAAGCGCGCATAATTGCGGATGAAACCACGAATTTGAATGGGAGAAGAGTCCGGGATATTAAAATCGCCGAGTTCGAAGGATTCGAGAATGCGACGACGAATGCGGAGAGCACTTTCCGCCGATTCAAGCGTGATCTCTTTGGTCTCGCGGGTTTGGCGCAGATATTGTCCAAACGCCTGTATATCCATGCGCGATCACCCCAGTGAAAAACATAGGGGTTTGGCGGACCAAACCCCTAGTCGTAACATGTGCGGGGGGTGGAGCTTACTCGGCTTGTTCAGCCGGTACGCCTTCTGTCACTTCCTCGGTCGCGGCAGGGGCATTGGCAGCTGCTTCGGCGGCCGCCTTCTGGTTGGCGACGAACGAGGCGTATTCTTCTTCGCGCACGATGGTAATCTTCAGCACGGGCGCCGTTTCGCTGCCCAGACGGATCGGCACAGCATGCGTACCAATTTCGCGCGGCAGGGACTGGCTGATACGGCGGCGATTGATGTCGATGCCCGTCTTCTCGTGCAGGGCATCGGCAATTTCGGAGGTGGTCACCGAACCGAACAGCTTGCCGGTCGGCGAGGCGCGACGGCCAAACACCAATTCGACACCGTCGATCAGATGAGCCAACTCATTGAGGCGCTGATCCAACTGGGCGCGGCGAGCGTCGGCCTGCTCACGCAGTTGAGCCGCTTCCTTGAGGGCATGAGCTGTGGCTTTCTTGGCCAACTGCTTGGGCAGCAGCCAGTTGCGGGCGAAACCGTCCGCCACTTCGATCACTTCCCCAGCTACACCATGTTTGTAAACATCTGCGAGGAGAATAACTTTCATCGTCCAACCCCTATCAAAACAGCACGCCCGAACCGGGCGCCGCTGTGATTTTGTTTCGGTCAAAAGTTGAAACATTATAAACAGCAGAACGATTTGTGCCAAGTGGGAATAGTTTCCGGGGAAGTGCTATAATCTTTTCCCTATGCGAAACATGAATCGAAATAACACCCAACTGTTCACCGATCATCGGTTAATCGTGCTGCTGTTGGCCTTGTTCGCGTTCGGCATGAGCGCGCTGCTCAGCCAGACCGTGTTTGAGCGCCTGCCCCACCTCGAAGATGAAGTCGCGTACTTGTATCAGGCGCGCATCTTCGCCCGCGGTGATATCGTGATCGATTCGCCAGAGACGAGTCGTATCTTCTGGCAGCCGTTCATCGTGGATCGCGGTGGCAACCGCTTCAGCAAATACACGCCGGGATGGTCGGCCCAGCTCGCGCTCGGCATCCTCATGGGCGAGTACTGGGTGATCAACGCGTTTTTCGCCATGCTGACGGTCGCCGTGACGTACCGCCTCGCCCGCGAAATCTTCAACCCTCAGGCGGGATTGATCGCTGCCGCGCTGTTCGCCTTCTCGCCGATGGCGCTGCTGCTCAACGCGACGCTGATGTCGCATACCTCGGCGCTGTTCTGGACGACGCTGTTTTTGTATGCCTACTGGCGGCTGGAACGCGGGCGGCACGCAACGCGCTGGGGCTTGCTCGGTGGGCTGGCGCTCGGCGCGCTGGTCGCCACGCGCCCGCTGACCGCCGTGGCCGTCGCGCTCCCGGTCGTCGTGTGGAGCGTGCTGCGATTGGTACGCGCATTTTCCCTCACCGAAGAAGCGTCCGCCGTTTCTAATAAGCAGACGGACGCGATCAATCGCGCCCCTACGCCACAGCGTGGGATCGGGACGCGGAGCGCGCAACTGTTCTCCGTCTTACGTCCCTTAATCGCCCTGAGCCTCGTGACGATCCTCTTGAGCGTCAGCGTGCCGCTGTACAACCGCGCCGCCGTGGGCGATCCCCTCTTCGACCTGTACCGCCTCGTCTGGGATTACGACCGCATCGGCTTTGGGCAGGGTTACGGGCGCAACGGCCACACACTCACCAAAGCCTTCAACCACGGGCGCTTCGACCTATCGCTGACGGCCGCCGACTTGTTCGGCTGGCAGCTTGGGACGATCACCGATGCGAACGGGGAAGTATTCCCGGATGTGGTCACGCAGTTGACCACCGAAGGCGACTACTGGCTGCGCACGGGCGTGAGCTGGGTGCTGCTGCCCTTCGGCTTGATCGTCGCCTTCCGGCGCAAGTCGGTGTGGGTGGCGCTCTGGTTTCTGATCCTGTTCGGCTGGATGCGCTTCGCCTTCGAGTGGCAGAACGGCGCGCAGATGACCAACCCGGTGTTCGCGTGGCTGTGGATCTGCGTGGCGTTCGCGTGGCTGTTCGCACCCTTCCTCATGCTGCGCCAGCACCGTGAGGTCTGGACATGGATCTTGGTCGCCGTGACGCTCGCGCTGCTCGGCTTCCAGATGACCTACTGGATCGGCGCGCAGCGTTACAGCACGCGCTATTACTATGAAGCGCTGACAGCGGTGTGCATCCTCAGCGCGCTCCCGGTCGCGTGGCTGGTGCGGCGCTTCACACCGATAAGCGGACGCGATCAATCGCCTCCCGCCGAAACCGAAGCGTCCCAAGAGGTTATATCTGTTGGGACGCGGCCTGCCGCGTCCGCTGCCAGCGCACCCCAGACGGACGCGCCGTTGCGCGTCCCTACATCCCAGCACGGCTGGCGGCAGTATGGGCCGTCGGTCGTCTACGGGCTGTTTGCAGCGCTGCTCCTGTACAGTCTCATCGCCTACAGCCTGCCGCGCATCGGCGTGCTGTACGGCTTTAACCACGTCAACCGGGAGCGCATCGCCGAGATCGAGGCGCGGCGCGAGCCGGGGCGTGCGGTGCTGGTGATCATCAATGGCGATGATGTGCGCTGGCGCGCCTTCGGGGCGCTGATGGCCAGTACCAGCCCATACCTTGACAGCCCGATTGTCGCGGCGTGGAACTTTCAGGACAGCGACACACTGCGCGCCGATATTCTGGCACGCTTCCCAGATCGGCAGGTCATTGAGATGGATGCGCAGGGCGAGGAGGCGTGGTTTACCGATACGCCGTAGTCATTGCGCACAGACATTTTCCCGGATCATGGGGACAAATTTCGGGCACGCAGACCGGCGCCTTTCGTGAAATCAAACCGACGGGCAACACAATCGATGTCGGCGGCATTCTGATCGCCCGGGTGGCGAATGCTAAGATCGAAAGCGCCTACAGCGTGTTCGATGGCGGCGACATGCTGCGCCAATTGCAGCACACCGACCACCACCGAACCACGCTGGAAATCTTCATCGGCACGCTGTTCGAACGCGTGCAGCACCTGACCACTTAACCGCGTCCGGCCGCCTCGATGATCGCGATGGCGCGCGCAACTCCATCTTCTGCGCGGATGGCCGTGCCGAGCGCGGCGGCGCGCTGACGCATAGCTTCGTCGGTTGCCGCCGCTGTGATCGCCCCCGCCAGCGCGGCGACGGTCAGCTTTTTCTGCGGGATCGGGGCTGGCCCAACGCCCAGTTCGGCCACGCGCCGCCCCCAGAACGGCTGATCCGCGAGGAAGGGCACAATCACCGTCGGTTTGCCCGCGTTCAGGCCCATCGCCGTCGTCCCTGACCCGCCATGATGCACGACTGCGCCCATGTGCGGAAACAGCCAATCATGCGGCACGGCATCGACCAGAAAGACATCGTCACCCACTTGATCCGGCTTCAGACCGCCCCAACCGCTGGCAATCACCCCACGCTGCCCGGCCTGCGCCAGCGCTTCTAGTACGATCTGCGCGCGGGTCGCGGCGTTCGCCCCACTCATGCTGCCGAAGCCGACATACACGGGCGGCGTCCCCTCATTCAGAAAGCGCGCCAGCGCGTGCGGCGGCTGCCACGTCCCCGATTGATCGAGAAACCAGTAGCCGGTGACATGCGCGTGCGCGGGATAATCCGCTGGGACGGGCACGACATGGCGGCTGAACGGATAGAGGATCGGCATAGGCTCGCCGCTGGTCTTGACAATTTCCGGGGCAAAGCGCCCGCGTTTGGGCAAGCCCAGCACATTGACGCGAAAGTCGTTGATCACACCGGCGTAGGGGGCGCTGACCAGCCCCATCATCCGGTAGCTGAGACGGTTGACCGCGCCGCCGAGTTTGAGATCGGGCATGATCGGCGTCGGGAAAGCGCGCGTCGGAGTGAACAGCGGGAGCGGAATCGACAGGAAGACCGGAATGCTCAGCTTCTCGGCGATGTGCAGCCCTCCGAGCGCCTTCGGGTGATACACGATCACATCCGGCTGGAAAGCCCGCGCCGACGCCCATTGATCGTCAAAGCTGCGCCGCACCACCCGCATCGCCTGCTGAAGGAACTTCATGCCGCCGCCGCTGTCCGTGGCCGTTTTGGCGTCCTGCGACGTCAGCAGTTCGAGAAACTCGTTGTTCATGTGCGCGTAGGTCAGGCCATGCTCTTCCACCCAGGCGCGGTAGCCTTCGGCGGTACAGACCGCGACCGTATGCCCCGCCGCCTGCAAGCCCTTGCCAAGCGCAATAAATGGCTGAATATCGCCGCGCGACCCAACCGTAATGATGAAGACGTTCATGTTTCCGCCTTTATAAATCGTCGTAGCCCCTGGCTTTTTTGATCTCATCCCATTGATCGAGCAGTTTCGGAAATTCCGCTTCGAGGAACGCGTTCATGTCGCGCATGAAAGCGAGCCGCCGCCGCCGTTCCTCCGGCTCATCCTTGAGCAGCTCCAGCCCGCGTTCGCCCAACTGCCGCAGTTCGGTCAGTTGATGCAGGCGCGCGCGGAAGGATCGATTCCACAGGTCTTTGGCGGTACGGTAGTAATCCTGACGGTCACCGGGGAGCGCCAACCGTTCCACCAGATACAGCGTGGTCAGGGTTTTGAGCGCCACGCTAACCGAGCTTTTACTCGCCTGCAAGACCTCGACCAGCTCGCCCTGGGTCTGGTGCGGCGGATCGCTGATGAGCAGCCATCCGATGATCCGCCCCGCCATGCGCGTCAAACCGACGCCCTCAAAGTAGAGCCCGCATTCCTCGATAAACTGCTGTTGTTGTTCCGTTGCTCTGTTCATAGCAACAGCGTACTCCTGTTCGACCAGTTCGGTCAAGACCGAACACAGTGAATTTATGATTTCTTGAGGTCAAGTGGTTGCAGCAGGGGTTTCAATCTGCTCGTATAATATGCGAACTAATCCATTTGTGAAAACTATGGTGGTCAACCGTGACGGATGTGTTCATCAGCTACAGCCGAAAAGATGTCGAGTTCGTGCGCCGGTTGACCGCATCCCTGGAGGACCGCGGCGTGGATGTGTGGTTTGACCAGGCCGATATTCACGCGGGTGTCAAGTGGAGCACGGCGATTCAGCAGGGCTTGCGCGCGTCGAACGCGATGATTCTCATCATCTCGCCGGATTCGATGGCGTCGACCAATGTGGAAGATGAATGGCAGTACTTTTTGGATAAGAAAAAGCCCATCATCCCGGTGCTGCTCCAGCCCGCCGACATCCACTTCCAATTGAACCGCATCCAGTACATCGATTTCACCGCGCAGACCTATGAGGCCGCCTTAGAGCAGTTGATCGCTGAACTGGGGCTGAAGGGGGTGGCGTTTACCGGGTTGACCTCAAAAGCGGCGCGTCCAGTACCGCAAACTGCCACCGTCGCGGCGCTGCCCGAAGATGTGGCCAGCGGCGATCCCCGGTCGCGCATCCTCCAGATTGTCGTGGCGGTCGTGATTGTGATCGCGGCGCTGCTGATCCGTGAAGTGTATGTCGCCTCCGTGCCCGATCCACGCAGCGCCACGCAGACCGCCGCCGATCAAACCGCGGTCGCGGAACGCAGCACCCCGTTTGCGACCACAACCCAAGCCGCGCTCACAGCGACAACGCCGGAGGCGACGCCAGAGATCACACCGACCTTTCAAGCTTCCGCAGTCACACCTATCGTGGCGGCGACGCCGACCGACCGGCATACTCTGATCGCAGCGTTGAACATCACCTCGACATTTGAAGGCTTCGGTTACGCCTCCTACAATAATTATGATTCAGGCATTATCAGCTATGGACGTTCGCTATATACGCTGGCGTCCGGTTCACTCGCGGCGGTGCTGGTCGATTATCTAGCAAATTCGACCACGACGACGGCGAACAAACTCCGCAACGATTATCTCGATCGCGTCAATGCCCAAGACGAGACCCTCCGCAATGATGAAACTTTTCAAACCCTGCTCATTGCGGCCGCCGACGAAATCGCCATGCAAGATGCGCAGGATGCGTGGACAACCGAAAACTACTGGAATCGCATCTACCAGCAGAGCATTGCCCCGCGGGGTATTCAAACGCCGCTCGGTCAAGCGCTCATTTATGATATTGGTATCAGCAATGGCATCAATAATCAGCTCATCCAACTGGCAGAAACAGCTCTTGGCGTACCGGCACTGTCCCGCGTGGGGGAAAACGGTGTGAGCGAAGAAACAATGATCACCCAACTGGCCCACATCTACCAACAACATATGCAAAACCTAGCGGAACAGATGAGCCTCCCCGGTCTAGCCCGCCGCGGTGACTTTTGGGTCACACTCATCGAATCAGGAAATTGGCAGCTGCGGGGGAACAGCCTCGGCAACCTCGTCGTCAATGGGCGTACGATCTACGTTGGCAACTAAGCACCGCTGCAACTGCCCTCGCACATTACACGTACATGAAAGTATCACGATAAACGTGAGTCGGAATGGTATAATGAGTCGACTTGTGAATTGGGGTACAAATCATGCGGGTTATCGTTCACACGGGTAAGGGTGGTGTGGGCAAGACGAGCGTTTCGGCGGCAACGGCTTTACGCTGCGCCGAAATGGGCTTGAAGACCATCGTTATCAGCACCGATACGGCGCACAGCCTCGGTGATTCACTCGAAAAAAGCATCGGCCCTGAGCCGATTCAGATTCACCCGAACCTGTGGGCGCAGGAAGTCGACGCGCGCTACTCGATGGACAAATACTGGGGGCGCATTCAGAAATATCTGACCTCGCTGCTCAGCAAGCAAGGCGTCGAAGACATTGTCGCCGAAGAAGTCACGATCCTCCCCGGCCTCGAAGAAGGCGCGCACCTGCTGTGGATTAACCAGTATATGGAACAGGCCTTCTACGATGTGCTGATCGTGGACGCTGCACCGACCGCAGAAACGCTGCGCCTGCTCAGCCTGCCTGATGTCTCGCGCTGGTGGTTCGAGAAGATCATGACGCTGACGCGCGGCGCGGCCAAAATCCTCAAGCCGATCGGCAAGGTGCTCGGTCGCAATACCGACAACATCCCCGACGACAGCGCGTGGAACGAGGTCAACGTCCTGTTCGACACGCTGGATAAGGTGCGTCAGCTCCTCTCCGACCCGGAAATAAGCAGCGTGCGCCTGGTGGTCAATCCGGAAAAGATGGTCATCAAAGAGACGCAGCGCACCTACACCTACCTCAACCTGTACGGCTATGCGACGGATGCGATTGTGTGCAACCGCATCATCCCGGATGAAGTGACCGATCCGTATTTCACGATGTGGAAAGCCAACCAGCGCGAAAATATCGGTTTCATCGGGGAAGCATTCGGCGAACTGCCGATTCTGCGTTCGCCGATGTTCGGACACGAGGTCAGCGGGCTGGATCGCCTGCGGCTGCTCGGCAACGAGCTGTACAAAGATGTCAACCCGGCGCAGAAACTGTTCGACGGCAAGACGCACAAGATCGAGCAGTTGGGCGCAGACGGATTCATGCTGTCCGTGCCGCTGCCGTTCGCCGATAAGAAAGACATGGATATCTATCGTTCCCGTGACGAACTAACGCTCCGCGTGGGTCCGTATCGCCGCAACATCGTCCTCCCGTACGCTCTGTGGGACTTGGAAATTTCGGATGCAAAATTTGAGCAATCAACCCTCAACATCCAGTTCAAACGGTAAAATTCCGGCGGAACTTGAGGTTATCGCCGCCCCGAACGGCAATCATCGCGTCAACCCGCCGCCCACATCGACGCCGACGACCAAACAGGTGGGCACGGTGCAGGAAGTCATCAAAAACCGACCGCGGTCGCTGCGCATGCAGTACCGCTTCGGGCGGACGGTCGTGTATTTTGCGTGGCTGTTCGTGCAGACGCTGTTCTGGTACCTGCTGGTGCAGCGCTACTTCCCGGATTATGTGAAGCGCACCAATCTGGAACGCTGGAAGGGCTGGGCGCGGTCCTTCCGTGGCTTCGCCATCGAAATGGGCGGTGTGATGATCAAAGCGGGCCAGTTCGTCTCGACCCGCAGCGACATTCTGCCGCCGGAAGTCACCGACGAGCTGGCCGTCCTGCGCGACGAAGTGCCCTACGTGTCGAGCTACAAGATCCGCGAGATCATCGAGCAGGAGCTTGGCCCCCTGCCGACCCGGTTCAGCCAGTTTGATGATGTGCCCGTGGCAGCGGCGTCACTCGGACAGGTGCACCGCGCCCGCTTGCACAACGGCGACCGCGTGGTGATCAAGGTGCAGCGCCCCGGCATCGCGGAAATCTGCCACACCGATCTGGCGGCGATGGACGTCGTCGCCCATGTGGCGATGCGCTTCAAGTTCATCAGCCGCCGCATGGACGCCGTTGCGCTGATTCAGGAATTCGGGCGCGTGCTGCTGGAAGAACTCAGCTACAAACACGAGGCGCAGAACGCCAAGAATTTCGCGCGCATGTTCAAGGAAGATCTCGGCGTCTATATCCCCGCCGTGTACGCCGAACATTCGACGGACTGCGTGATCACCATCGAAGATGTGACGACGATCAAGCTGGACGATTACGCCGCGCTGGAAGCGGCAGGCATCAGCCGGAAGGCGGTCGCCAACCGGCTGATGCAGACCTATCTGCTGCAAATCTTCGAGGAGCGGCACTTTCACGCCGACCCGCACCCCGGCAACCTGTTCGTCTATCCGCTGCCGGCCGACGCGGAAGCCGCGCAGGGGCAGGAAACAGGTGGAGGCAAACCCTTCTATCTGATCTTCATCGACTTCGGCATGACGGGCACGCTCACGCAGCAGATCGTCAACGGCCTGGTCGGCACCATGGCAGCGGTCATCACCCGCGACTCGAAGAAGCTGATCCAGAGCTATTCCGAGCTGGGTTTCTTGCTCCCCGGTGCAGATGTGGATCGGTTGGAAGAGGCGACCCGCGCCGTATTCGATCAGGTGTGGGGCTTGACGATGGAGCAGATGCGCGATGTCAGCTTCGACGACATGGCGGATCTCGGCAAAGAATTCAGCGATTTGCTGTTCTCCATGCCCTTCCAGGTGCCGCAGGATTTCATCTATCTGGGGCGCACGGTGAGCATTCTGAGCGGCCTGTGTACGTCACTGGACCCGTCGTTCAACCCGTGGAACGAAATGCAGCCGTACATGCAGAAGATGATCACCATGCGCAGCAGCACCAGCGATGTGCCCGCGTTCGGATCACCCATTCTGCAAAGCCTGTTCGGTGGCAATGGCGGGTCGGCGCTGCTCGGCATCGGGCAAACGCTGATCGGGCGGGCGCTCGCCCCGCAAAACTCGGGCGTGCTGGAACGGCTGGAACGCGGCGACATCAAGCTGCGCGTCGAAGCGGGGTCGGGCTTGCAGCACCAGCTCGTCCGCATCGAGGGGCAGGGTAAACGCACGAGTCGCGCGGTCATCTTCGGCAGTTTCATGATCAGCTCGACCCTCTTCTACGTGAACGGCGATATCGCGCTGGCGGTGATCGGCTATGTGGTCAGCGGCATCACCTTCGTGCTCATGACATTCACTGGCGAACAGTAACCTACACCACAAAAACCGGGGCTGAGGCGATCGATTCCTCAGCCCCGGTTTTTTAATTCCATCCCAACAACTATTTTTCTGAAAAATTCACATTTATTTCACGGCATACATCGCAAAACTCAATACAATGAAACCATTATCTCTGTGCACCAAACACTGTACCCAACAAGGACTTTTCATGACTCTACGTAAGCCCCTTCTGTTCGCTTTGGTTCTCGCCATCTTCATCGCCGCCGGGGCAATTTATGCCGCCGCCACTGCCAATATCAGTTTTAACAATAGCTCAGACCAGCCGGATTACACGGCTACCGGTACCGGCCTCGTCGATGAAGTCGAAGGCTGCGACCTCGTCACGATGATGATGACGGACGCCACCGGCGCGATCACCGATATCGACACCTTCTGTATCGACGTGGTCAGCGGTATCGGGGTCAACTATACCGACTGGGTATCATACGAGGGCGCGAGTGGTGCTCCTACCCTCGGGCCGATCACCTATTCCCTGTTCGATACCAGCTTTGGCGACGCTTGCGATAACGAGAATTCCATTGCCTGCGGGAATTACCTCCTGAGCGGCGCAGTCACGTGCCTCGACGAAGACTACTTCCAGCCCGCCGGACTGCCCGCTGGTTCGGCCTCGTACCCGGTGTGCAACCCGGTCGTGGTCGGCGATGTGTGCAGCCTCAACATTCCGGAAGGCAGCGTCGTCGGCGATGCGCCGTTCAGCACGCCGATCTACTACAGCCCCGGCAACAGCACAGGCAGCAACCTCAACCCCGGCACGTACATTGTCGTCGGGCAGGATGCCAGCGAGTCGTACTACAAGATCGTGCTCGCCTGCCAGTTCGTGTGGGTGCCCAAGAACATGATGCAGCCGAGCTTCCAGGCGCCGCAGAACGGCGCGCCGCTGCCCACCCGCATCGTGAACTAAAGCAGGTTCGCGCAAGCGATCCAAGTAGTGATAAGCAACGGTAGGGGCAAGGCACGGCCCTGCCCCTACCCATACCCCTTCAGCTGCCCACTTTTACGCGCTGCTGTGCGCACGCCAGCCCTACTTCCAATTCACCACAGCCGACGACACCGGGGATTATCTGTCTAACAGGGGTAGGTTTTTCATGGTAGGGACGAGACATGTCTCGTCCTCTCGTTAGATCAATGAGATTCAAGGACGAGGCATGCCTCGTCCCT
>CALKIA010000492.1 GCA_937988705.1 uncultured Chloroflexota bacterium | reverse complement strand
CTCTATAAATTCTCTATGAAAAAAACAAGGGTTTATTCGTGCGCCCCGTCACAAACAGTGTCCGGATACTCGTCGTAACAAATAAACGGCAAGGACGAAGCGCACTTCGTCCTTGCGAAAACGTCCAGTTATTGGGGGAATTACGGACCTGCTCGGCAAGTGCGCAGAATAGCGTGGAGTCCATTTGTGGAGAGCGGACGCCATGAATGGCGTCCCTACACAAGCACGATTTTCTCGTAGGGACGCGATTTATCGCGTCCGCCAAACTCTAAAACCGAGCCAAAATCTTGTTTCACGGTTTTCTACGTAGCTACCGCAGTGCCATGCCCCACTGCGACCGCGTCTACTTGTCCAGTATCAGGCGCATTTCGTTGGTCTGCTTGAAACCGAGCTTCTCGTAGATGGGGCGACCGGCGTCGCTGGCATGCAGCATGATCACCTGAACGCCCACGCTCCGGCAGTGGTCTAGGCAGAATTCGACCAGTTGGCGCGCAAGTCCGCGTTGGCGGAACGGAGGCTCGGTGAACACATTCATGATGTAACCGCGCTCCGCCGCCCCATCGAGCAGGTTCGGAATCCAATCGTAGATCAGCAGCCCCGCGCCTGCGGCGATGCGTTCGCCGCCGTGCTCGTCAGGGGTGACGGCGAAGAAACCGACGTACTGCCCCTCCGCTAGCCTGGGCGTAAGCCAGCGCTGATACGCCGCGTTGATCTGGTCGGCGCGGTCGGCAGGTGTTCCGACGCCCATATCGCGAAACATCTGTTGACGATGATAAACTACAGTGGCAATATCGGCGCTGGTCGCCCGCCGGATGGTGATCGTTTCCCGAGTCATGGTTTGGTCATTTCTCCCGTTCGCGGATCATGGTATGCCGAATTGGACTGCATATCAAGCAGACCAACAGGCCGCAGCATGTTATAATCGCCCAAATTGCCATCAACAGGACGTTTTAACGATGACCGATGAGTTGCTGCGCCCCTCTCCGAAATACAAGCCCGTTTCGCTCTTCGTCACCTGCATCGTCGATATGATCTATCCCGGCACGGGGGTGTCGGTCGTGGAAATTTTGGAGCATCTCGGCGTAGAAGTGCGCTTCCCGTTGAATCAAACGTGCTGTGGTCAGCCCGCGTTCAATTCGGGCTTCCGGGACGACGCCAAGACGGTTGCCAAGCAGTTTCTCACGGCGTTTGCGGGGGCGGAAGTGATCGTCACACCCTCGGGCTCATGCGGGTCGATGGTGCGGCATTACTACCCGGAACTGTTCGCCGATGACCCGGAATGGCGCGACCGCGCCAACTGGGCGGCCTCGATCACGTGGGAACTCACGGAATATGTGGTCGATGGGCTGGGCATTACCGATTTGGGCGCAAAACTGCCGCCGACCAAAGTTGCTTTTCATAACGCCTGCCACGGTTACCGTTTGATGGGGCTGGGAACCCAGGCGCAGGCGCTGGCCGATAAGATCGACGGTGTGAGCGTGACCGAACTCAAAGGCTGGGATCAGTGCTGCGGCTTTGGCGGCACGTTCGCCGTGAAGATGCCGGAGATCAGTGGCGCTATGCTCAACGATAAAGTGAAGAACATCAATGCGGCGGATGCCGATGTGATTGTCACCGGAGATGCGAGTTGTCTGATGCAAATGAACGGCGGACTGACCCGTCAGGAAAGTCCGAAACGCGTCATGCATATTGCCGATTTGCTGGCAAAAGGCCTGAAGCCAAAGGACTAAGCTGCACAACACGCCCGGAAACTGAAGGATAGAACTATGCTCTTGCAAGACTTGAATTGGATGGATGTCGAGCGGTATCTGGAACAAGATAATCGCATCATCTTGATTACCGGCGCGACCGAGCAGCATGCGTATCTGAGTTTGCTCACCGACATCTTGATCCCGCAGCGGTTGGCCATCGCGGTATCCGAACGCGAAAACGTGATCATCGCGCCGCCGCTGAACTTTGGTGTGAGTGAAGAATTCGCGGAATTCCCCGGGACGATTAGCCTCAGCCAGGCGACTTTTGACGCGGTGCTCACCGATGTGCTGGACAGCCTGATGCTGCACGGTTTCACCCGCTTTTTCATCCTCAATGGGCACGGGGGCAACCGTATCCCGTCCCGGTTATCAGAGCTCGACATGGAAGGGCTGGTGCGCATCACGTGGTACGACTGGTGGCGCAGCGATGCCGTGCGTGCCTTTGAACAGGAATTTGGGTTGGAAATGGGGCATGCCAACTGGGGCGAGAATTTCCATTTCAACCGCATCACCGAATCACCCACGGACGCCAAGCCGCCCGTCAACCTGGATTTGCTGAACGAGTCGACCTCAGCGCGTGATGTGATCGGCGATGGGTCGTTTGGTGGGGAATATCAGGTGGCGGACGATCTTATGCACATTCTGTTCGACCGGGTGGTCGAAGAAGCGACCGGGATCGTCACCGCCATGAAGGACTGAACCGGACGCGGCG
>CALKIA010000491.1 GCA_937988705.1 uncultured Chloroflexota bacterium | reverse complement strand
GCGGTCTTCTCGACCATCATGGCGATGTTCTTGAACATATCCATCTTGTTGTTGACGCGCAGCGATCCGGCGCGCAGCTTGTTCATGTCGCTGACATCCGCGAGCAGCGTTTCCATGCGCCGCGAATTCGTGCGGATGGTCTCGACGAACTGCTTCTGCATATCATTGAGCGCACCCATCGCGCCACTGCCGAGCATGTCGCCATAACCGCGAATACTGGTCATCGGCGTGCGGAGTTCATGGATCGCATGGCCGAAAAAGCCCGCTTGATCCTTGAGGAACGTCTCCATATCCGGCGGCATGGCTTTAGCGGCGATTTCGGCTTCGCGCGCCGTGGCTTCCGCGGCGGCGAGTGTCAGCAAATCTTGAATCGTCTGAATTTGTCCCGGTAACCGGAACGGAATGAGCGATCCGGCCTGGGCTCCCTGATGGAGTTCGGCCAGCAGCGCCTGCGCTTGTTCGAGTGAGGTCATGCGTTCCCCTCCGCAATGGGTACGCTAAATGTGAATTTACTCCCCTTGCTGACTTCGCTTTCGATCACGATCTCGCTGCCCATTTGGCGCACGAGGCTCGCTGTAATCGCAAAGCCTAAGCCAGTTCCGGGCTGCGACCGGGTGAAATCGTCGTCCGCGCGCCAGAATTTGGTTCCCAGCTTCTCAATCGCTTCTTCGGATAGACCGATCCCGGTGTCCTGAACACTGAATTCAACGCGCTTATCGCGCAGCATCACGGTCAGGGTGATAACGCCGCCATCCGGCGTGTACTTGTACGCGTTGCTCACGAGGTTGGTTAGCACTTGCAGCAAACGGTAGAAATCGACGCGCAGTGGGGGCATCTTTCCCTTCACCTGTTCGACGTAAGCATGATTGCGCATTCGGATCTGAGTGATCACATTATCGCGCACTGCTTGAACTACATCTTCGACCGCAACTCGCGTTTCATTCATAAAGAAATGCCCGCTTTCGATGCGGCTGATGTCCGACAGGTCAGACACGAGCATTTCCATGCGTTTCACCGCATCCCGAATGCGCTGCAAATACTGTTCCTGCTGTTCCTGCAACCCCCCGTCCATAATGACGAGGTCGGTATAACCGAGGATGATGTTCATCGGCACTTTGAGTTCGTGGGCAACCGTGCCGACAAATTCGCTCTTGGTGCGGTCAGCAGTTTGCAGCTGCGAGTAGAGGCGTGAGTTTTCGATGGCGGCCGCCGCGCGCGCGACTACGCGCTCGATCATTTCCATCTGTTCCTGCGTGAACGACGATTCGCGCCGCAGGACGATCACGGCGAAGACCTTATCCTTGCGCTGAACCGGCACAATCAGCACGCCGCGACCGCGTTTTTCGTCATAGCTATTGACGCTGCTGCCCGTCTCGACGCACTTAAGCGCCATCGGGTACAGCTTTTCCAGGTAAAACGGCTGGGTATCTTCCTGGCTGATGCCATGGTGATGCACCGCGAGGATGCGCTTATTCTCAACCAGCCCAATATGGCCGTACGTCGCTTCGGAGAGGCGGCACGACCATTCCAACGTCGACGCCATCACATGTTCCACGTCGAGATTTTCACTCAACTGTAAATCGATGCGGCGCAGTTGGCGCAGTTCTTCCAGACGATCCGCCAGCTTTTGATCGGTCGCACTGAACAACTGCGCGTTATCGATGGCGACGGCGGCTTGCCCGGCGAACGCGTCGAGCGCGGTGAGGTTGGCATCTTCGAATAAGCCCGCGACCGCTCGGTTATCCACATAGATCGCTCCCATCACCCGCCCCCGCACGCGCAGCGGCGTCGCCATGATGCTGCGCAGCATCTGCCCGATGATGCTGTCCTGCCCGGCAAAACGTGGATCTTCCGAGGCATTGGTCGTGATGATCGATTCGCCTGTGTCCAACACGCGGTTGGCGATTGTCCGGCTGTACTTGAATTGATCGCTGCTCAAGGTCTGCTGGTCGAAGTTCCGCGCCGCCTGCACCTGCAAGCCACCGTCATCATCACGCAGCACCAGAAACCCACGTTCCGCCGCCGTGAGCTGCAAAATCGCATCCATCACTTGATTCAGCACCTGCTGAAGGTCGAGCGATGATCCAAGCAGGCGGCTCACGTTATAGAGGAGTTCGAAGCGTTCCTGCTGTTTGAGCAGTTTATGCTCCTGATCCATACGACCCAGCAAATCGTTCAGCTTGTCGATTTGCTTTTCGAGGAAGGCAGGATCAATCCGTCCAATCTGAACTTGCGTCTTGAGCAGATTGAGATTGTGACGCATGCCAGCAATTTCGTGATCGCCAATGCCTGTGGGGGATTTGGCGTTAGGATTCGCCATAGGTCATGCTCTTATAATAGTCGCAGTAGGCAGTCAACGGACAAACTTCACACTTGGGGCGCCGCGCCTGACAAATCTCCCGCCCCAACCGGATGAGATTTAGGTGAAAAGTGTAGTGATCATCGGGCGGCACAATGCTTTCCATCACGGGATGCGCTTTGTCCGCGCTGATATTGGCGGGTAAAAACCCAATCCGCTGGCCAACGCGGTGGATATGCGTATCGACCGGAAAAGCCGAACGGTTAAAGCCGAAACACAGCACAATTGCGGCAGTTTTCGGTCCAACGCCTTTGAACGAAGTCAGCCACGCTTTGGCTTCGTCCATCGGGACATCGGCCAGAAAATCGATGTTCAGTTCGCCGCGTTCCGCCTGAATCCGCCGCAGCACCTCCTGAATAATCGGTGCTTTCTGGTGGGCCAACCCGGACGGGCGAATCGTCTCAATCACCAGTTCAACGGGCACGTTCATGACCTGTTCCCACGACGCAAAGCGCGCTTTGAGCGCGGCGAACGCGCGGTCTTTATTGAGATCCGTCGTGCTCTGGCTCAGGATGCAATCGATCAACTCATCCAGCGGTGGCAAGGACTGACGCCAGGTCGGGCGACCAAAGACCGCATACAGCGTTTGGGCTATAGGGGTGTATTTCGCCTTACGGCGTTCAAAGTCCGGGATCATCAGTGAGTTGTCCTTGTCTTCACAATTCATTATAGCTGTTTCATGAATTTTGTACTGTGCCAAGAAACAATGCTTCCGCAACCGTTTCCAAAACGCCAGTCGACAAGTCAACTTTGAGGGTGGTATTCGCTTGAAGATCGATGAGCAGCAGCGCGCCTTCAGTGAACTGAATGGGACGCAGTTGGCGATCTGCCGCCGACACGAGGATGCGCTGCGTCATGGTTGCCAGATCAACCAGCGCGATCACAGTGCGCACATTCTGCGTCGGCAAGCCGAGATCGCGAATTTCGCCGAGCGCATAGGCAGCATAGCGGCCTTCTGGCTCAACGATGACATCACCCCCCTGCGTAAACGCACCGAGACTGGGGATGATACTTTCCGACCGGAGCGTTAGGTCAATGACATGCACGTCAAAACCGGCGAGATCCGCCGCCAGCGCCAGCCGAATCAAGCGGCCCGCGCCGATGCCACCTCCGCAGAAACAGCCCGGTTCACCGGGGAGCATCGCGGTCGTACCATTCGCCAGATCGAGCGAGAACAGCCCCGCGTACTGCCGAAACGGCGTGATGTCGCCGATATTGTCCGGTTGGTAATCCATGTAGACCACATCGCCATTGACGGCGACTGGAAAGGCGCGGACACCTTCCGCATTACTCTCCGCGAACACTTCCCGCCGCGTTAAACCGTCGAAGTCCGCCGCGTACGTGACGGTCGACAGCGTCGGCGCGTTACCGCTGGTGAGCGTCCATACAATCTGATTTGCGCTGAGCGCCCAATCGATGCGCCGCGCACCGCCTTCCAACTGCACAAACGGATGATCGCGTAGAGTCCCATTCGGCGTGACCGTGCGCACGCGGTTCACGCTGCGGTCGAAGAACAGAACGCCGCCAGCCATCAGGGTGTAGTGGTCGCCGTCGAGATCAAAGGTGGTTTGCGCGCCGGTGAGTACATCGATGAACGTCAGGCGATCCAGCGGCCCATTCACAACGAACGCCTGATAGACCGAGGTCGATTGGGCGGAAAGGCGGGTTCCCATCCCCAAGAGGACGAGCACCATCAGCAAGCAGATACTTATGTAGGGACGCCATGCATGGTGTCCGCTCTGGTTTGGGTACAGAGCGGACGCGATAAAGAGGGTGTCCAATAACCCCCTCAACCCCCGACCCCTTCTCCCACGCAAGCGGGG
>CALKIA010000490.1 GCA_937988705.1 uncultured Chloroflexota bacterium | reverse complement strand
TTGCCGATCAGCGACCCCACATTGACATTCAGCCCGGCGCGGTAGGCCAGAATCCAGCCGACCTCAATCCCGATGATCGACACGCCCAACACGACATTCGGCACGCCGATGCGGCTGGCCTCCACTTGCAGCGACTCCTTGAGCGGCCAGACGATGAACAGCAGCAGCGAGGCGATTAATGCGACGGCGTAGGTCACGAGCAGAACGAGCACGGGGTTAGCGTTCGGCGCGAGGTATTTCTGGACAATGTGATAGGCAGAACTCCCCGCGACGACGATGAGCAGGGGCAGGTAGACCATGAAGTTTCTCTCAAATGTTGGCGCTGGTTGAAGATCACATTTTAAGCGAGAGAATCAAACGGGGCGATAACCAGGTATCGCCCCGCTAGTACCAATCCAGCTAGCCGAGGTTACGGGCTGGTGGTCGCTTCTTCCGTCGTATCCAGCGTGATCTCGATGGTCGGCACCAGCGTGGCGACGCTGGTCGACGCCATGGTCGATTCCATGGTCGTGTCCATCGTGGCATCCATCGTCGCGGCCTGCGTCACCAGCGGCGTGAAGGTGCCGCTCAGAGTCGGGAGCGGCGTCGTGGTGATGAAGTCCATCTCGCCGTCGAACATGTCGATGCGCGCATTGCCCGTGCAGCCCGTCCAACCGTAGATGAAGCCCTTGCCATCCGGCAGGTAACCGGTCAGGCGGAATTCGTTATCGCCCACCAGGAACAGCCGCACCGTTCCGTTGACTGCCGTAGCCTGACCGAGCAGAATCGCAGGCTGCATCGTCCCCATCATTTCCGGGGTATTGGTCGCCATCAGCGCCGGTTCTTCCGTGCCCATCGTGGCATCCATCATGCCCATAGCGCTGTACTGGCGCAGTGCGTCTTCTTCCGCGAAGACGTACTGTTCGCCGTTCGAGCCGTACACCGCGATGCGTCCACCGTTATCAAACGAGGCCGCCGGTGCGCCATTCACGTCTTCGCAGAAAATGCCGAATTCACCGAGGATGATCGCATTGTTGATGCGGCCATCGCGGAAGATGACTTCCGGCGTACCCTCCGCGGTCGCTTCGGCGGTCGCTTCTTCAGTCGACTGCGCGAGCGGGGCGCTCACATTTTGCGCGCTCAAGGCGGCGCTGGAGAGCACAAACACCAGCATCAGCAGCAGTACCAGATAGCCAATACGTTCCGTTTTCATATGACAAGCTCCTCACGTTTACACATCAACGACCATTGTAATGTGAAATGTTAGGTTGTGAATAGGAGATAGGGAGTAATTCTTGCTGGCCAACTTACCCACAGGTCGCATGAAAGGGGGTGATGCGGCTATAATTCGCGACGCTGAAGGAACTAACTATGAGCGAACAGGCAATTCTCGAAGGTATCATCTCGATTGAGGCGGCGATCCGTGCGAACAGCCGGCCCGTGCAGCGTCTTTTGCTCCGGCGCGGCGAGCATGATCGCGATCTGGGGCGGTTGGCGCGGCTGGCGGAGCGTGAGCAGATTCCCGTCGAGCGCGTCACCCCGGAGGAGATTGATGGGCAGGCGCAGGGTAAAACGCACGGCGGCGTAATCGCATTCGTCGGGGATCGGCGCTTTGTACCGCTCGATCACCTGATTGCCGGGAAAGCCAATCCGCTGATCGTCATGCTAGACGGCGTGGAAGACCCATTCAATTTCGGGCAAGCGGTGCGCGCCTTCTACGCGGCGGGCGCGGATGGGCTGGTGGTGCGTCCCCGCAACTGGATGAGCGCAGCGGGCGTGGTGGCGCGTTCGTCGGCGGGCGCATCGGAATGGATGCCGACGGCGGTCGCGGAGACGACGCAGGCCGCCGCCGATGTGCTCCGCGGGCATGGGCTGAAAGTCGCTGTCGCGGACAAAGAGCGCGCGGTGTCGATCTACGATGCTGATTTACGCGGTGGGCTGTTCGTGGTGATCGGTGGGGAGAAGCGCGGGATCACGCGTTCGTTTGCGGACGCCGCCGATGTGCGGCTGAGCATCCCCTACGGGCGGCGCTTTGAGCAGTCGCTGGGCACGACCGCCGCCTCGGCGGTGATCGCGTTCGAACTGATGCGGCAAAGATCAGCGGCAGGTGGGAGAAATAAATAAGGACGAGGCAGTTGCCTCGTCCTTACATCGTGTCGGGGCGGCGAGATTTGAACTCACGACCTCAGCGTCCCGATCGCTGCGCGCTACCAAGCTGCGCTACGCCCCGTCGAATGGCATTTAGTCTACTGGACACACGGCAGAATGGCAAGAGTGAGTTGATACAATGAAGCAAAATCCTGTGACATTAACCGACCGCATCCGCGGCGTGACCGGCGGCGTGACCAGCGCCGCCGGGATGGCAGTCCATCGGATGGGCGTGCACCCGGACGTGATCACGATCATCGGCTTGGTCGTAGTGGCGATTGGCGCGTATTTCATCGCGGTCGGGCAGCTGCCCCTAGGCGGTGTGCTGCTGGTGATCAGCCTGCCGCTTGACGCGCTCGATGGAGCGGTCGCGCGGGCGATGCAGCGGAAAGATCGGCGCGGTGCGGTGCTCGATTCTACGCTGGATCGCTACGCGGACGGACTGATTTTTGGCGGGCTCGCCTACTACTTCGCCGTGCAGGATCAGTCTGGCTATTTTCTCCTAAGTCTGGCATCCCTTGTCGGCAGTTTTGTGGTAAGCTATGTCCGCGCACGGGCAGGAGAGGCTGACCTGTCAGTTAAAATCGGCTTGTTCTCGCGGTTTGAGCGAGTTGTGGCGCTGCTCTTGATGCTGCTCGTTCCGCCGCTGCTCATCCCCATGCTGTGGGTGCTGGCGGTGGGCACGAATATCACGGGTGTGCAGCGTCTTTTATACGTTTATAGACATCTTGACAAAAACTGAGGCTGATCATGGAGTTCCAATCCGAGTACATCGTCCTGTTTAACACGCTGCAAATTCGTTACTACGGCATCATCATTGTCGTGGCTATGCTGATTGCAGCGACCGTGGCCGCGCGTCTGGCAAAACGTGACGGGCGTGATCCCGATCATGTGTGGGGGGCGCTCACCTGGGCGATCATCCCGGCGATCATCCTGTCGCGCCTGTGGTTCATCTTCACCCCGAGCCGGGAACTGCTCGCTCAGGGTATGGATACCGCGTGGTTCTTCCAGAACTTCTTTAATACGCAGAACGGCGCTATCGCGATTTGGAGCGGCGGCCTGAGCATCTTCGGCGCGGTGCTGGGCGGCGGTCTCGGCGCGTATGTGTATATGCGGCGCAATAAGCTGCCGGTGGCGGCGTGGCTCGACATTGCGGGCATCGTGCTGCCGCTCGGTCAGGCGATTGGTCGCATTGCCAACTACGTCAACCAGGAACTGTACGGTACGGTGACCACGCTTCCGTGGGGTATCACCATCGATGCGGCCAAGCGTGTCGCGCCGTATAAGAGTCTCGTAGACTATCCGGTGGCCGATACCCGTTTCCACCCGCTGTTTCTGTACGAAATGCTGCTGAATATTGTTTTGTTCGTCGTGCTGCTCAATCTATTCACGCGGCGGCGCAAGCAGTTCCGGTACGGCGACTTCTTCCTGATCTATCTGATGGGTTACGCTGTGCTTCGGTTCTTCCTCGAATTCCTGCGCGCGGATATCGCCTACATCGCTGGCACGACGATCAATTCGTCGCAGGCGATGGTGGTGCTGGTGTTCGTGATCGCGCTGGCGGCGTATGTGCTGCGCCGTAACCAACCGACGGCCGCTCAGGTGACGGAACAGCCAGTCAAGCAGTAGTCGGTAACGTTACTTCCCAATTTGGATACTTCGATCAAAATGCCCCTGGTCTGCGGTAGTCAGACAGGGGCATTTTAGCGTCTTGAGCTCGCGGATTCGCCGCTGCCGCTTTTACTGCGGCACTGCGCGGCGTTCCGGCATTAAACCCAACTGCTGCAGCAGCTTCGGTGTCTCCCACACATGCCAGAGATCGGTTGCTTTGCCGTCCACAAAGCGCAGGAAATGCATGTGGCGCACATTGACACTGCGCCCGGTCGGGGGCACGTCGCTCAGCTGGCCGAGATTGAGCACCCCCAAGTGCGTTCCGGTCATCGTCGAGTGCAAGGCGACGATCGGGCCATCTTCCAGCACATGCTGAATTTCGAAGTGGAGGTCAGGGAAGGCGGTGCGCATGCTGGTGATCACTGCCTTCAGGTGCGGGACGAAATCAGTTCCGGGCGGTTCCTGATGATCGACCGTTTGGTGGTCGTTGAACTGTTCAATCACCGACAAATCCCCGTGGTTGAACCCGCGTTCTATGAACTCTGTCACAGTGGCGGCAAGGGTTAGGTTTGCCATAGCTGACCTCTATTCATTGTAGTTTAACTCTACTTACAAGAGATAGGGTATAATGAACTTATGGAAAATGTCAAGAAGCTCACTCATCGCCAGCGTCAGGCGCTGGAAACTCAACGAACGATCATCAGTGCCGCGCTTGATCTCTTTCTGGAGCAGGGCTACGGCCTGACGAAAATCGAAGCGATTAGCGATCGGGCAGGGGTCGCCGTCAGTACTGTGTATGCCGTCTTCAAAAACAAACGCGGTCTCCTGAAGGCGATTCGCGAGGACTGGCATCAACAGTCGCAGCAGCGCGATCTGCTCCAGCGGGCGGTCGACCAGGGTGAACCGGAGCAGCAGATCGCGTTGGCTGCGCACGCAACGCGCCGCGCGTGGGAAACTGGCGCGGCGCTGATTGCCATCTACAAAGAGGCGGCCAGTACCGATGCCGAGGCCGCTGCGGAACTGGCCGTTGCCCTGACCGGGAGGCGCGGGAATATTGAGCGGCTCATCACGACGCTGTCACCGCATTTGAAATCTGGTCTGCCCGTTGCCATGGCGACGGATCTATATCTCGCGCTCACGCTGCCCGAAGTGTACCAGCAGTTGGTTGAAGCGTCGGGCTGGTCGCCGGATGCCTATGAAGCGTGGTTGACCGCAGTCCTCAAGCAGCAGCTGCTGGGTGCTTGAAAAGCCATGACAAACGCCTAGATTTAGGCTTTAAACCTTCCTTTGTGCCTGACACCTTGTAATTGTGCGATAATCGGTCTTGGTGTGAGCTAGCCGAAGATGACATTCATGATCGAATCGCAAAATCTGACCAAGTTCTACGATGATTTCCTCGCCGTTGACGGGGTGAATCTCAACGTCCCGTCGGGGTCGGTGCTGGCGCTGTTGGGCCCCAATGGCGCTGGCAAAACGACGACCGTCCGGATGCTGACCTCGATTCTGGCACCATCTTCCGGGTGGGCGAAGATCGCCGGGTACGATGTGAGCCAGCAGCCAGAACAAGTGCGCGCGCATGTTGGCGTGCTCACCGAGCAGCACGGTCTCTATGAACGTATGAAGGCTATTGAGTATCTCGACTTTTTCGGGCAGGTGTACCACATGCCGCTCGAAGTGCGGCGCAAACGGTCGTTTGACCTGATGGAGCGTTTCGGGTTGAGCTTTGCCCTCAAGAAGACGCTCGGCGAATATTCCAAAGGGATGAAGCAGAAGCTCGCACTGGTGCGCGCCATGCTGCACGATCCGCCGGTCCTGCTGCTCGACGAGCCGACTTCGGCGATGGACCCGCAGAGCGCCAAAATGGTGCGTGATGCGATTGTCGAGCTGGGGCACGATGACCGCACCTTCCTGATCACCACACACAACCTGACCGAAGCGCAGGCCCTTGCCGACCAGATTGGCATCATCCGGCATGGGCGCATTATCGCGCAGGGCAACCTCGAAGAATTGTCGCGGCGCATCGCGGGCGATCCGCTGATGGAACTGCGTGTCACGGGGCAGGTGAATGGTTTGGCGAAAGATATCGGGGATCTGGTCAACGTGGAAGACAGCGGTGCCAGCTGGGTCAGCTTCCGCGTGCGCGAACCCAATGTAACCAATTCCTTGCTCCTGCGCCGCGTGCTGGATCTGGGCGTGAATGTCGTCACGCTTGCGCCCATCTCGCAAAGTCTGGAACAAATCTATCTGCGCGTTGTTGAAGAGGATGAACAGCAGAATGGCCGTGAAGGTAATCAACGTTAACGAGCGTCAGCCAGAGAGCGGATGGCGCACAACCATCGCCAATGCCTTGATCATCACCCGGCGCGAGGTGCGCGACAGCTTACGCGACTGGCGCATCATTTCGCCGATCGTCATTCTGACCTTTCTGTTTCCGTTCCTCGCACAGTTCGTTGCGGGACGCTTCGCCGGGTTTGTGGAAGGCTTCGGCGCGCAGATCATCGGCGCGCGTATGATCCCCTTCCTGCTGATGATCGTCGGTTTCTTCCCGATCTCGATCTCGCTGGTGATCGCGCTGGAAACCTTCGTCGGCGAGAAAGAACGCCGCAGTCTGGAACCGCTGCTCAGTACGCCGCTCACCAACACGGAGCTGTACATCGGCAAGACGCTCTCGGCCATGCTGCCGCCGCTGATCTCCAGCTATGGCGGGATGACGGTGTATCTGGTCAGCCTGTTGTTTGGCGAGTTGGAATGGCGTCCGCCGGCGATGCTCATTGTGCAGATCATTCTGGTCACGACTGTGCAGGCACTGGTCATGATCACCGGGGCGGTGGTTGTCAGCAGCCAAACGACCAGCACGCGGGCAGCGAACCTGCTGGCGAGCTTCATCATCATCCCCATGACGCTCGTGATTCAGGGCGAGAGCGCGATCATGTTCCTCGCGCCAGACGCCGACTCGCCCAACGGCATCGGCGCGATGTGGGCGATCATCGCCGGGATGCTCGTGGTGATCGTGCTACTGCTGCGCGTCGGTAATGCCATTTTTAACCGGGAAGAACTGCTCGGTCGCACCATTGATTCGCTCAATCTGCGGTCAACACTGCGTAAGATCGTGCGTTACATCTTAGCGATCGATGAAGCGGGGACGCCGGCGCGGAATATTGTGGACTGGTATCGCAAGGGCGTGCGCCTGAGCGTGAAGCGTCTCGGTTACGCCTTGCCGATCACGATCGGCGTGTTCGTACTGGCGTTTGTGGGGGGCGTGGTGATCGGCCTCCTGCCCGAATGGAATCTAAATTTGCCGCAAAACATGCCGCTGAACTCCGTGGCCGGGTCGATTAACATCTATTCGGATCTCTTTTTCGGCGAAAACGCCATTATAGCGATTGCCTGGCAGAACGCGCGGATTCTGTTAGCGGCGGCGCTGCTCGCCATGTTTACCTTCGGCGCGGCCGCGGTGATCCTCACGCCGCTGGTGTATGTTGTGCTCGGTTATGTTCTCAGTCAAGTGATCCTCGCGGGCTACAACCCGTCGTTTATGCTGGCGGCGATCATCCCGCATGGCATCGTCGAGATTCCGGTGATTGTGCTGGCGACCGCGGCGGCGCTGCGCCTCGGCGCGGTCATCACGCGCCCGCCGCGCGGTTA
>CALKIA010000489.1 GCA_937988705.1 uncultured Chloroflexota bacterium | reverse complement strand
AATTTGGGGAGGTTGAATGTCACAGGCGGGATCATGGCGGGGCATGACAGGTCAAGGCATCCCCGCGCTGAGCGCATGAGCGTTTGAGGGGCAAAGTCACCTACGCCGTCAGGTAAAACCGCAGAATATCGCCAGCTTGGAAGCGTTAAGACCGGAGCAGTCGGATAGAACCTACACGATAAGTCACGGGCTGACGAAGGGTGAGGTGATGAATCAAAAGGGACGAGGTTAACCTCGTCCCAAGTGTTGTGTGTTGAAGTGGAATTACGGCGCCGTCGCGGCCTGATCGTCGCTCTGAAGGGATGGTGTGTTATCCGGTGGTTCGGTCATCACACCGTTCATCAGATCTTCGAAGCCCGTGCGATCCAGCGTTTCCTGTTCGATCAGGATGCGGGCGATCATTTCTAGCTTCTCGCGGTTTTCGGTCAAAATCGACTTGGCGCGGGTGTAAGCGGTCTGCACAATGCGCTTGACTTCGTTGTCGATGTCTTCCGCAGCCTGTTCGCTGTAGTCGCGCTGTTCATACAGATCCCGACCGAGGAACAGCGATCCCGAACCGCCGCCGAAAGTGCGCGGGCCGAGTGTGTCGCTCATGCCGTACTGTGTGACCATGCTGCGCGCCATCGACGTCGACTGTTGGAGGTCGTTGCTCGCGCCCGTGGTGAACTGGTTGAAGATGATTTCTTCCGCCGCGCGTCCACCCATCGCCGCCACGATCTGATCTTCGAATTCTTCCCGCGAACGCAGGAATACGTCCGTATCGGGCAGGGAGAGCACATACCCGCCAGCGCGTCCACGCGGCACAATCGTGATCTTGTGGACAGGGTTGGCGTGTTCGAGCAGGTGGTGGAGGATGGCGTGACCGGCCTCGTGGAAGGCGATCGACCGCTTTTCCTTCTCGGAGATCACGCGGGTCTTGCGTTCTGGCCCCATGATCACGCGTTCCATGCTCTCTTGCAGTTCGCTCATGCCGATCGACTTCTTGTTGCGCCGGGCGGCGAGGATCGCCGCTTCGTTGATCAGGTTTTCCAGATCAGCGCCGGAGAACCCGGGCGTGATTTTTGCAATCGATTCGAGATCGACATCGGCGGCCAGCGGTTTGCCCTTGGCATGCACCTTGAGGATATCCTGACGACCCTTGAGATCCGGGTTGTCCATAATGACCTTGCGGTCGAAACGACCGGGACGGAGCAGCGCCGGATCGAGAATGTCGGGACGATTGGTCGCCGCGATGACGATCACGTTTGTGCCCGTCTCGAAGCCATCCATCTCGACCAGAATCTGATTGAGCGTCTGTTCACGTTCGTCGTGACCACCGCCCAAGCCTGCGCCACGATGACGCCCGACGGCGTCGATTTCGTCGACGAAGACAATGGCCGGGGCTTCGGCTTTGGCGCGTTCGAACAGATCACGCACGCGGCTCGCACCGACACCGACAAACATTTCGACAAATTCCGAACCAGAAATGCTGAAGAACGGCACACCGGCCTCACCGGCCACGGCGCGCGCCATCAGCGTCTTACCAGTTCCGGGCGGGCCGACCATCAAAACGCCCTTAGGAATACGCGCGCCGAGCCGGATGAATTTTTCCGGTTCCTTGAGGAATTCGACGACTTCTGCGAGTTCCTGCTTGGCTTCTTCTGCGCCTGCCACATCAGCAAAGGTGACCTGCGGTCGTTCCATGTCGCGCACCACACGGGCTCGACTGCGACCGAAGCTCAACGCCTGATCTTGTCCCGTGCGAACAGAGCGCATCATCCGCCAGAGCAGCCACACAATGATCAGCGTGGGGATGACCGCAATGAACAACTGGAACAGCAGATTGGTGGTGTTATCCCCCTGCTGCTCGTAATAGCGAATGTTGTTCATCTGTTCTTCAGTCACGCCGAAATCCTGCAGGGCTTGCAGCAGGTTGGTTTCGCGTTCCTTGTAGTAGTAGGCGTTGGTGTTGTTGGTCAATTCAATGTAGACGTCGTTACCACCGCGCACCTGAATCTCGACAACGCTGCCGTCTCTGATTTCTTCGGCCAACCGATCCAGCGTGATTTTGTTCCCACGCGGGACATTACTGGGAGACGCGAAAATCACGACGAACAGAAGGGCGACGACAATCACCGCGACAATCCAAATGCGCTGCGCATTCCGATTTGAGAAGGGCGAATTGCCGTTGTTGTTCTGTGAATCTGGGGTTTTGTTGGTCACACTAAAATGTCTCCAAACCTTTTGAACGAGTTGGGGAGTCTGTCTTGTAGGAGATGCCGCACGATAAGTCTGATGAACATAACGAAATTATACACGAGACAGTCAACTATTGTCATGCAAGATATGAGGATCAGCGATCCTTCATAATCTTCTATCGAAAAATTTATACTAGGGATAAAATAAATAGGTACGGTGAAATTACTGAGGTTGAGAGATTCATGACAGAATGTCCTTGGTGTGGGCGACCAATTGAACCAACAGTAACCACGTGTCCTCACTGTGGTCTTCCCATTAAGGCGGATCCGGTCGGGACGACGCGCGGTCTGGGGAACACGGATATTGAACCGGGAACACCGCGTTGGGGATCAGCCAAAGTTGATTCGCGAACGAATCTGATTCTCAAGGTCAAAGATGCTGATAAGGTATTCGTGTTTGACGCCGGAACGATCAACGAACTGCGAATTGGCCGCGTCAACCCGGACAACGGCGAACGTCCGGAGATTGATCTCACCGATGCCAACGCGATCGAAAAAGGGGTGTCCCGCCGACACGCGGCGATCATCCGCAAGGAAGGCGGCGCGATTCATCTGGTGGATAAGGGCAGCGACAACGGAACCTACCTCAACGGGCAGAAACTTATCCCCAATCAGGCGCGTATTTTGCGCGATGGTGATGAAATTCGGCTGGGATTCCTGGTGCTGAATATCCGATTCGAGCGCTTTAGCTAATCCTCATGCGCTGCGGTGTATGGGACGTGTTATCATCGATGGGCAAAGCGCACTTCGGATTAGGATCCCATGACCGAACGCACAAATGAAGAGTGGCTGGCCGATCTCCAGAGCGACTCTGATCGACAGGGTGAGGCGATCCAAGACCTGCAGAATCGCTTACAGCGCGGCATTTTTTATTATCTAAGCCGCGAACGCAGCGATTTGTCTGGCTTGTCGACCCATGAATTGACCCAGATGGCGCAGGACATGGCGCAGGACGCAACCTTGCGGGTGATGCAGAATCTCACTAGTTTTCGCGGTGATAGCCTGTTCACCACGTGGGCGACGCGGGTCGCGGTACGGGTGGCAATCAGCGATTTGCGCCGCGCCCGTTACAAAGATTTCAGCCTCGACAGTATCACGGCGGACGGCGATGTGCTGCCGCCCGCGTCCACGCTGGTGGGCGGTTCGCGACCGCCCGGCCCAGAACGCGCCGCCGAACAAACGGAAATTCTCGCTAAAGTGCAGTCGACCCTCAACGATGTGCTGACCGAACGGCAGCAGCAGGCGCTGATCGCGGTGGCGGTGCGCGGTGTGCCGCTCGAAATTGTCGCTGAGCAAATGCAGACAAATCGCAATGCGCTCTACAAGCTTATTCACGACGCGCGGCGCAAGCTGCGTACCCACCTCGAAACCCAGGGGTTATCGCTTGACTACGTGCTGAATCTGTTTCAGGAATAGCGACTGCAAAAACAACCTCAACCCTACAGCCCCTCATCATGGGAAAGCGGACTTGAACGATAGAACCGTGCTCTTCCGTGTCGCCTGAAGCGTAGACGGCGGTCATCACCCGGAAAAGATTTTCGGCAAATAGCCGCAATTCCGCGCGGTAAGATCGGTTAGCGTAGGGGCGTCCGATTGTATAGACACGTAAAACAGAACGTTGGGGGAACGCGGTGGACGATCAACTGCGTAAACTAATCGATTGTATTTTTGATGCTCATCTGGATACGATCATTGACTGTGAGACATGTGGCTCACAGTTTAATTGTTTCGCGGAACTGGTGGCGGGCGGCGCGGACGCGCATGACCTACTGCCGGCGGTCGAGGAGCACCTCCTGTGCTGCCCGGACTGCCGCGAAGAGTATGAGGCATTACTGGCGATTGTTCGCGCCGAAAATCAAGGTCTGACAGCTTCGTAGAGGATAGTGGTGTATGCGCAAGGTACGTGTGTTGATTATCGGGTCGGGGCCAGCGGGGCTGACCGCGGCTATCTATACGGCTCGTGCCCAGTTGAGCACGGTTGTTATCACTGGAAATCAGCTTGGTGGACAAATTGCCACCACCCATGATGTCGATAATTTCCCCGGCTTCCCGGAAGGTATCACCGGGCCGGAACTGGCCGAGCGCATTCGCGCCCAGGCCGAACGCTTTGGCGCAGAATTTGAATATGATATCGTGACCGAAATGGATTTCACCAAAGGGTCACCGTTCCACGTCAAAACACAGAATACCGAATATCTTGCGGATGCCGTGATCGTCACGATTGGCGCGACCCCGCGTAAACTGAATGTTCCCGGCGAAGATCAGTTCATCGGGCGCGGCGTGTCGTGGTGCGCGACGTGCGATGGCTTCTTCTTCCGCGGCAAGGATGTCATCGTCGTGGGCGGCGGCGACTCGGCGCTGCAGGAAGCGATCTTCCTGACGAAGTTCGCCAACACGGTGACGGTGGTGCATCGCCGGGACACGCTGCGCGCCAGCGTCGCTCTGCAAACGCGCGCCTTCGAGAACCCGCGCATCAAGTTCATCTATGACACGGTCATCGACGAAATCAAAGGCGGGGATGGCAAGGTTACCAATGTGACTCTGCATAACGTGAAGACGGATGCCACCGAGGACAAGCTCATTGACGGCGTGTTTATCTTCGTCGGCTATGACCCGAACAGCGGTATTTTCGGTAGGCAGCTCCAAGTGGATGATCTCGGCTACATGATTGTGGACGATTTCATGCGCACGAGCGTCGAAGGCGTATTCGCGGGCGGCGAGATTCACGACAACTACTTCCGGCAGGCGATCACGGCGTCCGGTCAGGGCGCGGCGGCGGCGCTGGCGACGGTCAACTGGCTGGGCGAGCGCGAACGCGATCTGCAAGACCTGAGCGAAGAGGCGAAGGTCGCGACCAGCGGGGACTAAAAGCACTTTCTCGCCGCTATTAACCGCAATCCGACATGTATCAATGAAGGCGCAAAGCGAGTAAGATAGACTCAGCTTTGCGCCTTATTGTTGAGGAGGGGCTATGAGCCTAGAACAACTGGTTCACGAGCTTCACAGCCTGAGCCGAGTGGATAAACTACGCGTTGTCCAACTGCTGGTGAATGACTTGGCCGCGGATGAAGCCGCGGGGGTCTTGACGCAAGCACAATATGAGGTTTGGTCGCCCGCCGATTCTGGCGACGCGGCGCGCGTTCTGCTGCAGATGCTGGAAGAGGATCGCGGCCCACGTGAGTGATGCACTGTACTTTCCCTACGTCAATGTCAGTAACAGTCTTGGTGAAATCACGCCACGCCCAATCTTGCCAATTACATTGATCCATCAAAGTCAGTCGCTGGATACTCTGGGGCTGCTTGACAGTGGTGCAGATGTGAATGTGCTGCCGTTTCAGCTGGGGTTGCAGCTCGGGTTGGTCTGGGAAGCGCAGCGGCATCAATTTCAGCTTTCGGGTAACCTCGCGAATTTCGAGGCACGTGGCGTGATCCTATCAGCAACTGTTGGGTCGTTTATTCCAGTTCGATTAGCCTTTGCTTGGACACGAGCAACCTCTGTATCACCCATATTCGGACAAGTGAACTTCTTTATGGAATACGATGTGTGTTTTTCCCGATCACAATTGAAGTTCGAGATACGCACCAAGAGCTAACTGACGTTCCCCAATACTTGAGCAGACGCAAAGCGAGTACACTAGACTCAGCTTTGCGCCTTTTTGATTCTGTGGAAAATTTCGATGCCCCGACGCAGTCAAACCCTCATTCTGATCGTTTTGCTGATCCTCGTCGCGTTGGCGGCGCGGATCATCCCCGGCCCGCGCACAATTGACGATGCCTTCATCACCTTTCGCTACAGCCGCAACATCGCCGAGGGGATCGGCTTCGTGTACAACCCCGGCGTGCACACGCTCGGCACGACAACACCGCTCTTCACGCTGATCATGGCGGCGTTCGGCGCGGTCGGTGGCACGGCGTACCCGTGGTACGCGCTCACGGTGAGCGCGGTCGCGGATGCGATCAGTGTGGTGCTGCTGTTTCTGATTGTGCGCAAAGTCACGGCGAGCGAATTGGTGGCCGTTTTCCCCGCCGCGTTGTGGGCGCTCTCCCCCATGAGCGTGACCTTCGCCGTCGGCGGCATGGAAACGAGCGTCAATGCCTTGTGGCTGATCGCCGCGACGTATCTATATGCCGCCTCACAGCACAAGTGGCGCGACATCGGGATCGGCGTGTGCGCCGCGCTGGGGGTGCTGACGCGCGTCGATGCGGTGCTGTGGATCGGGCCACTGCTGGCGTGGCAGTTGGGCGAAACGTGGCTCACGCAGCGCAAGCTGCCGCTGCGCACATGGAGCGCCGCCGCGCTGGTGCTGCTGCCGTGGGTGATTTTCAGCGTGGCGTACTTCGGCACGCCGATCCCGAACTCGGTGACGGCCAAACGCTTCGCCTATTTGATTCAGCCGAATGCCGCGTTGAGTCAACTGCTGCAAACCTACTCGAACGCCTTCTTTCAATTCGATCTGCTGGGTTCGCTCGGCGTGATGCTCGGGGCGGTGCTGATTCTTGCGTTCACATTGTTCGCGTTCAGTTACGCACTGCGCTCGGAGCGGCGGTTGCTGCCATTCCTGATCTATCCGTGGATTTATTTCGCGGTGTTCGCGGTGTTGAACCCGCAAATCTTCCGCTGGTACATGGCGCCGCCGCTGCCCGCCTTGATCGTCGGGACGTTCGTCGGGCTGTGGGCGCTGCTGCGTCCGATCCAGAAGCGGCGCTGGGTGGCACAAGTAGTCGTGGCGGGCATCGGCGGACTGTGCGTGATCACGTCGCTCAGCGGTTGGACACTTACGCCGGATCATGGGCCGAACCGCCCCGCGCCGAAAATGGCGTGGCATGCCATCGAGCTGTTGTATCAGCAAATGGGTGAACATCTTCGGAACGATCTCGGCGTGACGGCCGAAACGCGGGTCGCGTCCGGCGATATTGGCGCGGTGGGCTATTTCAGCCGCGCGACGATTGTCGATACGGTCGGCTTGGTGACGCCCGAACTCACGCGCTACTACCCGATCGATTTCGCGCTGATTCTGCCGGGCATGAATTATGCCATCCCGCCGCAGTTGATCTACGACACGCAGCCGGAGTATCTGGTGACGATGGAAGGCTTCGTGCGGCAAGGACTGGCACAGCAGGAGCAGTTCAACGCCGAGTACACGCTGATCATCGAGTACCCGTTCGAGTTTTACGGGAGCGGGATGCAGTTGTACGCCCGGCGGTGAACATCTGACCGGATGTTTGTGCCCTATCCGGTAATGCTTGAAGCTGTAGGGGCAGACCTAAGTGCTCCATCCGGTAAATCGCCGCAAATTAATCGTCGGGACACGATTCGGTATATGCGCCTATTTTTCTCGTAGGGACAAGGCCTGCCTTGTCCGCTCCAAACGGACAGCGCAGGCGCTGTCCCTACGAACGATCTGGAATAACTTACCGGATGAAGCACTAAGCCACAAACCAAATGTTAGCCAAAGGACGAGGCATGCCTCGTCCCTACAAACCGCCGCTTTCGTAGAGACGAGATATATCTCGTCCTGTTTTGGAGTCTTTCAGACACTGGCTTAATGTAGATTACCGAATGTTTTCGTAGGGGCGCACCTACGTGTGCGCCCGAAACCGGGTAGACACAGAGGTCTACCCCTCCATTGGGACTTTCGAGAGTCTACTTTTAGGTGCGCCTCTACGGTTGTTCTTGGATTGCTTTCGAGAACCTACTTGCGACGATTTTGATTCTCAGCGTAAGTGCTCGCTAAACACGCAGGATTTCAACCCGCGGACAGGCGCAGGATCGTGACTTCCGGCAGGCAGTTGAAGCGGAACGGAATGCCGACCGTGCCGAGGCCGCGATTCACATAGAGCTGCATGGTGCCGACGCGATACAGCCCCATGACATAGCGGCGCGAGAACGCGGGCAGTACGAAGTTGGTCACGAAGGGCAAGCGCACCTGTCCGCCATGTGAATGCCCGGACAGTTGAAGCGCAAAGCGGTCGGTGGCGGCGGCGATATCGGCGAAATCGGGTTCGTGCGCGAGCAGAATAGCCGTGCCGTCAGCGGGAAGCACGTTGAGCACACGGTCGAGCCGCGCGCGGTGCTGGATGACGCTCTCGACCCCGGCGAAATGCAGGACTGCTGCACCCCGGCGGATGGTATGGACGGCGTTATGCAGCGGCGTGAGCTGGCTGCTGCGAATCACAAGGCGGACGGCGGCGCGGGAATTACGGTAATCGTGATTGCCGAGGACGGCAAATTTGCCATCGATGGCGCGCAGCTGACACAGCGGCTCGATGAGGTCAGCCACATTGAGGCTGAGGCGCCGCGTGGCAAAATCCCCGGTGATCGCGACGACATCCGGATTGTACTGATTCGCCACAGCCACAGCGGCGGCGAGGCGTTCGCGCGTCATACTGCCACTCATGTGGATGTCGCTGATCTGCACGATGGTGTAGCCGTCGAAAGCCGGGTCGAGATGGCGCAGCGGCACCGTGATCTCGTTCGCGTCGATCCGGTTGGGCTCGATGCGGTGGGCATAGGTCAGTGCCCCCGCGGCGAGGCCCGCCGCGCCGAGCAGCAGATGTCTACCGAGTTTCAAGGTCATCCTTTTCTCATTCTGATGATGGCCGGAACGTGCCCCGCCCGCTCCCCAGTTTCAGGGAGGGGCAATGGCGATCAGCGGGTTACTGCAATGGGGGGATCAGCTCCGGTTTGAGCTGGAACAGCGATTCTAACATGGCCGTACCCAGCGCATTGAATAATAGATACATCACCAGCGAAATTGAGCCAATCACGATCACGTTGCTGATGTTATATGCCAGACAGCCGTTCAAGCCACCAAAATCGTAAGCTTGACCGATTTTACCTGATGTGTTGAACAAGAGATACAGCGAGAGGATGATCAGCACGATCGAGAAGCAAGCCGTAATGGGCGAACCGCCGGAGACGAAGAAAATCGCCGTCATGATGTATTGCACGAGGAACAGAATCGGCAGCCATCGGTTGTAGAAGCCGAGCAGCGTCGACAGCAGGTGCTGAATGGTACCGTGACCGCGGAAAACGTAGACGGCGAGAAAGTGCACCAGCACCAGCTGCAAGAGCAGACCGCCGACACCAATCACGCCGGAGATGATGCCAACGGGGATGAGGGTCGCGGCGGTGAAGGCCATCAGGCCGTTTTGCAGTTCGAGCGCCATGGGGGCAATTTCTGTGCCGGTTTCTGCGCTGGCGGACAGGCTGTTGAAGAAGTTCATAGCGGTCTGCGTGGCAACCAGACCCGCGAACACCGGGCCGAGGATGACGATCAACGTGTAGATCACGCCTTCCCAGAGCACATCCGTCCACGAAGACTGGGTGGCGACCTCCATATGCTTGTCAATCTTCGCCTGTTTGGTGACGCCTTTTGCCGCCACTTCGAAGTCCTTGCGCTTGCTGCGATCCACGATCATGTCGATTGCCGCGTCGCCGTCGAGATCCGTGACACCAGATGCGACGCTGTTGAAGTAGGCATCGTTGATCAGGTTCGGGTCGAGGCTGAGCGCTTCGGTCAGATTTTTCATCGCTTTGGCGTTCTCACCCGCGAGATTGTAGCTGAGCGCCGCATCGACGTTCTTGCGGGCGCGGGCGCGGGTATCTTTGGGTACTTGATATTCACGCCCGCGAATGGGGCGGCGCGTATCTTCTTCAGGCAGTGGAGCGGCCGCCAGTGCGGCCTGCGCCGCAGCGCGTTTCTGTTCGTCCAGCTCGCGCATTTTGCGCTGCGTGTAGGATTCGCCCTCCGGAACGATGGACTTGGGCGGCGCGGGCGGCGCGTTCGTGGGGATTTCCGGGATGACTTCCGCGTGCTGTTTGATATACACCCCGGCTTTGCGCGCCAATTCGCGGATTTCCGGTTCAGGATCGTTGCGGTAGGCATTGGCGAGTGCGGGGAGCGCATTGAGATCCCGGCTCTTGCCCAGCGCGATCACAGCTTGTTTGCGGCGTGCGGGGTCGGCATCGTCGAGTTGGCGGATGAGTTGATCGAGCATGGGAAGACTCCACAGGCGGACGGAATTATGAGTCCATTCTAGCATGTACCCCTCAGCCCCTTCATTTAGGGTTGACTGACCTCCGTAATCTTGGGGGGAATAACCCCACCCCCACCCCCTCCCCGAATTCAGGGAAGGGCGCCAACACCGTTCGCCACGTCGACGCACTAGCGTAGGAGAGTGGGAACAATCGCCAGCATCGAGAGGTTAGGCGTGAGTGGCGTTAGGTCAGGGGGAAGGTGGCGGCAAAACGATAGTGCGCGCCTTGCGGCGTGAGCGTGCTTTCGATGAGGTGGAAAGCGCTGACGGAAAAAGGATCGGCGCGAAAGTCGCGGTGCTGCTCCAGAAACACCTCGACTTCGCGGCGGGCGTCGCTTTTAAGCCGCGCCAGCGTGATATGCGCGCTGAACGGGCGATCATCAGGCGGGAAACCGAGCGGCACAAGCGCCCGTTCGACCTGCTGCTGGAGCGCCAGCAGCGCGGGCTGGTGGTCGATGCCAACCCACAGCACCCGCGCTGATCCACGGGGCGGGAAACGTCCAACACCGCCCAACGTCACCGTGAACGAGGGCGCCTGAATGTGCTCAAGTGTGGTGGTGATCGCCGTGACCCGCGCCGCATCGACTTCGCCCAGGAAGCTCAGTGTGAGGTGGTAACCGCCCCGCTTGACCCAGTTCGCGGCGGGCACAGCGGTTTTCAAGCCGACAAGGCGATCTTGCAGATCGTCGGGCAGTTCAAGCGCAATAAACAGGCGCATAGTCGTTCTCAGGTTTCAGTCGACGGACGGTGATCAGTTTACTAACCATTGGTGCTAGTTGCCAATTTGAGAGAAGATTTTCGTAGGGGCAAGGCATGCCTTGCCCCTACAGACCCCATACCATCCGTTTAGAACCACGAACTAGCACCAATGGTTACTAGGCAACAGCGTGAAGTCCAGTTTTGAGCGGCGGACGCGCAGAAGCGCGTCCCTACACAATTCCGCACCACTGATCCACAGGTGTTACGGTTCTTCCGGCATGGGGGGCATGGAGTACAGCCACCAGTACTGGGTCGGCGGGTAGGCGGGTTGCAACACCTTCGACCAGACGAATTCGGCGGGCGCCAGGTAACGGCGCAGTTTGCCGTCAGCGCTGCGAATAACCCGCTCAAGTTCGGCGCTGTCCGCACCCATAGCGCTCAACGCGGCGTTGATATCCTGCACAATCGTACGACGCAGTGTTTCAGGAATGTAGTTTCTGGGGCAGGTGCGCGGGTTGTCTTCGCATTCTTCGAAGAACGTATCCATCGCCTTGAGGCGCGATTTCGCCTCCTGAAGCAAGCGATCGGTATAGCGCAGTGTCCACTCTTGGCGGACGGCTTGATGCGCGGCGCTGATCCGCTCCAGTTGTTCACGCTGCGCGTCGGTCAGGCTGTCCGCGAGCACCTCGAGGCGGCGGAGACGCATCAGCAGCGCACCAATCGTTAGGCTGGGCATATTGCCGCCGCCGAAGAGGCCGCCGCTGCCGACATTGCCATATAGTCGATCCTGATGGAGATAAGGTAGTAAACCGTCCACCATCGCTTCAGCTTCGTGGAGATCGCGTTCCAGCGAATAGGTTGTCTCAGACATCTCATCACCTTCCGGTTACCATGACATCATAATGCTAATGGTAACACAAAAGGCGCAGCGGCGAAGGGTTCCTCGAACGTGACTCATCCGCTACACAGACAGCGTGGGCACCATTGTACGCGAAACCAGCCTCTCCATACTTGTTACATAGGGAAAGGCTGGCGGTTGACTGTCATTAGGTTGTGTGCGCGGTGGTCTGCGCTTAGGCGGGGCCGTCTTCAGCCATATTGAGCGCCTCGGCGACCAGTTCCTCAAACAGGAAGTTGTCTTCGGCGAGGATGCGGTGCACCGGGCATTTGCCCGCGATTTCCAGCAGGCGGGCGCGCTGTTCGTCAGTGAGATCGCCTTTGAAAGAGATCAACTGGCGCAATTCGTTGACATTGGGGGACGTGCCGGTGTAACCGGGGTAATCGCCCGCTTTAAAGCGTTCGGTCGAGACATTGACCTCTACGCCTTCCAGCGCCCAGCCTTTGCGCTGGGCGTACATCTTCGCGGTGATCGCCGCGCACGCGCCCAGCGCCCCCAGCAGTAGTTCTTTGGGGGTCATCCCCAGATTCGTCCCACCTTCGTCGATGGGTTCATCCGCCAGCGCGGTTAAGCCGCGGGTTTCGATGCGCGTTGCAAATCCGGCGCCAAGATTGACTGTTACGTTCGGCATGTGTGGGAACTCCAAGCAAAAAGCCGTCTACTCTTACAGTGTAGACGGCTTGATGTAAGCGAGTCTTACGAGGGGTGACAGGCTACTCGCGGCGCAGACGGCGCAGTGATTGATACTGCGGCTGCCCCTGAATTTCGCGCCAGCGGCCGTCGCCGCCATCGGTGTGCCATTCGACGACGAACATACCGTCGGTGTCTTGATAAGTAAATGCGGGACGCATCTTCAGGATCTGACGCATCACACCGATGATCTCACGGCTCTCTGCCCCCGTACGCAGGATGAAGTATTTGCCCGGCTGCCATTCGAAGGTCACGGGCATTTCGTTTTGCCAGCGCCCTTCCATGCGAATGGGCGACTCGGCCTGGGTGCAAAGCATATGGATGTTTGCGAGACGATTCTTCCAGAGCGTGTGGTTCACGCGCTCTTCGATAAAATAAGGACGGGCGTCGGGCGTGGTGTAGAACCAGGTCCGCGAGTCGGTTGCCATGCCAACATCTCCGAAAAGTTCAACAGTTTGTGATAGTTTACCCAAGCGGATAGTGCATGTCCAGTAGGGACGGCAGACACGGGAGAACGGGGAGGTTTTCGACCCTGTTAGGAGTAGGTTTTGAATTGTAGGGACGAGACATGTCTCGTCCTTCCGTCGGATATACGAATAACAAGGACGAGGCATGCCTCGTCCCTACAGGGTTTTCGTTCTGAACTGATTAGCGGAGGGTATCGCCGAGCTTGTCGAGCGACGTGCCCCAGCCGAGTTCGGACATTTCGCGCATGGGGCCTTCGGGCACGCCAGCGTTGCGGAGCGTGAGCGTTGTACCGCCGCCGGGCGCATCGGCAAAGAGCAGCGTGACGACGGTTTCCATGGGAAAGTCGTCGCCCATGCCGTAGGCCTGCGGCGAGATGATGCTGCCGTCAGCGTCGGAGAAGCTGTCGGTATAGACGATGCGATCCATCGGCGTGATCTCCTGATAGACGCCTGTGCTCCAGAAGTCCTGCCCTTCGGGCGACCGCATGCAGAAATGATATTTACCGCCCACCCGCAGATCGATGGTCGCCGCAGGCGCGGTGAAATACTGCGGCCCCCACCAGCGTGTGACCTGTTCAGGGTCGGTCCACGCCTGCCACACGCGCGCCCGCGGGGCGGCGAAGGTACGCGTAATCACCAGATCACGGGCTTTGGTCGACTGTTGATTAGGGATCGGGGTGCTCATTGTGCTCCTCTTTTCCTTGCAGTTCGGTCAAATAGCTATCCAGGCGATCCAGTCGCGTGTTCCACAAATGGCGGTAAGCGTCCAGCCACATGTCGATTTCCTCCAGCGGTTCACTACGCAGCTCGTACCAGTGCCGCTGCGCGTCCTGCCGCACGCTGACCAACCCGACTTCGCGCAACACGCGCAGATGCTTGGAGACACCGGGCTGGCTCATGCCCAGCAGCGTCACCAGATCGCCAACCAGTCGCGGCTGATCACGGAGTAAATCGAGAATTCGGCGGCGCGTCGGCTCCGCCAACGCTTCATAAACTGTTGTCACCATGCTTTAAATATACCATAATGGTTATATAACTGTCAAGGTATATAGAGAGTTTTGTCGAAAATCTGTTCAAATTCACCTCACCCCTTCCCGGAATTCAAGGAGAGAAGCCAACGCTGCTCACAGAGGCGAATTACTCGCCAAGATCAGACTTTGCTTGATCGCGCGCCGCCGACGGAGATTAGGTAGATGGCCGCTACTCCGGCGGAAGCGCGCTACAGCGTCACGATACGGCGGGCGACACGCAGCTGCCGCGGAAAAACGGGCAGGAATTCGAGCAGATTGGCGTAGCGCCCCGCTTCCCGTTCGGTCAGGTAGCGACGCAGCACGCTGACGACCCCGGGCAGGACGTCCAAGCCGTTGACCTTCTTCTCCATCAGGATATAGGACTTCGCCTCAGCGTGGCTGACGTGATCTTCCAGATAAATGGCGACCGCGCCCGCGACGAACAACGCCGTGAATTGATCCGCCCACTGGGGATGCGCCGCCTTGAGCGCGTCGCTAATCGGCAGGGGGGTTTGCGCAATTTCGTTCACCTTCACTTGATTAGCCCGCAGATAGCTATTCATGAGCAACCGGCCATAAGCCATAATCGCTGCGCGGTAGACGTGCGCCGGGTCTTCGTCGAAGGGCCACGGCGGGCTGTCTCCCCACGCGAGACGCGGCGGGACAATCGCGACCAGATCGCTGCCTAAGCGAAAGGCGATTTCCTGATCGGTCGGGTAGAGGATGTTGGGCATGAAGATGAAGCGTTCTTTGATTTCGCCCACAAACGGTTTCAGGAACGGTTTGAGTGTGACGTTCGCGAACATTTTCTGCGCTTGTTCCAGCGCATTTTGCCACACGGCGGATTCGGATTGCCACCAGCCTGCGAGCTGACTGATGGACTCGAAGTCGCGCAGGTTGTCATTCCAGGCAGGTGGCATCCAGCGCGGCGGCTTATCGACGGTGTACTGGGGCGGACGCAGCACGAGCGCCAGCGCAAAAATCGCTTCCATGGGCGCGTTCTGGTCAAGCAGGGTTTGCAGCGTCGCAGCGGCCGCATGCGCGCTCTGTGGCATGAGGTATTTCTTCGTGGCACGCGCATGAGCGTGCGTGCCATGGGGTTTTTTCTGCTGCGACAGTTCCGGGTAACGCGTAGCCGCTAACAACGCGGACATCAAGCGCACACGATCATCAATTTTAACGATGATGTCAGAGGTCATAAACGGGTTCCAGCACGGGTCTAGTGGTGACGAAGACTAACCATTTCTATTCTATCCAACAATTGCAATAACTACCCTATAAACGCTGTGACGATCTTGGAATACCGGGTATTATCCCGCGGCAGGAACGGTTTTTCGCCACTGGCGCGAAAAAAGCGCGCCGCTGTGCTTGTGAAAACACAAACGAAAGTCCTACACTTGGTTGGGTTTGTCGTACTCCTCCTCATCATCGTTGTGATGGTGGGCGTGTCCGTGTGGGTGACGCGCGGGTTTGCACTGGCCATTGCGCATCCGGTGCACCTCCCCGTGACAGGATCGCCGTCCGAGGTAGGAATCTCGGCGTGGCAGAATGTGGAATTTACGGCGGATGGTTTGACGCTGCGCGGTTGGTACATCCCGCCCACTCAGCCCGCCCCAGCGGTGATCCTCGTGCATGGACACGGGGCGAATCGCCTGAACGTACTGCCGCGCGCCGCGTGGTATGCGCAGCGGGGTTACGGTGTGCTGCTGTTCGATCTGCGCGGACACGGTGCGAGCGACGGAGACTTGACGACGCTCGGTTATCTGGAACGGGCGGATGTGGTGGCCGCGTATAATTTCTTGCTCCAGCAGCCAGAAATCGATCCACACCGCGTGCTGCTCCACGGCGAGTCGATGGGCGGCGCGGCGGTCACCCGGGCGGCGGTGGAGCTGCCAGCGGTGCGCGGCGTGATCGTCGAAGCGACTTTCACCACGTTTGAAGACAATGTCGCGCAGGGTGTGCGGACATCGATTGGACTGCCCCCATTCCCGTTTGCGCCGATGATTGTGTTCTTCGGGCAGCAAGAAGTCCGGGCCAACCTGTTCGATTTGCGCCCGATCGACCAGATCGCCCAGATTGCGCCGCGTCCGCTGCTGATCATGCATGGGGAGCGCGACCCACTGCTGAAGGTGTCCAATGCGCAGCGCTTGTATGCGGCAGCGGGCGAGCCCAAAATGCTCGTGCTGTTTCCGACCGCGCAGCATGTCGGCCTGTTCGAGAACGATCCGGCGTTCTGGACGCAGAGCGTCAGCGCGTACTTAGATCACCTGTTTGGCGTGTGATACAATGACCGCTCCCCAAATTCACGGCGGGAATAGGCTGGTCGAACCAATGAATGGAAAATGGTATGGTGCGTAAATGGATGATTTTGCTGATCATGATCGCGCTGACGCTGGTCGTTGATCAAGGGACGAAGCAGATCATCATCACGCAGTTGTATGTGGGCGAAAGTGTGCAGCCGATCCCCATGCTGGCGCCGGTATTTCAGATTACGCGGAGCGAAAATACCGGGGCGGCATTCGGATTTTTATCCCAGGCCAGCGATATTTTCCTCGTGATCGCCATCATTGTCGTGATCGCTATGATCGCGTTTTACCCGCGCATCCCCGACAAAGCGCGCATCACCCGTTATGCGACGGGGCTGGTGTGCGGTGGGGCGCTCGGCAATGCGCTGGATCGCCTTGAACATGGCGCGGTGATTGACTTCATCCACTATACGATTCCCGGCGTGATTTCCAATGTGAGCAACCTCGCTGATCATGCGATCGTCTTCGGCGTGATCCTGATCTTGTTCGAAAGCTGGCGCAGCGACGACGCGAAGGAAGCGTCTGCGCAGCCGAAAGCGGAATAAGCCAAACACAAACCTCACCCCCGCCCCCTCTCCTAAAGGCGAGGGGAGAAATGCAGCCTCACCCCCCGGCCCCTCTCCGCTCGGAGAGGGGAGACAAAAGCGGACGCGATGAATCGCGTCCCTACGGAAAAAATGGTCTTCGGGTAGGGACGTGCAACGGCGTATCTGCTGCCAAACTCTTGAGCCGCACGAGAATATCCCCCAGATGACAGGGGGATAATTTGTTTCGCAATTCGGCTATACTTGCAGTATGACCTTCTAAAAGGAGCAAACGACAGTGCGTAAATTTCTGAGCATTTTCGTGCTGCTGGCGGCGTCGGTGCTGCTCGGCGCGTGTAGCATGATTTCAACCGGGGGCAGCGGCGGCGTGGTCGTACCGACGACGGGCAATACATCGACCGATCCCTCGGCGGTGCAGCAGTTCCTGCCGAACATTCCCGGCTATATCGCGACGGATGCGGACAGTATTGTGGATGCTGTGACAGCCGTGGGCGGCGGCGCATCGCTGATTACGGGCAATCCGATCACGGCGGCGCTCATCGCGCAGATCGACAGCATGATTCAGTGCTACCAGAACGTCGGCGCAGTCGGCGCGCGGATTTACACGCAAGCGGATATCAGTTCGGTGCTGCAGGGGAATATCCCTGTGGTTGGCGCGCTGGCGCTGGTCAATCAGAACCGCATCGCGAATAACTTCCTGCAATGCGCGCTCGGCGGCCTGCAGGGCTTCAGCGCGCAGGCGGCGCAACCGCAGCCGTGCACCGGATCGGGTCAGTTTGTGGTGAACAATGAGACGATCCTGTACCTGTATGCGGCGACCGATCAGGCGCTGTGCACGCAGTTTCAGGGGTATATGAACCGGTAAGGAAAAGCTGACTCGTTATTCCCCTCTCCGCTCGGAGAGGGGATGCCTAGTGCGCACCCCCAGTTAACCACCTATCAGGTTTTTCACGCTTCCCAATGGAACGTGGTTTCCTTCGCCAAAATCTCTGTAGG
>CALKIA010000488.1 GCA_937988705.1 uncultured Chloroflexota bacterium | reverse complement strand
TGGCGAAGGAAACCACGTTCCGTTGGGAAGCGTGAAAAACCTACCCCTGTTAGGGGGACGGGGGTGGGGTCAGAGCTAGCGGACGCGATCAATCGCGTCCCTACGAATGCTTGTTTGGGAAGATGGCTAGTTTTGCTCGGCGGCCGCGTGCTGACGAACATGCGGACATCCGGCGGCGACGGCCTCGCGAATCGTCGCGGCGTCGGTCAGCTCGCTGAGCGGCTTGCGCTGATAACGTACCCGCACTTCCGACGGATGGTTCGCACCGTTGCCCGTCACCACGTGGACTTCGCGACTGAGCAGATCCACATCAAACTGCTGAAATAGGAGCGCGGTGATGATCGCCATTTCGTTCTTGGCGAAATTCATCCCGGTGCATTTATGGATGCCACCGCCGAAACCGACGATTGCGAAGGGGTTTTTGCCTTCGCCCCGTTCCGGCGCATACCGATGCGGGTCAAACTGGTCGGGATTAGCAAACACGTCGGCTTTGACATGTGAAGTCGCCGCGCTGACCATCAGCCGCCAGCCCGCCGGAATTTCGTACCCGCCGACTTGCAGCGGCGTCGTGACCGTGCGAATTTGCGTGTCGGCAGACGGACGCAGGCGTGTCGTTTCGTCGATGGCCCAGTACATGTGCTCAAGTTTGTGCAGCACGTTCGCGTCGACCAGACCGCCGTAAGCGACGTTCTGCCGAATCTGCGCCTGTACCAACGCCAGATACTCCCGGTTTTGCAGCAGCAGCGCGACTAACCACGCGGCTTGCCCGGCGGTCGTCTCGTGGCCGGCGAACAGCAGTCCCATGAAAATCGTGACGATCTGCTCTTCTGGCAGGAATGTGCCATCTTTGAGCGGCGTCGTGAGCAGAATCGTGATGAGGTCGTCGTACTCGCCCGGGTGCTGACGCCGCGTCTCGATTACCTGTTTGAGCGTTGCGCTAATCTTTTGCTTGGCCCGGTCGCGGCGTTTGAACTTGGGCAGCGGGAGATTCGGCGGCAGCACCGGATCAAGCGAGGCGCTGATCGCGGCGTATTCCTGCCAGAATTCGTCGCCCAATTCTTGCGCGAAGGCCTGACCGATCAGTGCGCGTCCGGCAACATACTGTGTCAACCGCAGCATTTCCTTGGTCACATCCAGCTCGCCGGATTGACCGAGTGCGTCCAACCATCCCTGCACTTCGGCATTCATGGCTTCAATGTAGCCCGTCATCCGTTCCCGCTTGAAGATTTCCTGCAGCAGCGGCCGTTGGTTGTAATACGCTTCCGCGCTGGCCGTGAACAGCACTTCGCCGATCGATGCCTTCAGGAAAGCGTACCCCTCCTGCATATTCAAAGACTTATCGGTTTCGGTATAGAACACTTTGTTGTGTTCTGCCCCGCTGATCACCAGAACGGGCTGCGGCCCGAGCTTGATCGCAAACAGATCGCCGTGTTCGGCATACCCGCGCTTGAATAAGGCCTCGCGATTCCGCAGCATCTCGACCAGATGCCCGATCACCGGCAATCCGCCAGAGACCATCGGAGGAACAGTAACTGTCATGCTCACGCCCTCTACTACTGACTGTACAGTGTGCGAAGTTGATTGGTTTTGAAACAATCGTTTCAGAATAGACGTTATTGTAGCAGAGGTTACGCCGGAAGAAGCTTAGGGATTGGTAAAATTCCTACAAATGCAGCAGTTGGATAATGATCTGGGTGATGGCCGGGGCATGTGGATAATCTGGCTTCACACCCTTTACGGTGGCGAGGCCATGCAGCGCGCTCAGGATGGCATACGCGAGATCGTGCGGGTCTTGACCGCTGCTGACTGTCCCATCAAGTTGTCCCTGTCGGATCACATCCGCGATGATCTGGGCGATGCCGAAATAGTGGGTGAGCAGTAACGGAGTCACATCCGGGTCACGTGTGCCGAATTCGACCATCGCGTTAAACGCCAGCGATCCTTGCGCAGGCGCCTGAGAGTGGATGGCGTGCTCGATTGAGCCAAACAGGCGGTTGATGAACGGGTCAGGCCCAGGTTCGTCAAGCGCCATCTGCGCGATCTGCGCGCGTTCCAGTTCACAAAAGCGGGCTAGTGTCACCAGGAATAAGCCCCGTTTGTCGCCGAAAACCTCATACATGCTGCTGCTGCTAATCCCTGTTACATCAATCAAGTCGCGGATTGAGGTCGCTTCATAGCCGCGTTCCCAGAACAGCAGCATCGCCCGGCTAATCACCTCATCTTTGTCAAATTCGCGTGGACGTGGCATTGCAACGACTCTTTCACCCTCTGTTTAACGGCTATTCTAACAGTGTTATACTGCCAGCATCTAATCAAGCCTAGGTTGAAGCAGAGTGTGGAACGTTGTCGCCGGGATACGCCCGTGCGCGGATTCCGTTCGCAATGAATCGATCCTTGAGGAGGAGAGCCATGACCGACCAACTTGAGCGCAACAAACAGACCGTGATCGCTTTTTATGATCTCATGTTCAACCAGTGTAAACCGGCTGAAGCCATGGCACTTTACAGCGGTGATCAGTACATCCAGCATAATCCGGTGGTGCCAGACGGGAAAGAGGCCTTCATCGCGTACTTCACACACATGGCGCAGGAGTATCCGGGCAAGCGCGTTGAATTCCGCCGGGTGATTGCGGAAGGCAATTACGTCGTGCTGCACTGCTACCAGCAGTGGCCCGGCGACAGCGACTGGGCGGGGATCGACATTTTCCGCGTGGATGACAATGGCAAGGTCGTCGAGCACTGGGATGTGCTGCAAGCCGTCCCGACGACCTCGGCGAACAACAACACGATGTTTTAAAGCCCCGCAGAGAGTCGAGCCAATCTGCCATGGGCACCACTTGCGCCCATGGCAGACTGTATTTGAGGATTCAGTCGGCTAGAGCGCCCGCATCCGGTTGCCGCGCGCGTTGTGTTCGACCTCGGCGAGGCCGAGCGCTTCGAGCAGCGGCGGAATGTACATGCCGAAGCGTCCGCGCAGTCCTTTTTTGAGGCCATACCACCCGCCGACCGGATTATCAGGCGACCGCCCCCACGCTTCGACCGTACCCTCTTTGGCAGGCTTCTGCTCGTCTGCGCTGCCCAGCTCCATCCAGTCACCATGCGCTTTAAGCATCGCGTGCAAGTCATTGATGCAGCGCAGATCGTAGAACAGGGTGGTTGTGCCGACTGTGCACACCAGCACCGGCGGATCTTTGCTCTCATCCTTATACAGCGTGTAGTCGGACGTCCCCGGCGGCGTCTTCAGCACCCACGGATCAGCCTGCGTCCCGGTTCCTATGGCGTTCTGTTCGCTCATTTTATGCTCCCTTTGTGATGCTCTTCTATACTATGCCAGAATTGACTGAGGCGCTTACATGCGCTCAGCCGCCGCCTTCAAATCTGCGGCGTAACGTTCAAAGATGGGACGAAAATCAGGGAGTGAACCAGCGATCAGCGGCAGCATCAAGCCGGAGAAGGTTTCCTCCATCGTGAACTCGGTGCTGCCGCTGCCTTTGGGGGTGAGGGTGAAGTGCCGTTCACCCTTGAACATCGGCGCAGCTCCATCTTGCCAGAGCATATGGGTGTTCGGCTCAAATTTGGCGACTTTGAGTTTGAAAATCCGCTCGGAACTCGTCGACTTCAAGCGAATGGTTTCGCCGGGGGCGATTTTGCCATCAATGCTCGTGATCGTCGAATTCCATGTAGGAAACTGCTGGGCATTGGTCAGCAGTGCCCAGATGCGTTCCGGCGGCGCTTTCACGGTGATCTGGACGCCCACTTGCATCCGAAACAACGTTTTCGAGGTGGTGGCTTGACCATCTTTCGGCATTCCGCATCCTTTTGCTAGCCATTCATCGTTATGTAACGACAGAAATGTGTCAAAGGATGCGCTGTTTTCAAGTTCACTATACGATCCACCTACAGCGGACTCATCGTCAGGCGAGCCAGCGCTCACCAGAAGGAACCGGTATGCTCACTGAGCTAAATCAACACGAGTTTGGCAGCACCATCGAACCCTTTCGCCACGAGCTGCAAGTGCACTGCTATCGACTGCTCGGATCGCTGCCAGATGCGGAAGATATGGTTCAGGAGACGTTTCTGCGCGCGTGGAAACGCCGTGAAACCTACACGGAAGACATCTCCGCGCGGGCGTGGCTCTACAAAATCGCGACTAATGTCTGCCTCGATGCGCTGAAGAAGACGCGGCGGCGCGTGATCCCCAAGACGCTGCGTGATGCCGAGCCGAGCGGCGACTCCGTCCCGCCGCCGATCCTCGAACCTATCTGGCTCGATCCCTACCCGGATGATCTCATTCCGTGGGGCGACGATCAGCCCGAACATCTCGTCGTCACCCGCGAAACGGTGAGCATCGCCTTTCTGGCAGCGCTCCAACTGCTGCCGCCACGCCAACGCGCCGTACTGCTGCTTAGCGATGTGCTCGACTGGTCGGCAGCGGAGATCGCCGTACTGTTGGAGACAACCGTCTCGGCGGTCAAGAGCGCGCTGCACCGGGCCCGTTCGTCCATCAGCGCCGAATATGATTTACAGGAAAGACAGGCACACGCGCCGCGTTCCCCGGATGCGGCCCTGATGTCACAGCTCGAAGCCTATGTGCGGGCGTGGGAAAACGCCGATGTTGACGCGCTGATCGCCTTGCTGCGCGCCGATGCGACCTTCAGTATGCCGCCGATCCCCTCGTGGTATCAGGGTACAGCGGCAATTCACCAGATCGTCGGTACGCGGGTCTTCGCGGGGACACCGGGGCTGTGGCGCTTGCTGCCCGCCCGCGCCAATGGGCAGATCGCGTTCGGGCTGTACCGGCGCAGCGACTCGGGCTACAGTGCCTATGGCATTCAGGTGGTGACATTCATCGGCGACGCGATCAGCGACATCATCACCTTTCGCAAACCGGATCTCGTGCCGCGTTTCGGATTGCCCGCCCGCATCTAGTCCAGCGCTAGGAATCAAACCCGGCCTCCGACACTTGGAGGTCGGGTTCTGTGGGCTACTCGATTTCGTGGGACCTATACTCGACGGAACTGCCAATGCTAGTAAAGTGCAAGACGTAGGTTTTACCGTTGGTCTGCGTGGCTCGAATTTGATAGTCGCACGAACTGAGGCGATAAACCCAAACTTGGGCGCTCTCATTGGCCGCAATTAAGGTGTTTTCGCTCGGGCATTCGCCTAATTCGACCGCGTTCACAAACAAGAGGGCTGAGCCTTGAGGGCTATAGATGGCTAAGCCGAGACCGGTGGCCTGTTCCCAGGGATACACGACAATCGGTGCAGCGACATCATACGCATTGAGGCGACCATCCGAAAAGTGGAAAAGCCCGTTACTCTCGCTGCTTGAGCCGGAACTTCCGCTTGCTGGTGGACAGAGATACGGGTCATTGCCAATGAAATCATTGCAGATAAAGACATCGGCCGCCGCCCCGGCGCTTTTACCCGTGCAATCAAACTCAATGAAATGCTGGGTCGCAAAGACACCCGATGAATTCGTGCCGATCCACATCTTATCCCACTCTGACCAACGATTACT
>CALKIA010000487.1 GCA_937988705.1 uncultured Chloroflexota bacterium | reverse complement strand
GTAACTGCCCATTCCGGGTTTTCCGCTCGTGCGGAATGGGCAGTTGTTCTAAAGTGGATTACCGAATGTTTTCGTAGGGGCGCACCTGTGTGTGCGCTCTCAGCTGGGCAGACACATAGGTCTGCCCCTACGATTTGAAAAACTTACCGGACGCGGCATTTAGATTCCACTGAAGGCGTTAAAACCGCCATCGACCATAATCACCGTGCCGTTGACGAACCGCGCACCGGGGCTGCACAGCCAAATCAACGCGCCAATCAGGTCTTCGGGGTTGCCGAAGCGGCCAGCAGGCGTGTGATCGATGATCTTCTGGCCGCGTGTGGTTAGGCTGTTATCCGGGTTGAGCAGCAGCGCGCGGTTTTGATCCCCGATGAAGAAACCCGGTGCAATCGCATTCACGCGCAGTCCTTCGCCAAACTTTGATGCCAGTTCGACGGCCATCCAGCGTGTGAAGTTGTCGATGCCCGCTTTGCCCGCCGAATACGCGGGTGAACGCGTGAGGGCGCGCTGCGCGTTCATCGACGAAATGTTGACGATGCAGCCGGTTTTGTGCTGCGCCATCGCTTCGCCCAAGACCATCGATGGGATAACCGTGCCGATCAGGTTGAGGTCAATGACGTGGCGCATGGCATCCAGCGACATGTCGAAGATGGTTTTATCGGCTGGTACCGTCGCTTCCGGAGTCGTCCCGCCCGCCGCGTTGAGCAGTATATCGATTTTGCCCCATTCGCCGGTCAGTTGATCGCGCAGGGTGTCCATCTGTGCCCGATCCATGACATCACCGGGGGCAGCGACCGCGCTGTAGCCGTCCGCGCGCAGCGTCGCGGCCACTTCTTCGGCCTTCTCGCGGCGGCGTCCGACGATGGCGACCTGGGCGCCGGCCTGCGCTAGACCACGGGCCATCATGCCGCCGAGGACGCCCGTTCCCCCGGTCACAACGGCGGTTTTGCCTTCCAAACTGAATAGATCATTGATGAATTGCGAGGACATATTAGTCATAAGGTTCCTGTCAAGCGAATCTCGTTGCCGAGTATAATCACGCTGTCTGCATTGAGGCGATCACTAAGCTGCTACCGAAGATCTGCCGCCGCTCGCGTCGTCCGCGCAGCGGAGGTGTAGGCGCGGATCTTCGTCAAAGCCCGGTGCGCTGGAAAACCGAGCCTCGTCCCAGTAAATGGAGCCGGATCTACCAGACTTTACCCCGCGCGGCGACCTCCCACACGACTTCCACTTCCTCACCGCGCACGCCGTAAAGCTGATTATGCAGGTTGCTCACCACGCACGTATGCACGGGGATCACGTGGACGCGTTCCCCAACGACCGGACGTTCAGCGCACTGGCTGAGGTCGACATGCGCGTGTTCTTCGCTCAACTGGTAGATGCGCGCTTCCGGGTATTCGACGATATAGCCGTGTGTGTCTTTGACGCGGTCGGCCGCCAGCGTTTTGCTGCCCGCATCCAGAATCATGCGGTCGGGTGACGGGCGGCTGACCACCGTTGCCATGATGTGCATGGCGCAGTCGTCAATCGTCGTCCAACCCTTGTGCACGCTGCTCATGTCGTTGAAGAGGTAGGTGCCGACGCGGATTTCGGTCAGTTCCGGCACTTGATCGGCTTGAAGGAAGGCGCCATAGCCGCCGCCGCTCACGCTTTCTACGCCGATCCCCGCCTGATGCAGGCGCGTCAAAACCTCCTGAATGGCGGGGCGGTTACTGGCTGTGCTGGGATACACGAGCAAACCCGCGAAATGCAGATGCTCATCGTTATCGATCTTTTGCGCCAGCATGACTATCTCGTCGACGGGCGCGCCCGTCCGCTGAATATCAGTGGCAAGATCGACCATCACGCGAATGCGGATGTCATTGGCGCGCGCCGCATCGGATAGCCCCGCAATCGTGATGGGGTGGTCGGCGGAGACGGTTACGCGATTATAAAGCGCGAGATCGGCCAAACGCGCGGTCTTTTTCTCGCCGACAATGTTGTAGGGGATCTGAATATCATTGATCCCCGCCTCCGCAAAGACTTGGGCTTCGCTCACTTTCTGGCAGGCGATCCCGACCGCGCCCGCTTCGATCTGCAGCTTGGCAATTGCGGGAATTTTGTGCGTCTTGATGTGGGGACGAAAAGCCAATCCCAGTTCAGTACAGCGGTCTTGCATGCGCCGGATATTGCGTTCCATCCGGTCGAGGTTGATGAGGACGCTAGGCGTCTCCAGATCATTAACGTGCATGGTGTCTCCACCTAGGAGGATATGGGGGTAGGCAAACTGTTGCTGTCAGTGTGGAATATTCCGTAGGGGTGAGGCCTGCCGCCTCACCCCTCCACTTAATTGATGATTCTAGAAGCTTGCGTCTTTAGCCGCCAGTTCCGCTATTAGGCTTCGTTCAGCAGCCAGTCGAGGATGACGCGGTTGAATTCTTCCGTGTTTTCCCACATGGCAAAGTGCCCGACGCCGCCCATAAGGTACAGGTCAGAGTTCGGGACGAGCTGCGTCATTTCGAGGTCATGTTCGACATAAATCGCTTCTTCCTGCATGCCGTCGATAAACAGGGTCGGCGTGGTGATGCCTTGCATCTGAGCTTCGCTATAGTTTGGCTCAGTCGCCCACATATTGCTGATGTTGTTGAGGAACGTTTCGAAGTTATCCGGATTGGGGGACAAAAGCGTGTAGTCGCCTGCCGCCATTTCGATGTAGGCGTTGAAGCGTTCGCTGTCGCCCACGTCAGTGCGCACGCCGGATGGATTGTAGTTCGCGCCATACGCGACCAGCTTGGTCAGGCGGTCCGGGTGATTGATAGCGATATCAAGGCCGATGATGCCGCCATCGCTCCAACCGACGAGGCTGAATTGCTCAATACCGAGGGTATCGGCGAGCGCCAGCACATCCGACGCCATCAGCGCGTAGCCGATCTGCTGATCAGACATGGTCGAGCGCCCGTGGCCGCGGCTGTCCGCCGTGATTACATAGAAATGCTCGATGAAAGCTGGAATCTGATTCACGAAGTAATCGGCATTGCCCAGACCCCCATGCAGGAGCAGCAGCGCCGGGTTGGCCGGGTCGCCATAGGTGGCGTAGTACATCTCAATGTCATTGACGGCCGCCATCCCCGATTCGGTGGGTGTCGGCAGTTCCTGCGCGAACACTCCGCCGACTACCGCAAATAAGCCTAGAACTAGCACCAAAACGAGTACACGCTGCGTCCAGCCTGGCATCTTCATGGAGACTCTCCTTAAATCGTATTTAAATGGTAGTGGACAACGTGAATGTAACACAATTCATGCGCAAAGGGGAAGCGGTTCAGCCTCCATCCTGCCCATAATTAGAAATAGTCATCATTAGGGAACAATCAGATGCTTAAACAGGCACTTTTCTTGCTCAAAGAGACGGTCAAGGAATGGAATGACGACGGCGCAGCGCACATTGCGGCAGCGCTCGCCTACTATGCCATCTTTTCGCTGTCGCCATTGCTGATCATCATTGCGCTGCTGCTCGGACTGGTGATGGATCAACGCTCGGCGGCGACCAGTCTTGTGCAGAACATTGAACTCACACTGGGTCAACAAGCCGCACAGTTGATCGGATCGCTGTTGGAGGATCAGACGACGACCAGCGATGTGGTCGGTTCGCTCGTGTGGTTGGCGGTTGTCGTCTGGGGGGCAACGGGGATGTTCGCCCAATTGCAGACGGCTCTCAACAAAATTTGGGAGGTGAAAGCGCGACCGGGACGATCCCCATTCACGCTGGTCAAAACGCGGTTGCAGTCGTTCGTGGTTGTGGTGTTGGCGGCGGTGACACTGTTGGGCATGACCGTGCTTAACGGCACACTCAATGCAAATCTGGAACGGAATCAGCCAGTGGAATATCTGGTGCTGGAAGAGGACGGCGACCGACAGGCCGAATATGCGGGAACAGCGCCGCTGGCTGTGATCATCTTCGTCCGGGTGGCGCAGTTTGTGCTGAGCCTCGCCGTGATCACGTTTTTGGTGGGGCTGGTCTATCAGGTACTGCCCGACGTGGAAATTCACTGGCGGGATGTGATCGTCGGCGCGACGTTTACGGGACTGCTGCTGTATCTCGGTCAATTTGCCGTGGGGTTGTATCTCTCCCGCGCCAATGTGGGATCGGTCTTTGGCGCAGCGGGGTCGCTGACGGTGATCCTTGTGTGGATTTACTATACTGCGCAGATTCTGTTGTTTGGAGCGGAGTTCACCGAAGTGTGGGCACGGTATCACGGCGCCCACATTCAACCGGACAGCGACGCCGTATGGGAAAATGAGTACAAAGCCAAGCGAGAAGCGGATCGCGGTCGTAAGCCGCCTGCCGAAGTTTCGGGGCAGGGCGGTGCTGCTCCTAAATAGTCGGACTGGCGGGGCGCAGTCAACTGCGCCCCGCCGATAGTCAAAGAACGGGTAAGCCTAGCTCGTGGCGCATTCGACCGCGAGATCCAGCCACTCCGACGCGCTGTTGTCGTAGGTCAGACCGTAGCCGTAAGGGAACAGCGGCGCAGTACAGCCTTCGGTGGGCAGATTGGCGAAGTCGAACGGCAGCTGATCGGCGGAACGCATCCACGTGAACGGCAGCGTCCCGGTGAACGGTAGGTGACCGAACAGCACATCCGCGACGCCTGTGCCTTCCGTCCCGGGCAGCCATGCTGCAACCACCGCATCCGCCAGATTGAGCTGGTCGGTGATGACCATTGGCCGCCCCGAAACGACAATCACGATCAACTTCTCGCTCTGTTCACGTACGCGCTCAATCGTGGTGCGGTCGCCGCGCGTGAGGTTGAGACCCCCGTTGTCACCTTCCCATTCCGCGTAGGGTTCTTCGCCGACCACCACGATGCCGAAGTCGGCGATGGCGGGGTTACCCGCTGCGTCGTGAATGCTCTCGAAGCGCCCCAGTTTCTCATAGGCGATATGCGTATTCGTGCCCGCGACCGCCGTGATGCCGTCCAGGATGGTCGTGCCGAGGGTGATGTCACCCGTGCCGCCCTGCCACTCGATCGTCCAACCGCCCGCCTGAATCCCGAGGTCGTCAGCCGCGCTCCCGGCGACGAAAATCGTTGCAGCGTCAGTGGAAATGGGCAGCGCCGCGTCATTTTTGAGCAGCACGAGCGATTCGCTCACCGCCTGCCGCGCCAGCGCGCGGTGTTCGGCTGAACCGACCTGATCCAGTGTCGCCCCATCGCCCGTCTCCCGGTCAAACAGGCCGACGGAAAATTTCGCGCGCAGAATGCGACGCACGGCATCGTCGATGCGTTCCTGCGCTACATCACCGCTCTCAACGGCCTGCGTCAACGTGCGGATGAAACGGCCATAGTCCTGCGGCACCATGTTCATATCGACGCCCGCGTTGATCGACGCGACGACCGCGTCATAGTAATCCGCCGCGACGAGGTCGATGCCCTGCCAGTCGGAGACGACAAAGCCTTCGAAGCCGAGCTCCCCTTTGAGCACATCATTGATCAGATACGCGTTGGCGTGCATGGGCGTGCCATTCCAACTGCTGAACGACACCAT
>CALKIA010000486.1 GCA_937988705.1 uncultured Chloroflexota bacterium | reverse complement strand
GACCGCACGGGTCACACCGCCGAAGGCATACGCTGGAGCATAGTAGGGAGTCACATGAAGGATGTTCATAAAGAGATTCAACCACAGAGAACCCGGAGAACACAGAGGAAAATGAGATCGACACTCTGTGCTCTCTGTGTTCTCTGTGGTTAGATTATTCTGTACGCTTGGACATGGAAACTCGACTGTAGCGGAATCGGCACGTGCGGATCAGGGTAGTGCTCACGGATGTACGCTTCGACGGCAGCAATCCCCGTATTGAGGGTTTCGTCGCTCATCGTCCACGTGTGCGACCACATGCGTGCGCGCAGCGCATCCACATAGCCTTGTGGAGCCCGGGGGGTAATGAAAGTGTGCACCTGTTCCTCGCCCAGCGGTTGCCAGCCGGTGTCCGGCAAAAACGTCAACCGATCTTTGAAGGGCACGCCGACTTCCTGGCCACGTCCGCGCCCGGTCGTCTTCTGCCACGTCTGATTCAGTTTGTCATCCATGTCGCCGATGTTCCAGCCGTGCAGCAGCAGCCCACCGGGGATGAGCACGCGCTTGAGTTCCGCCAGCACGTCGCGCCACGTCGGCACGAGGTGAAAGAAGTGCGTCGCCGTTACTGCATCAAAAGTCTCCGCCGGAAACGGGAGGTGCGTTGCGTCGCCCTGCACCACGTTGACTCGTTCGCCGCGCCGTTTGTCCAGCAGCTTACCCAGCATGCCGAGCGACAAATCCACGCCGGTAATCGAACCAACGTGCGGCGCCAGCGGCAGCGCAATCCGCCCTGTGCCAACGCCGACTTCCAGCACGCGACTCTGCGCGGTCAAATTGCCCGCGAGCACGAACTGCCGCACCGCCTCGTGCTCCACGCCCGGCGGAAACCCGCGCGTCTGATCGTAGAATTCGACCGCCGGATCGAAGCCAACTGATCGCTGTGTCATGAATGTCATCCTTCTCCAGTTACGCGCCAAGTCTACCGCGTTTCGTCCGCCGCTGCAGCGTGTTAAGATTGAGTGTGTGTCAGGGCGGGCATTTCCCCGTACCACCTAGTTGGTGATAGGAAACATGAGCAAAAAACCGCTTGAACTAACGGACGACGGCGAACTCGAGCAGCCCGTCGCCGTGGAGGAAAAACCGAAACGCAAGCGCGGCGAGTCGCCGCTGCAGCGTTCAGTCAATGTGCCGGTCTATCTCCTGTTGATCGTCCTCGCCTTGGTACTCATCAGCGGGTTGGTCTGGCTGGCAGGCAACCTCGCCAACAGCGACATGAGCCTGTCGCCGGATGAGGCGGCCGAGATGGCAACGAATATCGGCATCGTATTTGGCGCGCAAGCGCCGCCGCCGCTGTGCAGCTTTAATCCGCCGCAAGGCGAGCGCGTGGCCTACGTCAGCAGCGCCGACAGCAGCGTGCGCGTTCGGTCGCTCAGCACGGGGGATGACTGTATTCTCGTCACCTTCCTGGGGGATAATGGCACCGAGATCGCGCTCGCGCCGGATGGCGAGCGCGTCGCCTACACGCACCGCGAGGGACAAGCGAACGACCTGTGGGTAATGAACGTCAACGGGACAGGTGGCATCAACCTGACCGCCGCCCACGATAGTTATGTCCGCTATCCGGCATGGTCAGCCGATGGGACGCGCCTCGCCTTCACCGCCGTGATCGGGAACTCTCCCCATATCGCCGTGATGAATGCCGACGGGACGAATCTCGTCACGCTGGTACAGGGCGCAATGCCGGCGTGGTCGCCGGACAGCAGCCGCCTTGCCTTTAGCAGCGGGGATGGCGACAGCGGCTATCTCGCCGTGATGAACGTGGATGGATCCAATCTGCGCCGCGTGACGAACAGCACCACGCGCGAGGCCTTTGCCGCGTGGTCGCCGGACGGGACGCATCTCTTGTTCGCCCGCGCCGATGAAACCGTGCAGTACAAGGATGTCTATACCGTCGCCGTCGATGATCCACAGCAGGAACACCGCCTGATCGCGCACTTCGACTACTCGGTTTACGATCTAGCTTGGCTCGCCGAGGAACGATTCGCCTACATAGACGGCAGCTCGATTGCGCTGCACACACGTCTGTTCCCGCCGAACGATGGGGCAACCGGGGATACCGTGATCCTCGAAGGCGTGCTCGGCTTCGACTGGTGGATGCCGCCGCAATGATCCGACGACTCGCTCTCCTCGTCGCCCTGCTCATCCCCGCCGTGATTCTCGGTGCGTGGCTGCTGTCGGAACAGCTCCCGGTGTGGACTGCCCCGCAGTCGTGGTGGATCTCGCCTACGGACGCGCCCGCCGCCTGTGCCGCTGTCGGTACGCTGACCACCTATGGCGCGACCCGCGTCAATGAGACGCCGACTGTTCCACCCGCCGAAGCGCTCAACCGCGCCGAGAAAGCGATCCAGTGGCAGTATCAACTGCCTGCGCCACCGGAACGCCTCAGCGATCCGCTGCTGGTACGCGGATCGTTCAACGCCGAGCAGCGCACGGCGTGGCTGATCACCGCGGCGCTCGACGTGGGTGGAAGCATCGTCTATCTTGACGCGACGACGGGTGATCCGCTGGCCGTAATTGCCGCTGTCAGCCCGAGCGCTACCTGCCCATTCGATCTGCGCGGCGCATTGGTCGACATGGCGCGCTCACGGGCATTTCTGCTGTTCGCGGGCTATGTCGGCGTGGTGGTCGTCGGCGGAGCTGCGCTGTTGATATGGAGATTGACTCGTAAACGCCATGCTGTTTCGTCGGGACGCCATGCATAGCGTCCGTGTTCCTATTGACAGGCGGACGTGATAAATCGCGCCCCTACAACATGCTGACAGGGAATATCATGATTGCTTCTCTCTTCAACGGTGAACGCGTGCGCCTGACCGCGCTGCGCCCCGAAGACGCCGCCGTCATGGCGCGTTGGTATGAAGACGGCGAATTTTCGCGCCTGTGGGATGCGCTGGTCGCGCGACCGCGTACCGAAGCCAGCCTCCAGAAGTGGTTTGCCGAGACGGACAGCGCGAAAGATGGGTATGCCTTTGGCATCCGCCTGCTGTACAGCGACGAGCTGATCGGCTATGTGGACGTGGACGGCATTCAGTGGAATCACGGCGCGGGCTGGATGGCGATCGCCATCGGCGATCCGGTCAATCGCAGCAAAGGCTACGGCCACGAAGCGCTGAAGCTCGTGCTCAAGTTTGCTTTTCACGAGCTGAACCTGCACCGCGTACAGCTCACCGTGTTCGGCTACAACGAGCACGCCATCAAGCTGTATGAGAAGCTGGGCTTTCAGCGCGAAGGCACGTTCCGCGAGTTTCTCGCCCGCGACGGTCGCCGCTACGACATGTACCTCTACGGTCTGCTCCGCCGCGAGTGGGACACGGGAGTCCAGCAAGGATAAAAGTACGAACGAAAGACCCAACGCAAAGACGCTGAGTCGCCAAGACGCCAAGTCAACTTTTGAACCTTGCTTGGCGTCTTCGTGTCTTTGCGCCTTTGCGTTATGCAGTTCGCTTTACTCGTCGCTGCGTTCCCATTCGGCGAGTTTGAGCTCACCGATTTCGCGCCACTGCCGGATGATCGGAATCGCCTTGAGTTCGCGGGCGATCTGTCGCGCGGCGAGTCCGAGAATCGACGCGAAGGTGGGATACGCAAATTCCAGCATCGACACTTCCTCAACGCGCAGTTTCCCCGCCATGATCGCCGCCGCCACCTGAATCACCTCGACCGCCTGCTCGCCGACGACATGCGCCCCCAGCATCAGCCGCGTATCGCGATCCACCACGATTTTGCAGAAGCCGATAGTGCGATCGTCGATGATAGCGCGATCTTTGTGCGTGTAGGGCACCACCGCCACCGCGATCGCGCGCGCTTTGGCCGCGGCGACTTCGGTCAAACCGACACTGGCATACTCGGGATCCGTGAAACCGCCGTGCGGGACGAGCGTATTTTCGTCAATCCGGTTCGCGCCGATCACCGCATTCTCGACCGCGACGCGCGCCTGCTGATCGGCGCTTTGTACCAGCATCATCCGTCCCGTAATGTCGCCCGCCGCGTAGATGTTCGCCGCCGTCGTCCGCAGGTAATCATCAACTTGGACATACGCGCCGCGGGTCGCCACCCCGGCTGCACTCAAGTTGAGCGGTTCGAGGTCGGGAATCCAGCCGACCGACAGCATCACCATATCGGTCGCGATCGTTTTCTGCTGGTCGTCATGGGTATAGATGAAATCAAGGCGGTCGGTTTTGCGGATCGCCTCAATCCCCTTGATCCCGGTGATGATAGTGATGCCACTTTTCTCGAATTCCGCCTGCATGGTTTCGGAGACATGGGCGTCTTCAGTCGGCAGAATGCGCGGCATCACGTCGATCAGCGTGACCGCTACACCAAACGCCGCCATGATGGACGCAACCTGACACCCGGTCGCGCCGCTGCCCACAATCACCAGTGACTCAGGGAGCTTTGGCAGCGTCCAGATTTCGCTGTGCGTGATCGCATAGTCCGCGCCGGGGAAAGCGAGCCGCCGCGCCCGTCCACCCGCGCATAGGATGATCTTTTCGCCGGCGATCACCTCGCCCGCCACCGCCACATGATGCGCGTTCACAAAGCGCGCCCCGCCCCGGCCATGAATCGTGCGGATCTGAGCCGCTTCGAGGTGGGCGATCAACTGCTTCTTCTCATGGACTTGATAGACGATTTGCTGCGTCCGCGCCATCAAGCGGGCAAAATCGACCGTCGGACGCTCTGCGATCAAGCCGTATTCCGCGAATTGTTCCGCATCCCGCATGAGCCGCGCCGCTTTCGCCAGCGCCCGCGTCGGCACACAGCCGTCATTGGTACACGTCCCGCCCAACTGTCCCCGTTCAATCAAGACCGCGCTCGCGCCTAATTCACGCGCCCGCAGAGCGGCAGTCACCCCGGCTGGCCCGCCACCGATCACAATCACGTCTACCATGTGATTAACCTCGTAAACTCGTTTGTAACAGAGTAGCACAGTCTGAGCTTCTCGGCACACCCTGAAACTTGCGCGAACCGCTGCATCTATGCGAAAATTTGTGCTAGTATAACATCAGCTGTGGATAAGCCGGATTCGCGCATACGCTCTCACCCCAGCCCCGCTCCCACACCAGTGGGGAGCGGGGCGATAAACAGCGCTTTTGCTGTCTCCCCTCCCTGAATTCGGGAAGGGGTCGGGGGTGAAGTGAGAGCAGCTTTATCCATAACTCACATTTTTACAAACTCACTTTGAGCGAGCAAAGGCTAAATCAAGATGGACAATTCCAAGAAGGCACCCGAAACGATTGACGAATACATCGCCGCCTATCCCGAAGATGTGCAAAGTCGCCTACAGGCACTGCGCGCGGCTATCAAAGCCGTCGTCCCCGAGGCGACCGAAGTCATCAGTTACGGGATGCCGACGTTTCGTTATAACGGCAACCTCGTCTATTTTGGGGCGGCCAAACATCATATCGGCTTTTACCCGACGCCAAATGGCATGGAAGCCTTCAAAGAACGGCTCAAGCCCTATGCCAGCGGCAAGGGATCGGCGCAGTTCCCCTACGATCAACCGATCCCCTTCGACCTCGTCGCCGATATCGTGAAATATCGCCTTGAAGAAAACAAGAAAAAGCAGAAGAAATAAGCGGGCGTCACCCTACGGCTCACTGATCCGTCCGTAGACCGCGGGCTTGCGCTGGCGCAGCAGCGGGAATAAACGCCGCCATTCCTCGAACACGCCTGCGTCCAAATCCGCGATCAGAACTTCAGTCGTTGCGCGTCCCGCCTGCGCCAGCACGCGCCCCAGCGGATCACAGATGAAGCTGCTGCCGTAAAAGGTCAGCCCGTTCTCCTGCCCGATGCGATTCGCTGCACCGATAAAGATACCATTAGCGATGGCGCTGCCACGCATGACGATCTGCCACGCCTCCGAGGAATCGACGTGCGGCGCGGTGGGCTCCGAGCCGATCGCTGTCGGGTAGAAGATGTATTCCGCCCCGTTGAGCGTGAAAATGCGCGCCAGTTCGGGGAACCACTGGTCATAGCAGGTCGGCGCGGCGACTTTGACCGTCCCCGTGTCGAATACGTCGTAGACCGTGCCGCCACCGAAAAAGCTCGTTTCGTTGTAGCCCACGCCCGATGGAATGTGGATTTTGCGCTGCCGCCCGATCAACTGCCCGTCCGGGTTGTGAATCGTCGCCGTGTCATAATATGCACCAGCGCTCGTCTGCTCGAACAGACTACCGATCAACGTGACCCGGTGGGCTAGCGCCAGCTCGGCGAAGAACTGCTCGGACTCGCCGCCGGGGAGCGCCTCCGCCCACGCGAAGCCCGCCGGATCGGTCGTCGCGGGAAAGTACGGTGAGAGCGAGAATTCCGGCAGGCACACCAGTGCCGCGCCCCGCCTCGCCGCCTCCGCGACCAGCTCCCGATACCGATCTTTCATTGTGGCGCGGTCGCCCGTCCACGCTAGCTGAAGCAAGCCAACCCGGGTTGTTTGCATAGCACCCTCTCCTCAATAACTCTGTTCACTTACCCTAACCCCTAAATCCTCTCAAGTAGACTCTCGAAAGTCCCAATGGAGGGGTAGACCTCTGTGTCTACCCGG
>CALKIA010000485.1 GCA_937988705.1 uncultured Chloroflexota bacterium | reverse complement strand
GTAACGTCAGTTATGAATAAGCCTCCTTCGCTCGTACCCCTCGCCCACGCCAGCGGGGACAGTGGAGGCAGGGCGCAAGCTGTTGTCTCACCTCCCTGAATTCGGGGAGGTGCCGGGGGTGGGGTGAGAAAAGTGTTATCCATAACTCGCGTTATTGTACATAGCGGCCTGCCTCGTCCCTCCGCCACGCAGGCGTCCAAGCCGGCCCGATCCCCCAGCCATTGGGTGGCATGTCAAGGGCGGGAAAATCCAAACTCACGTTACAATAGAGTTCAGATACGAAGCTTAATGCAACTCACCCCGTCCCCGGGCCGAACAGCAAGCGGTGGAACCGCACTCCGGCGCTACCATTTGCCACTGGAGTGGGCATGGCGGGATGAGGCGCATGCCAACGAAAAGGACTTCTGGATGGCCACTGAACAGCACCCTTTGATCGCCAAGCTCGATACCCTGCAAACCCAGTTTGACACCCTGCAGCGCGATATCGGTCTGGATGACTTGCGCAACGAACTCGCCACCATCGCCCAGACCGCGAGCCGTCTGCCGGACAACATCGCGCGGGCTCGGTCGCGTGGCTATGTCTTCGCCGCGTATCTCGAACGCAAAGCCGAGGTAATCAAAACCCGCTGGGATGAGATGCGCGATGACATCCAGCGCACGATCCAGACAGAAGGCAATCGCGCCCGCCCGCTCCTCAACGACCTGCGCGAACGCATGGAAAAAGCGAACATTTACCGTGCCAAGCCCACCGGGCTAGAGATGTTCATCCCCGAAATCGAACGCCAGATCACGCTGCTGCGCGGTCAAATTGATGCTGCGCAAAACCGAATCCGTCAGGCCTATGCCGATCTCAAGCGCGATACCGATCAGACCTCCGCCGAACTGGGCAAAATTCATTGGTATCTCGATCAACTGGACGAGGCGTGCTTCAAGCTGCTGGCAGGCGAATCGCTGTATCTGGCGGCGCAGGCGGAACATCAGGCGACGGGGCGCGGCGGGGATGATCCCGATGGCATTCTCTACCTGACGGATCACCGGCTGATCTTCGAACAGAAAGAGACGACCGGCAAGAAGCTCGGCTTGTTCGGCGGCAAAAAGGTACAGGAAGTCGAATGGGACATCACGCTCGATAAAGTCGAAGGGGTCAAGGCCGAGAACAAGGGCATGTTCGGCGGCAAAGACCTTTTGCAGTTCACCTTCAAATCGGGCGCGCCGTTTGGCCAGGCGCAGATTGAGGTCAAGGGCGGCGTGGCCTCAAAGTTCTGGGCAGCACAGATCGAGCGCATGATCAGCGGCGGCGCGAACGATGAACGCGCCATCCAGTTGGACGCGGAAACTGTCGAGGCGCTGCGCAGCGCGCCCACCGCCTGCCCCGTGTGTGCCGGAACGCTGCCGCAGTTGGTCGCCAATCAGATGCAGATCGAATGCCAGTACTGCGGCTCAGTGATTCGGATTTAGTCTCAGCGCAACGCGCGTTGTAGGGATGCGCTTCGGCGCGTCCGATATTTTGCCTCACCCCTCAATCCCCTCTCCCAAGGGAGAGGGGAAGCTAACAACAGGTACACTATTCCCCCTCTCCGCTCGGAGAGGGGCCGGGGTGAGGCGAATGATTTATATGGGCGTCCAATGGGAAAGCCCGTCGCTAGTGATGAGAATGGTGGACGCGCCGCGGCCCGTCCCTACAGGATGATCGTATCTATGCGCAAACGCCTCGTGTTCGTCTTGATGCTCGTGCTGTTCGCTGCGCTGCCACTCGCGGCACAGACGGGCACGCCCACGCCGTCCCCGACCGCAACGACCACGCCGATTCCGGTGTTTCCACTGCGACCGGGGAGCGTCGAAGGCAACATCAACGACACGGTGCCGCGCCTGCGCTACAGCTTTGACGCCAACTCAGGCGACAGCGTGTCGCTGCGCATGGAAAACACCTCCGGCGATCTCGATCCGCTGCTGTTCCTGTACGACCCCACGGGCGAACTGTTGGAACGTAACGATGATCTGCAAACGGGCAACCGCGACGCGCAGATCGCCATCACGCTGACGCGCTCCGGCACATATATGGTCGAAGCGGCACGCTTTGAAGGCGTGCCCACCAGCGGCACGTTCCGCCTCACGCTAACGGTCGCAGGCGGCGGCGCAACGCCGACGCCGGAAAACCCCCTCAATCGCCCGCCCGATTTCGGCGGCGAGGCCTACCGCGTAATGAGCTATCAGGAGATCGTGACGGGCAGCCTCAACGATGCGACGCCGGAACGCTATTTCGTGATCGGCGGGACGCAGGGCGATTTGGTGCGCGTCACCATGACCCGCACGAGCGGCGATCTGCTGCCGCGGGTGCGGGTGTTCAATGAGGCGCGTGAAGAACTCAGTCAGGAGAGCGAACCGCGCGCGGGCGAATCGATCGCCTATATCACCCTGCCGCAAACAGGCTGGTACTTGATCGAAGCGGGACGGCGCGAAGGCGAAGGCAACTTCGACCTGTACGCTGGACGCATCGCCGCCGCCGTGCTGGAAGTCGGGCAGGCGGTGACCAGCCGCTTCACACCGACGGCGCCGTCGGTGTCGTACATCGTCAACGCGCGCCTCGGCGATCTGCTCACGGTGACGATGTTCACCACCGAATCGAACAGCGGTGTCGCGCCCGAAGTCCGCTTGCTGGATCTGAGCCTGAACCCGGTCGCGCAGGAAGCGGGCGAACGTTTCGCCACGCTGCGTACGACCATCCCCCGCAGCGGCATTTACATTGTGCAGGCGAATAACCTGAGTCCGGCGGCGAGCGGCGGCTTCAATCTGCGACTGGGCAGCGTGCCGGGCAGCGCCCGCATCGAGGCCGCACCGGCGCGCTACAACGAGCAGTATCAGGGCACGCTTGACAGCTACACAGCGCCGCTCCAGTTCTACCGCTTCGCGGGTAAGACGGGCGAACTCGTCACACTCCAGCTCAACGCGACGGGCGGCGACCTCAACCCGTTCCTCATTCTGATGGACAGCGACCTCAACGAACTCACGTCGAATGATGACGCGGGCGCCAGCCGCAACGCGCGCATCACACAGTTTCGCCTGCCCAAAGACGGCGAATACCTGATCCTTACGTCGCGTTCTGGCTTATCCGCGGGGACGACGACAGGCACCTATGACTTGATCATCACGGCGGGCGAAATTGCGCTCACAAACGGCGGCTTGACCGCTACCCTGCGCTGGGTTTCGGGGGCGGATCTCAACCTGTTTGTGACCGACCCGAACGGGCGCGTTGTGGCGTGGAGCAGTCCGAACACGCCGAGCGGCGGCACACTGCAAATCGACAGCAACGCCAACTGTGAAACGCCCAGCGATCAACCGGTTGAGCATATCTTCTGGGCGACGCCGCCCGTCGGCGATTACACGGTGTGGGTGTGGAATCAAAACGGCTGTGGGTCGATTGCGCCTGTCGAATTCGCGCTTACCGTCAGCGTGAATGGGACGCCCGTCCTCAATACCAGTGGTCGTGTGCCTCCGGGAACGCGCTATGAAACTGCGGTACGCGTCGGTGATGGTCTCCAGGGCTTTTTGCTCGATGCGGGCAATGTGATCCTGCCCTCAGCGCAGGAAGCGGTCAGTCAGGGCGGCGACACGCTGATTCGCCCCGGCGATCAGCTCACCGGGGCGATCAACGGGGAGGTCTACGCCCGCTTCTACCAGTTCAGCGGCACGACCGGGCAAACCGTCACGATTCGCGTGGAGCGGCTGACCGGCGATCTCGACGCCATGGTGATCCTGCGCCGCGCCGACGATACCCCCCTGCCGGA
>CALKIA010000484.1 GCA_937988705.1 uncultured Chloroflexota bacterium | reverse complement strand
TACTTCTTGAGTTTGCTGTCTTTCGGCATGATCCCCCCTACAATGATCATCTATAGATGATACGTTAGGAGGACGCCATGGTTGCATCAAAATACCGTCAAATCCAAGCACAGTTCGAGTCGTGGGTGGGACAAATCCCCGACCTTCAGCCGGATCTACACTACAAGGACATGTTCGGTGGCGTGATGATCTATACAGTGGGCAAGCCGTTCGCCGTGTTCATCGACGATTACATCGCGTTGAAGCTGCCCGACGAGCAGCGGGCGGAAATCCTCAAAGAGGCGGCGGCGAACGATCCTGGCTACGACCCGGCCACCCCTGTGAGCAAAACTTATGTCAAGCTGCCGCCGAGCATCGTCAGCGCGGATGAGAAGGTCACGTACTGGATTGAGGACAGCCTCCGCTATGTGCAAACGATGCTGCCGAGCAAAAAGAAGAGAAAAAAGAATTGAACCACCGAGAACGCAGAGAACGCAAAGAGAAAACTCTCATTCTCTGCGCTCTTTGCGCTTAAGAATCTTTTTGATCTTCGCCCTCTGTGTTCTCTGGGTTAACCGTCTCTACGGCGCGGCGGGTGCGTCGCGGGTGATACCCGGCAGCTGCAGCGCAAGTGCATAATAGGTAGTGTAGTCCTCGGTGTAAAGCAGACTCGTCGGTAGGGTGCGGCGCGCATTCCACAGCGACAGCACGGCTTCGCCCGTGACCCAACGCGGCGCGGTTCCGTTCACTGAGGCGAGGTCGAAGCCCATCCGCCCGCCGTCCCATAGGCTGATCGGCGCCTGGGGATTAAAGGGTGCGGATCGCACGGTGACCCAGCCCCCCGCTGGCTGATACAGGATCGGCGCGTCGCCCAACCGCTTGCATAAGGTCAGCACGCGAATGAACAACTGCGCATCCCACCCGCTAAACGAGTCGGTACGGTGAGCCACGCCATTAATGGTGAGATCGACCGTCTGGAAGACGGGTGCGGCAGTCGCCGCGCCGAACAGCGCATCGATACTCCATTCGAACGTATAAATCCCCTCATCGACCGTTAGATACCGCACAAACTCGCGCAGTTCGGTGTCGGTCACGGCATCGTACAGCACCTCAAAATGAAACCCGCCGAGTTCGTTAATCCACACCACGCGGTTATCCCCGAAAATCGTACACTGCGGGATGTCGTCCAGCGCGCCAAAGTCATCTTCGCCGCCCAGCACATCGGCGCGAAAGAGAATCGCGTTCGGGCTGTGATCCCAGACGATGATTGCGGGATCGACGGTCGGGGGCAGATTGGGATTGGCGGGCGCACCACACGCTGCCAATGCCAGCAGTAAAACGATCAGCCACAAACGCATAAAGGTGTCCTCTAGGCTGAAATCAAATAAAACTGATGATCGGGTTCTGGTCAGCGACCGAGAACTGCTGCGTCCCTACGACCGTGTTTCAGGGACGAGCCGCTTTGGTAAGTGTGCAGCCTGGCGTGGAGGTCATTTTCAGCCGCGGACGCGATACATCGCGTCCCTACACCGAGCGGGTTCTCTCGTAGGGACAAGGCCTGCCCCGTCCACAAAACCCGCAAATTGACCTGAAAAAACTGTTTCACGCTCTACTACTGGGCTACCGCCACTTTCTCTGTCCCCATTGTAGTGCCAACCGAGCGCGAAATAGCATGGGATTTTTGTAGTGGCAGGCTTATGCTATGCTTAAGCGGTTGTTTAACTAGCAACTGGGATCGCATGGTAGAAACATCGATAGAGCGCCTGAGCGACGCCGCCGTCACCGAAACCCTGACGGAAACCGAAACACGGGCGGGCGTAGCCAAGGCGACGGGCATTCTGGCGCTCGGCAATGTTGGGAGCCGCGTTTTAGGGCTGGCGCGCGAGATTGTCCTCACCAATTTGTTTGGTGCATCCCGGGCGATGGATGCGTTCAACTACGCCATTATCGTCCCCAAAACGCTCTATGATCTCTTGATCGCCGGTCACGTCAACAGCGCGATCATCCCCGTTTTGAGCGAAGTCGTCACCCGTGACGGTCAAAAAGCGTTGTGGCAGTTGGTCAGTACCCTGATCAGCCTGGTCGCGCTGATCATCGCCGCGCTGGTCTTGCTGCTGGAAGTGTTTGCCCCGCAGGTGATCGTGGTGGTGAGCGGCGGTTCTGACCCGGCGACGCAGGCGCTGGCCGCCGATGTGCTGCGCTATGTTTCGCCTGCGCTCGTCTTTCTGAGCCTGTTCGCCGTGTTGAGCGGCACACTCTACGCCTTACGTCAATTCACGCTGCCCGCGCTGGCGGGGGTATTATTCAACGCCTCAATTGTTTTCGGCACTCTGATTTTTGCGCCGCCCCTGCAAGCAGTCACCCGCGCGTCCGGCATCGGCTGGATGATGATGCGCCCCGCGGAAGGTATTCGCGCTGCCGCGTTCGGCTGGTTGATCGGCGCGCTGGTGCAGTTTTTGCTTCAGCTGCCCGGCCTGCGCGGCGCGCAGTTCCGCTTGAGTTTCAACTGGCGTCACCCGGCCGTCAAGCAGATTGCGCTGCTGTATGCCCCCGTGATGTTCTCGCTCGTGCTGGATACGTTCGTGCGGACATTCAGCTATAACCTCGCCAGTCAAACGGGCGTGGGCAGCGTCAGCTATATGAACTGGGCGACCACGCTGATCCAGTTTCCGCAGGGGTTGGTGGCCACCGCGATCAGCATCGCGATTCTGCCGACGCTCGCGCGCCAATCGGTGCTGACCGAGAAACAGGGTTTCAAGAACACGCTGGGACTCGGCCTGCGGCTGGCGATCACGCTGATTCTACCGGCGGCGCTCGGCTTGTTTGTCCTCGCGATCCCCATCGTTCGGCTGTTGTTTGAACACGGCGCGTTCACCCCGGCCGATACGCAGATCACCGTCCAGGCGCTGCGCTTATACCTGATCGGCCTGCCGTTCGCAGCCGTCGATCTACTGCTGGTCTACGCTTTCTACGCGCAGCAGGACACGCTCACGCCCGCTGTGATCGGCTTTGGGAGTTTGCTCTGGTACATGTTGGTGGCGGTGCTGCTGCTGCCCACCTTCGGCCTGTTCAGCCTGATGATTGCGGACAGCGCTAAGCACATCCTGCACGCGCTCGTCTCTGCCGTTATCTTGTGGCGGCGGCTGAAAGGCTTTGGCGATCAGCGCTTGTTCGTCACGCTGCTCAAAGCAGGACTGGCGGCGCTGCTCATGAGCGCCGTCGCCTTTTTCGCTGAACCGGTCTGGGAACGGCTGATCGGCACATCCGGTGCGGTTCGCGAAGCCCTGCTGGTGATCGCGACGGCGGGGTTGAGCGGGGCGGTCTTTCTGGCGGCGGCTTTCGTGCTGCGGCTGGAAGAACTCTCGTGGTTATGGACGGCGATCCGCAAACGACTCCGCTCGTGAACGCATGAGAAATTGCATAGCAATTCACCTGTCTGGCGCTGGGATATGCTAATCTCATAAGGTACGAGAGATCCCTCGGCACATTGAGATAAAAGATGCCGGACAGACGATGTTGAAACGTTTGTATGTTGTTGCCTGCCTGCTCTTGGCAGCTTGTGAAATGATGTCACCGCCACCATCGCCCACCGCTTCCGATCTGCGCAATACGGGTGTGGCTTCGCAGTTGATTACCCCCACGCCGGATGCCGCACCTCAGTGGATTGAAGCCGATGTAAACCATGTGTCGGTGGGCGTCTGGCAGCCGAGCGGATGGTCAATGGATAATGACGACGGGCTGCTGCTCGCCGAGCATGCCATGTCGATTGGCACGGGCGAACCGCTCGGTGGCGCGATGATTCATATCTTTGTGCCAGAAGTTGCTCATCTGGAAATCGCGCCCAGCGCTGAGGGTAATTTTGCGATGAGTGTGCTCCAGCAGGTGGCCACCAACCCGGAACACATCGGCAGCGATGTCGCCGTGAGCGAACCGACCCCCTTCCGCTGGGGCGCTCACGAAGCCGCTTACTACCTCATCACGAGTGCGCAAGGCTTCCAGTCGATGGTACTGGGTATCAGCCTGCCCAATGATCATGAGCGGCTCGTGGTGATCAACGTGACCATGCCGACGGACCAGTCCGACCATATGCGGCAGATGCTGCCGCGCGTGCTCCACGAACTGACGATCAATGGTGTGGCGCTGAACAGTGCCGCGCTCGGTGTGCTGCCCGATCCACTGGTGTTTCCACAGTACCCACACACGTAATAATCACCGCACCGGGTTACGCCAGCATCCGCCGCAGTCCATCATTGGTGGGTGGCGGAAAGCCGATGCCGAGTGCCGTCCCCATCATCATGACCGCACAGCGGGGCATCCCGGCATACACCGCCGCCGCGGCGCTGCCATCATGGAACAGGCGCACAGTCACCGCTTTGCGGAGCTTCTTGCTCACGGCGGCGGCGAGTTCGGCTTGCAGGTTGGTCGAAGTTTTCGCCAGTTCGCCATAGATGCCGCCTTGACCGGTCTGCATGTGCCCGTTGTCATCCAGACAGGCCGCGAGGCTGGCGATGATCTCGCCGTCATGTTCCACCGTCGCGTTTGACATGGTATCGACAA
>CALKIA010000483.1 GCA_937988705.1 uncultured Chloroflexota bacterium | reverse complement strand
CTCTGTGAAATTCCGTCTGATCATCGTTCTGATACTCACGTTGTTGAGCGCATCGTTGGCTTGGGCGCAGGAACCGACACCGCTCGGCAGCTATGTGATCGGACGGGATATTTACGTACGTTCGGCGCCCACCGAGCAGTCGCTGCCGGTCGGACGCCTGGTCGCAGGTGACCGGGTGTATCCGCTGAATCGCAGCCAGTCCGGGAACTGGGTGCTCATCCAGTACGGACGCGGTTTTGGCTGGATTCGCCGCGATCTCGCCTACTGGGCGGTGAGTGTTGATGCGCTGCCCACGCTGGACGAAACTAACCTCACGCCCACGCCGCTCTCACCCGACCCGACAGAGACGCCCTTCATCGCCACAGCCACGCCGGCGGGGAGCTGGGTGGATGCAGGCGGAGTCGAAGCATTTGTCCGCTCTGGCCCGAACTTTCGCTATGAAGTATTAGGGCAAATTGACAGTGGTACGGTGATCGAACCGGTGGGGCGGACTGAAGACTCCAGTTGGATTTTGATCCGGTTTGGCGATGGTTTTGCGTGGATTGCCCGCCGCTTGGTCGAACTGGCGGTGCCACTGCCAGCGCTGCCTGTCCTCCGGGTCTATGCGCTGACGCCGAGCGCGACGTTTACGCCGTCGCAGTCGCCCACGCCGACGTTCACATGGACGCCGAGCGCGACGCCGAGTGCGACCGTGACGCCGACCCTCACGTTCACCGCGACCGATACACCCAGCCTAACCCCTACTGCGACCCTGACCTCGACCCCGACAGCCACGGACACCCCGTCACCGATTCCGACCAACACGACCGTGCCGAGCCGCACGCCGACGCCCAGCGCTACGCTTACCTTCACGCCGAGTCCGACCGACACCGCGTCGCCTGAACCGAGCGAAACGTCAACGCCAAGCAGAACACCCAGCCTGACGGCGACCGATACCCCAGCGCCGACAGATACGCCTGAACCGAGCGAAACGTCAACGCCAAGCAGGACACCCAGCCTGACGGCGACCGATACCCCAGCGCCGACAGATACGCCTGAACCGAGCAGCACGTCAACGCCAACGCGGACCAATACCACTGCGCCGACCGATACTCCTGCGCCGACGCAGACCAATACCACGGCGCCGAGTGCGACGCCAACGGAAACTGCATCGCCCGCACCGAGCGAAACAGCAACACCGACGCTGACCAATACCACCGCGCCGACCGAGACAGCGTCACCGGAGCCGACGAGTACGATCGTACCGTCCCAGACGCCGAGCGACACGCCGCTGCCGACCTTCACTGACACGGCTGTTCCGAGCGCGACACCCACGGTTACACCAAGTTCGACGGACACGCCATCGCCTGAACCGACGAACACGGCTACGTCGAGCCGCACGCCAACGCGGACTCCATCCAACACGCCGACCGCAGCGCCGACGCTGACCAGTACAGTCGAAGCGACGGAAGAGGTCGCCGTGGTGATTATTCCCACGGACACGGCTACCCGCCGCCCAACGCGGACGCCAATTGTGCCCACGGAAACGCCGACGCCCACTGAGACGGCGACGGAACGCCCGACCAGCACAAATACGCCGCGCCCGACCGCAACAGCGACCGCCCGCCCGACGAATACGTCCAGTCCCATGCCGCCGACAGCGACTTCGACGCCGCTGCCGCCGCCCACCGAGAGCCCGACAGTAGATCTCATCCCGAGTGCGACGCGCGAAGTGGTGCAGCTGTTCCCGCCGACCGAGACGACTGCCGCCCAAGCGGCGCTCACGCCGACGCCGACGCCGGAAACTGCCGTTGCGACCGGTAGCAGCGGCCTCCAGGTCGCGCCGGAAGCGGTGCTCGGCGTCATGGCACTGATCGTCATCCTCGTCTATATCGGGTTGTACTGGCGCGGGTTGACGGCGCAGGAACGCTTTGCCGAGGGCTTCATCATCGAGACCTGCCCGGTGTGCGGTCGCGGGCACTTGCAGGTCGAAACGCGGACCGAACGTTTAGTGGGGATTCCGCGCCCGCGCAGTACAGTCCGTTGTACCGAGTGCCGGTCGCTGCTGCGGCAGGTCGGTAAGCGCACATGGCGGTATGCTGTTGACCCGTTTGAGAGCCCCGCGCTCTATGCCCGCTATAATGGGCGCAGTATCGATGAAGAGACGCTCAAGGCGCTGCGGACAACGCCGAGCACGCCTGAGGTACGGCCCCCCACCAAACCGCCGACGTTTGTCGACGATGAGCCAACGTAACCCGTTTTCTGCACAGTTAATTCTGGTGAGGATCATTTGGTACGCAAGCTAACCATACTTGTACTGTTCGTGTTCGTCCTGAACGCCTGTCAACCGGTTGATGTGGTGACGCCGTTCGTGGCGACCATTGATCCTACCTATCAGGCGCTGGCGCAGAACAGCACGCCCGTACCGACGGCTGGCGATCTGCTGCCGAGTCGCACGCCGACTATCCCGGTTACGCCGACAGAGACGCCGACGCCCACGGAGACCCCCACGCCGACCGAGACAGCGTCCGCGACCTACACGCCCACACTCTTCCCGACGAATACGCGCCCGCCCACGCTGACCCTGACCCCCACACCGCTCGAATTGATCATTGCGTCGGCGACCGTTTCCGAGGACGAGTTGAGCGGCACACCACGCCCGACGCTCACGCCACCGCCGCCCGATCCGTCGGTGCAGGTGGCCGATCACTTTGTTTTTCGGCGTCCGGTCAGCGATACGGCGACCAACTGGGTGGATCGCAATTATCCCTATGGCGCGACCAATGGCGGACGTTTACAGGTGCATCATGGCGTCGAATTCGTGAATCCGCGCGGCACGCTGCTGTACGCGGTCGCCGATGGCGTGGTCTACTATGCGGGTGATGATCTGACCAATCTGTTCGGCCCGATCAGCAACTATTACGGCAATCTGGTTATCATCCAGCACAACGTCACCGCGCCAGATGGCCGCCCACTGTACACGCTGTACGGGCACATGGATCGGATTGCGGTGCAGACGGGGCAGCCCGTGACGAATGGCCAGGAGCTGGGCACGATTGGCGCGACCGGCGTCGCCATGGGGCCGCACGTGCATTTTGAAGTGCGCGTGGGCGACCCGCAGTGCTTCTGCGCGACGCGCAACCCGGAATTGTGGATTCGGCCGTATGGGCGCTATGGCACGCTGGCCGGACGGGTCACCGATGCGGCGGGCAACGTGCTGTATGATGTCACGCTCAAAGTGGAGTCGGAACGGTTGACGCGTTATGCGTGGACGTATGCGGATACCACGGTCAACTCCGACGATGTGTTCGGCGAGAACTTCACTTTAGGCGATATCCCGGCCGATTACTACATGGTGACGGTGGGCGAAAACGGGCGCGTGCGCTTTCAGCAGTTGATCTACCTCTACCCGAACCGCACCACGTTTATTAACGTGCAGTTGAATTAAGTCGCTGCCCGCGATTTGAGCGAAAAGGACAAGGCTGCCGGCAGCTGAGTACAATAGTGTGAAGCGGGTTCCTCAGATCGATTTTGGAGGTTTGTGGACGAGGCAGGCCGCGTCCCTACGAGAAAAGCCTTCTTTCGTAGGGACGCGATTGATCGCGTCCGCCACCCCCAAATAACGTCCACACAATTCTACGCACTTACCGGCAGGCCTTGTCCCATGTGCCCCAAGTTAGGGTCGACCCCACCCCTCCCCGAATTCAGGGAGGGGCGACTGCAAAAGCGCGTATTTCTCCCCTCACCGCGGATCGATGGAAGAGGGGGCTTTTCTTTGTGCTTTTTTACCCGCCGCTGTACACCTTGAATGTCGCGGTGAGCTGGGTGTCGCTGACCGCGTCCACGCGCAGCACAGCACGATTGCCATCGGCAGTGATGACGCCGATCAGTGTGCCGGGGAAAAATTCGGTACGCGGGATGCTGTCGCGGGTGACGCTGGCCGGATTGATGGTGTCATAGGTGATGGCGTTGAGGTCAATGCCGCTCAGAATGCCCAGCTTCGCGCCGAATAAGCCATCCAGCGCCAAACCGCCATCCGCATTCCAGTTGACATCACCCTGCACGCCGTTGCCTTCGAAGTCCAGCGTGTCGCCGAGATTTAAGGTCTGTGAGGCCTGCCGCAGCACGGCGCGGTCAATGCTGTAGGTGAGGTTATAGATATTGTTCTGTTCACCGACTGGCCCTTCATTGACCTGATTATTGGTGTCAACGATTAGCGACGAGGTGAAGCGGCCGTTGGCGATGAAGATGCCCGTCAGGTTGACAACAAGCGATTGACCGGGCGCGAGGGCAGGCACTTGCCCGCTCAAGAACAGATTGCTGGGCGCGAATGTTCCGCCGACCGCAAATGTGCCCGTCGGCGCGGCGCCGATGTTGGTGACGGTGACGGAAATCGTGAACGTCTGCCCGGAAATGATGGTTGCAGGCGTGATTACCGCGGACTGGATGATCACGTCGGCGGTGCCAGCGGGCGTAGCGGTGGGCTGGACTACCGGTGTCGGCGGGATGACCGGGGTGGGCGGGGCGACGACCGGCACATCATTGAGGTTGCCGGTCACTTGTAACAGATCGACCACCAGCCAACCGGGATCGCCGATGAATTCGATCACGACCCATTGATTGTCGATGCTGCGACCGACCACTTCTGCCTGATCCCCCTGATTCAACTGGCCGAGAATCGGGTAGTCCATACTGGGGCCAGACCGCACATTTTGCAGGGTGCTGGTGATCGTGATGAACGTGCCTTCGGGCAGCGGGGTCGCGGTCGGCTCAATGACGACCGGCTCCTGTCCCGGTTCCAGTAGCTGCCCGCCGCGATACTGGGCAATCACTTCCGGTGCGCCGAATTCGGTCAGCCGTGTGATGGCGAGGTATTCGTTCGTTTCGCCATTGGCCAGCGCAGCAGGAGCGAGAACGCCTTGCAGCCCACGCACTTCGGGCAAAGTGAGCAGATTGGTGCGTAAGTCGTTGGGGAGCGCCAGGGCTTCCGCAAGCAAGCGGATAGAGTCGAACCCGGCTGCGGTGATCTCGGAGGGGATTTCGCCGTAGGTACGGACATGCAGATTGAGGAAATTGACGCTCAAGGCGTCAGTGAAGGTATACGCCCACGTCGCTGTCCCAATGAGGCCTTCGCGCGCACCATCGGGCAGCAAGCGCGTCAGACGGGCCGCATTTGGGTAGACGAACAGGCCGTTCCAGCCGCCGTCCTTCAGCGCTGTGTACAGGGTCGCCACAGATGGAACATCACCGTAGGCGAGGATGGCGTCCGGGTTCGCCGTGATGAGTTGGGCAGCACGGGTGGGCAGTTCGTTGGCATCGGTAATAAAGACCGCAGGCGACGGCGCGACGCCGAGTGTCGCGACGGAGGTGGCGAAGCCGAGGAGCTGCGCCGTGCTGGCGATATCCATTTGCGCGGTGGCGATCGAGCGCAACCCTAATTCCTGAACGAGGAACGCGGCGAGAGCCTGACCCTGGATGATGTCAGCTGCCCGACTGCGAAATACGAGTCCGCTCGCGTCACTAGTGAGCAGCGTATCGCTGGTCGCCGGGGTGATGATCGGCACGCCGAGCGCGACGAGCTGTGGGATGAGGTTGATCGCTTCATCACTGGTGATCGGCCCTAACACGGCGATCACATCCTGCGCGCGCAGGGCCTCGACCAAGCCAGCGGGATTAGCGCGGACGGTACTGAGGACGGGCAGCAGGTTCAATTGCACGCTGGTTATGGCGTCGATCGCCACGCCGCCTTCGGCGTTAATCTGGCGAACAGCCAACTGCGCGCCATTCATGAGCGGGCCATTCGGATCATCGAGTACGGCGATATTGAGCGTTGGGATGTCTTGGGCAGTTAGCCCGGAGAGAGGTAACAGGATCACGAGCAGAAGGAGGCAGATCAACTTCGTTCGAAGATTTCGCATAGCCTTGTCTCTCTGTTGAACATCTGTCAAGTACATTTCATTGTACATTATACTTCAGATTTTCGCCTCAGACTCGTTGGCCTTCTCGACTTGATTTTCGATTTTCCAGTGACTATACTGTCTTACGTTCCGCCTTGTTCTTGTCTAGGACTGAATAATGCAGCGTGAGCGCGTCGCAGACGATATCTACGTATTTATCAGTGACCAGTACGCACAAGTCAACGCGACGCTGATCACCACCAGCGAAGGGGCGGTTTTATTCGACACGCTCCTGTACCCCGACGAAACGCGCCAGATTCAACGCTATGTCGAACGTCGGCTGGGGATGACCGTCAAAGTCGTGATCAACAGCCATTTTCACGCCGATCATTCGGCGGGAACCTGCTTCTTTCCGGGCGCTCAGGTGATCGCCCATGCCAAATGCCGCGACCTACTGGAACGCCGCGGGCGGGAAAGTCTGGAGCAGGCGAAGCAGCATTTGCCTGAACTGCGTGATGTGGAACTGGTGCTGCCGGAGACGACCTTCAGGGAAAGCTACCAGTTCACACTGGGGAGCAAGAGTTTTCACCTGTGGTCAACGCCCGGTCACAGCCCGGATTCAGTGGTGTGCCTGGTCAAAGAAGATCGTGTTCTGCTGGCGGCAGACACGGTGATGGCGCTGCCGCATTTTGTGGATGGCAGTTTTGCTGAACTGTACGCCTCGCTGCAAAGTCTGCGCGGCGGCAATTACGAGAATGTGATACAGGGGCATGGCGACATCATTCTGCGCGGCGAGATTGAAGATAAGCTGAAAAGCGACATTGCGTATCTGGATGCGCTGAAAAAAGCGGTCGATCTGGCGCTGGAAAAAGGCTTACCGCTGGAAAGCATCGATATTGAACGCTGTGGCAAAAGCCGCATTCTGCTGCACGGTTCAGCGGTTGAACTGCACCGGCAAAATGTGATGACGCTGGCGGCGCAACGTCGAGAGTTACTGGATGGCTCGAATAGGGAGATAGTAAGGCAAACAACATGACGAGTGAGAATGCGCTCACCCCGGAAGGGTACGCGGACCTAAAACGTGAACTGGATACTTTAATCGCTGTACGCCGCCCCGAACTGGCAAAGAAACTCTCCGAGGCGGTCGCCGAAGGCGATCTCAAAGAGAATGCCAACTACCATGACGCGAAAGAACAGCAAGCGTTCATCGAAGGGCGCATCAAGTATTTGGAACATATCTTGCGGACGGCGACTATTATTCGGCGCGATGGCAAGACGGATATCGTGACGCTTGGTTCGCAGGTGACCATCATCGAAGAGGGTTACGACGACGAAGAGACATACAGCATTGTCGGCGCGGCAGAAGCCAACCCCGCTGAAGGTAAAATTTCCAACCTTAGCCCGATCGGCGCGGCGCTGCTGGGCGCGAAGAAGGG
>CALKIA010000482.1 GCA_937988705.1 uncultured Chloroflexota bacterium | reverse complement strand
GAGGACGAGGCATGCCTCGTCCCTACCATTAAAAACCTACCCCTGACAGACTCCCCCGCCCCGAATTCAGGGATGGGCGACAGATTCCCCCTCTCCCCGCTTGCGTGGGAGAGGGGGCCAGGGGGTGAGGGGTCGTGTGTCGGTAGTTTCAACAATTCTGAAATACGCTCATGCCTCGTCCCTACAAACACCGTCATCTTTTCGCAAATTGCATCAGCCGGCTGGGCAGCCCTTTTTAGAGGGCTTACTTCAGCGTAGCCCGAACCTTTGAGGGTCGGGTGAGATTTGCCTGTATGTTTCCCCTATACCAGGATTATGTCGGCGGCTGAACGCCCTATTCTTCAATACGCATTGAGCACGCGATTCGTTCCGGCGGTGCTATAATACCGTTACTGCAAGGGAAGGCAATTGAGGCGGGCGACTGATGACGATCCAGAACGGCGATCACCCGAAATGTGTGGAGGAAGTCCGGCAGCTGCGGACGCTGAATGGCGAAATCCGCGACGGCCTGCGTAACCAACAAGCCATTTTACAGCGGCGGAGTGTCAGCATCCCCGACAACGTGATCCAAAACCTCGTCAGCCTCGATCAACACTTCGAACGGCTGGAACATACCCTGCTTGACGAGCAAACCGAAATCGAACAGCTGCGCGCACTCACCGAAACGTCCGCGCTGATCAACTCGTCGCTCGATCTCGATCACGTGCTCGCGCAGGCGATGGACGAAATCATCAACCTGACGGATGCAGGGCGCGGTTTCATCTTACTGCGTAACCGGGATACAGGCGAGTTGGACTTTCGCGTAGTGCGCGCCACGGATGGCGACGAACGGCACGATGTCAGCCGCACGATCCTCAATCAGGTGATTGCCAGCGGCGAACCGCTGCTCACCGATAATGCCTCCAGCGACCCGCGCGTGAAACAGAGCGAAACGGTCGGCAAGTTTACGCTCCGCTCGATTCTGTGTGTGCCGCTGGTCTACCGGGAGCGCGTGACGGGCGCGATCTACGTCGATAACCGCTTCCGCGAGGCCGTGTTCACTGTACGCGAACTGAATCTGCTGACAGCGTTTGCCAATCAGACCGCCGTCGCCATCCAGAACGCGATTCTGTTCGCACAGGTGCAGACCACGCTCAGCGAAATCACGCGCATGAAAGAGTTGATGGAAAACGTCTTCGCCTCCATCGCCAGCGGCGTGATCACCACCGATGAAGCGTATAACGTAACCACCTTCAACCGTGCCGCCGCGCAGATTTTCGCCGTACCCACCGAGGAGGCGATCGGGAAAGCGTTGGAAACGGTGTCGCCGCACGTCGGCGAACTCGACCAGTACCTGCACATTGCGCAATCCGGGCGCAGCGCATCGGTCGAGCAGCAAACGACCATCAGCGGGCGCGGACTGGTCGATCTCAATTTCAAGGTGAGCCCGCTCAAAGATGGCGCGCAGAACACGGTCGGCGTGGCCGTGGTTGTCGATGACCTGACTGAGCAGCGCGAACGCGAAGAAACGCTCGGCATGGCGCAGCGCTATCTGCCGCCGGGTATGGTCGAAAACATCCACGAGATCGCCGGGTTGGCGCTCGGTGGTGAACGCCGTGAAGTCACGTGCATGTTCGTGTTCGTCGCCCCGTACAGCATTTTCCCGGCCAATCTGCGCGCACAGGCCATGATGGATGTGCTCAACGAGTTTTTGGAGACGGCCACCGACGCCATCCATGAGGGGCGCGGCATCATCGATAAGTACATGGGCAACGAGATCATGGTGCTGTTCAACACCCAGTTGAACCCGCAGGACGATCACGCCCTGCGCGCGGTCAACACAGCGCTGGATATGCGCGAAGGCTTTCTGCGGCTGTACGAGCGGCTCGGCATCGACCCCCAACCGCATCTATACCGCCTCGGCATGCACACCGGAGTCGCCACGCTTGGCAACGTCGGCAGCCTGAACCGCCGCAACTTCACCGCCATTGGCGACACCATCAATTTGAGCAAGCGCCTGCAAGAGAACGCCACCTCCGGTCAGATCATCGTCAGCGATGATGTGCTGCGCGCAATGGGGCATGCGCCCGCGCAGATTCAGGCGGCGGAACGCGGATCAATTCAGGTGAAAGGGCGCAAGCAGTTGACCAGCATTTATGAGGTATTCCGGGCATGACTCGATTTGGCGAGGCTTACAGCGGACGAGATATGAGCGTGTTGGGCCAGGTTGGATTCCGACCCCACCCCCGGCCCCTCCCCGAATTCAGGGAGGGGAGCCAGCAGACCTGCCGTACCGCCTCTCTCCCCGCTTGCGTGGAAGAGGGGTTGGGGGTGAGGGGGTTTCTAAACACCCAGATATCTCGTCCCACCGAAAACGTTTCGTGTAGGGACAAGGCCTGCCTTGTCCACCTTGGGGGACGAGGTATTTCACAGTTATGACGGACACAGCCACCAACAATATGAATCCGCTCAAGCCCACGCAGAGCGGGCAGGAGCAGTTACGCCAATTGAAGCAGGAAGTCGCCAAGCTGGATGATCTGCTGCGTGTGCAGGCCAGTACGCTGCGTCCTTATGCGGTCGGCTTGCCCGCCGATGCGCTCCACAAAACGGGCGACATGACCTCCAAAATGGAAGGGTTGACGCTGGAACTGCTCAACCGGCAGATCGAGCTGCGCCAGCTTCGCGCACTGGCGCAAACCACCGCACTGATCAATTCCACGCTGGATACCGACTCCGTGTTGACGCAGGTTATGGACACGGTGATTCAGCTCACCGGGGCGGAACGCGGCTACATCATGCTGCGCGATCAACCGGGCGGTAAGCTGGAATTTCGCATCGCGCGGGGCATCGATCAGGAACAGTTGGGGCGTGAAGACTTCATCATCAGTAACACCATCATCAACGAGGTGGCGAACACCGGACAGCCGGTTTTGACGGATAACGCCCGCAGCGATCCGCGCTACCAGCAGCAGGAAAGCATCGTCGGCTATCAACTGCGCAGTATTCTCGCCGTGCCGCTCAAGGTGCAAACCGAGGTGATCGGCGTGGTTTACTGCGATAACCGCGCGCTCACGGCGTTGTTCCGCGACTCTGAGCTGAGCATGCTCAAAGCTTTCGCCGATCAAGCCGCCGTCGCCATTCAGAATGCCCGCTTGTTTGAGGCGACCCGCGCCCAACTCGCAGAGATCAGCGCCGCGCGCGCCTTGATGGACAACATTTTCACCTCGATTGCCAGCGGCTTGATCACGCTGGATGGCGAGAACATCATCACGCTGTTCAACCCCGCCGCCGAAGTTATCACCGGCCTGGGCAGTGAACGCGCCATCGACATGTATCTGCGTGAAGTGCTCCCGGCGCTGGCGGAACTGCTCAGCGGTCGGTTGGAGCATGTGCGCGAAGGCGGCGCACAGGAAACCTTTGAAGTCGAAATCCTCCTGCGCGGACAAACGCGCGTGTGGAACATCCTTATGAGTCCGCTGCGCGATCCTGATGAAGCGCAGGCGCAGGGCGTCGCCATTGTGCTTGATGACCTGACCGAGAAGAAAGACCGCGAGTCGCAGTTGACGCAGGTGCAGCGCTATTTACCCTCGGCACTGGTCGAAAACATGCGCAGCACCGATCTCTCGGTGCTGGCCGGGCAGGAACGCGAGATCACGGTACTGTTCGCGGATGTGCGCGGCTTTACCTCGTTCAGTGAACTGCTGGAACCCGAAGCCCTGATGCAAATCATCAACGAGTATTTGAGCGTGGCCAGCGATGCGATCAACCTGTATGAAGGTGTGGTCGATAAGTATCTCGGCGATGCGGTCACGGGGTTGTTCAACACGCAGTTGAACCCGCAGGACGATCACGCTGTGCGGGCAGTGCGCGCCGCGCTCAGCATGGTTTATGACGTAATGGCGCTGCACGAGATTATGCCGGAGGACAGCCGCCTGTTTTACGGCATCGGCATCCACACGGGCATGGCGACACTCGGCAACGTCGGCGGGGAAGAACGGCAGGAGTTCGCTGCTATCGGCGATGCGGTGGAGTTAAGTAAGCTGCTGCAGGAGAACGCCGGGCGCGGCGAGATCATCATCAGCGAAGCGACCTTGCAGCACGTCAAAGATGATTTTGAGTTCGAAGCCCTTGCACCGCACAAGACCAAAGGCCGCACGGATTTCACCGTGATGTACCGCCTGGCGGGACGCAAGAAGAAGTAGACGAAGTGAGTTACGGCTAACGTCTATCACCCCGCCCTCGCCCCAATTTGGGACAGAGGTAGGGTTTTAATTCTAGAGACGAGGCCTGCCTCGTCTCTACAGATTTTTCGTTCGTATTCAACCGAGATGAAAATAAACCGTAAATAACGTGAGTTATGGATAACGCTTCTCTCACCCCACCCCCGACCCCTCCCCGAATTCAGGGAGGGTAGACAGCAAAAGCACTGTTTATCTCCCCTCTCCCCGCTTGCGTGGGAGAGGGGTTGGGGGTGAGGGGGGCACGCGAAGAGGCTGATCCATTACTGACGTTAAATATCTGTCCCTGTGAGGAACGGGGGCGGGGTCACAGAAGCGTTATCCACCACTGACGTGATTGACCGGACCCCTGTTTTGCTTCTCTACACCTTCAGCACGCTGATCATCAACTCGCTGTAGGTTTCGAACACTGTGTTGACCAGTTGGCGGGTGGTTGCGAGCTCGCCTTTTTCAATCGCTTCCAACAGTTGATCATGCAGTTCGATGTTGGCGTTCAGGCTCTGCGCGTTCATGGGCGCGCGCACCTGCCGGATCGCTTCCAGCATGCGCGTTTGATTGCTCAACATATCGAGGATCTGGTTGCTTAACGGCTTTTCGATGACCCGTGCCAGATAATCGTGGAAATCGAACAGCTTGTCGATGGCATCGCGCCGCTCATCCTTTTGCGCATGTTTGCGCGCCGCATCGACGAAGTTGTGCAGATCAGCGCCCATCTGACGGGTGTACTTGTTGAGCACCCATTCCATCGCCAGCCCCTCAAACGTGCGCAGCAGGGCATAGACTTCTTCGGCGGCTTCTGGAGTGAAGCTGCGCACATACACGCCGCGCCGGGGGTTTTTAGTGACCCACCCCTCTTGTTCGAGGATGCGCAGCGCGTCACGGACGGTGATCTGACTGACGCCCATCGTCTTCGCCAGATTAAGTTCGATTAGGCGTTCCCCACTCAGGTACTTGCCGTCCAGAATACCCGCGCGGATTGCGGCAGCTACGGACTCCGCTAATGTTGGTCCCGATATCATGAAGCCTCTCTCACCCACCTCGCCGCCGCTGCGCCGTTACTCGTCAACTGCTGAATATAACGTCCACCGCTGGCATATACGTAAAGTTCATCGCGCCCGGTGTCGGCAGAGGTGAAAATGAGCAAGCCGCCGTCCGGGTGCGCAGTGACGGTCGATTCGTAGCCGCTGCCGTCATAGATCAGTTCGTCGTCGCTGCCGTCCGCTTGCATCTGGCGGATCGCCGCATAGCCTTCCCCTTCCGAGATATACAACAGGCTGCCGTCTGGCGTCCAGACTGGCGCCGCGTCGCGCACCTCGTTATCGGTCAGGGCTGTCACTGTGCCGGTGTTGATCTCCAGACTCATGATCTCCCAGGTGCGCGCATCGACCGGGTCGCCGCTCACAAACACCAGTGTCTCACCGTCCGGGTGATAGCTCGGTTGGGTGTTGCGCTGCCCATCACTGTACACTTCGATCAAGCCTGATCCATCCGACCGCACACGATATAAATCATCTGTGCCATCACCCCGGACATCGCTCGAAAAGACGATCCAGTTGCCGTCCGGACTCCATGCGGGGAAACGGTCCACCACTTCATTGTCCGTGACCCGCCGCACGTTCATTCCGTTCATGTTCATCACATAGATGTCGTAATCACCATCGCGATCCGACATATAGGCAATGCGTTCACCATCCGGCGAGACGACCGGGAATAGTTCCCGACTCTCACTGTTCGTCAAACGTATTTCGAAGCGATCTGGTAGTGACATCCTATAAACGTCAAAATTATCATCCCGATAAGCAAAATACACAAGCATTCCGGAGAGTAGATTTTCGACGGTATCGTTCAGCGCGGGCGTAGGCAGTTCGCCGACCGGCGCGACTTCGGGCGTATCATCGGCGCGGGGGAGCGGCGTGAGCGTGGGCGGCGTTTCGTCCGTGACCGTGGGCGCGGTATCGGCGATGCTCGGCGTCGTTGCGGGCGTGGGCTCCGCCAGCGAATTGATCACAAAGGCGGCGGCCAGCACAATGATGCTCAACAGCATACATCCGAAGAGCGCACCCACGCTGAGGCTCAACCACCAGCGCGATCCGCTCTGACGGCGGGGTGCGACCGGGCGACTCGGCGGCGGTGTCATGACCACCGGATAGTTATAGGAGGAAGGCGGCGGCGTGCTGATGGGCGCGGGTACTTGCGCCGGGATGTGAATCGGCGGGGAAGGCTGCGTGTCGATCAGCGTGATCGGCGGCGCGTCTAACGCCTGCTTGAACGCATCGGCGAAATCGGCGGCGCTGGTGTGCCGGAGTTCGCGGCGCTTGCTCAACGCCTTGAGGATCACGCCTTCCACTGCCAGTGACAGTTCTGGTTTGAATTCGCGTGGGGAGGGGGGTGGCGCGGTGACTTGCAGCACGGCGGTGCCGTAGGGCGTATCCGCCTCAAACGGCCGCACGCCCGTGATCATTTCGAAGACGCTGATGCCGAGCGCGTAAATATCGCTGCGATTGTCCAGCGGTTTGCCCTGCGCCTGTTCGGGACTCATGTAGCTTGGTGTTCCGACCGCGCCCTGTGTCGTGATCGACCCGCCCGGGACTTCGCCGACCACGCGCGCGATGCCAAAATCGGTCAGATACGCGCCGCCCGCATCGTCGAGCAGGATGTTGCTCGGCTTGAGGTCGCGATGCAGTACGCCTTTGCTGTGCGCGTAATCGAGCGCCGGGGCGATCTGCTGGATGATGGCGAGAATCTGCTTGGGATCGAGCGCGCCTTCGCGGAGCCGGGTATCGACCGAGCCGCCGGCCAGATAGCGCATGACGATGTAGGGCTGTCCCTCATGTTCGCCGTGATCATAGACGGGGACGATGCTGCGATGTTCCAGCGTGGAGACGATTTGCACTTCGCGGCTGAAACGCTGCATGTAGGTGTCATCGTGCAGGAATTGGCGCGGCAGCACCTTCAACGCGACGAGCCGGCTGCTCATCGAAATCTGATGCGCCAAATACACCGCCGCCATGCCGCCGCGACCGATCACGCTGCGAATTTCGTAACCGCCGACCCGCTTACCGATCCATTCGTCCATGCAGCCGCCCGCCCGTGAAGTCCTCACGCTAGCATTATAGCCGCACGCCTATGTTTCTGAAAATGTGCCTTAGCTTACTTGCCCGTACCCTCGCGGTTATCCGATCGATCCGCCATGGCGTTGATGCGCTCTAACACATAGCTTTCACTCGCGTCACCCACTAGCTCGAGGTAGCGATCATAGAAGTCCCCGGCTTCATCCCAGCGTTGGAGGTCGTAGAGTAGATCGCCCGAGCGCCGCACGGCATAGGCATCATACGCATCGAGCTCCAGCGTAGCGGCGAACGTTTCCAGCGCGGCTTCCTTGTCTTCCAGCGCGTCCTGCGCTTCGGCTTTCGCGTGCAGCGCATCGATGTTCTGCGGATCGGTTGCGAGGTACGCCTCAAAGTCGCTCAGCGCGGCTTCATAATCGCCTTGCTCAAAGTACAGCCAGCCGCGTTCCCCGTAGACGCCTGTCCAGTCGGGATCGATTTCCAGCACCCGTATGAGATCGGCCAGCGCCTGCTGCGGATCGCCCAACTGCTGCTGAATCTGCGCGCGCAGATAATGCGCCCCTGAATTTTCGTCGTACAGGGCGAGCGCCGCATCGACATCGATCAGCGCCGCATCATAGTCGCCGAGATCGTAGTAGACCTGCGCCCGATTCGCGTACACATCGACATACTCCGGGTTAAGCTCCAGCGTTTGATTGTAATCGCTCAGGGCTTCGTTCAACTGACCGCCGTAGTAGTAGCTGACGGCGCGGTAGTAGTACGCCTCCACATAACCGGGATCGAGCGTGAGCGTCTGCGTGAACAAAGCGATCGCCGCCTCAACGTCGCCCGCATCGAACGCCTGCGTCCCCCGGGTGAAACTCTGATACCCGGTCAGCGTGGGCGTGAGGTCAGCGGCGGTTGTGCGCGTGACTCGTTGCGTGGGCGTGCGCGTCGCTGACGTGGTGGTTCGCGTCGGGTTGGGGGTGCGCGTCGGCGGTAGCTCCGTAGCGGTCTGCGCGACGGTCGCTTCCGTGGCGGCGGCTTCGGTGGCCTCCGCGGTGCTTTCCTCCGTGCTGAGCGCCGCGCGGACGGCTTCTGTCACCTCTGCGGTGACTTCATTCGTCGCCGCGACTTGCGCGCTGCCCGCCGCAATCTCCGTCGGCGGTGTGCCGATGCCCCGCGCCAGCAGCGCAATCACGCCGATCAGCACCAGCGCAGCGATCACCGTTACCACACCGCGCGACTGGGGGCGGCGCTGGGGGCGCGTCTGCGGCCGTTGCTCAGTGGCGACGGCGGTCGGGGCGGGCTTGGTGTTCGCCGGTGTCATCGGGGGAATCGGCGTGGTCTTCAGGTCAGCTTCTCGATCTTTGGTCGCTGTCTCAAAGACGGCCGCGTAGGCGGTCACATTGGGAAAGCGATCGGCTGGCGCTTTGGCGAGGGAGCGCTGCACGACCGCCGCCACGTGCTCCGGAATCTCCGGGCGGAGCACCTGCGGCGGCGTGGGCACCTGATTGATGTGCTTGTTCATCAGTGCGTAGGGTGTGGTCGCCTCAAACGGCAGTTCACCTGTCAACAGTTGATAGGTCAGAATGCCAAGTGCGTATTGATCGGCGGCGGGCGTCAGCTCGTGATCCATCCACTGTTCCGGGGCCATGTAGGAGGGTGTGCCGAGCAGGGCGGTGTGCGTGGTGAGCACCTGTGACGCTTGCAGCAGCTTGGCGATCCCGAAATCGACCAGATAGGCGTCGCCGCGCCCATCAAACATGACGTTGCTCGGCTTGATGTCGCGGTGAATCAAACCGCGGCTGTGCGCGTATTCGAGCGCGGCAGTGATCTGTTTGAGCAGCGTGGCGATCTCGGTGATCGACAGGCGTTCGCCCCGGCGCATGCGGTCTTCCAGCGACCCACCCGTGAGCAAACGCATCACCACGTAGCTCACATCGCCCGCAATACCGTAATCGTACAGCGGGACGATCTGCGGATGCTCCAGCGAGGCGACAATCTTGGCTTCGCGGTTGAAGCGTTCAGCGTACCCCGGCTCGTTGACGACCGCCAGCGACATCACTTTGATCGCGACGCTGCGATCCAGCGCGGGCTGGTAACCGCGATAGACCGCGCCCATCCCGCCGCGCCCTAAGAGTTCTTTCAACTCATACTGACCGAGCGTTTGCCCGCTGAGGTTTTGCCCATTCATCCCTGATTCGCCTTGTGTTGAGTCGTCATTTCGGTCAGTCAGTGCTTTATTCAATCCGCAGAGGTGGCCCGAGCAGTTCCATACCATGCCGCCGCCACAGTGCCGGATCTTGCGCGGGCATGGCCTGATCTTTCGTCACTTCGCGGAAGAAGGCTTCCATGTGGCCCGCGGGCAGGAACGTGATCAGCATCCGTCCAGTGGCCGCGCCGACATACGCCCACACATGCGGCACATTGCGCGGGGCCAGCACGGAATCGCCGGGCTGCAGCCGGAGCCGCTCCTCCCCGATCTCGATCATGAATTCGCCTTCGACGGCATAGAACCATTCATCCTGATCATAATGCAGATGCCGCGCCGGGCCACCCGGCTTGTGAAAGGTATTCTCCAGTATGAGCACGCCGTTGGGGTCAGGCGCCAGCACCTTGAACGCGATCGAGCTGATGCCGAGGCTTCGGTGTTCACCAAACTGGTCTTTCCCCGCTCCCACATATTGTATGTCGCTCATGTTGGTGCTTACCCTTCAGCTCATTTCACCAATCCCGCCCTTGCTGGTCGTCGCTCAAGCAGCTTCCCGAAAGTCCTTGCTTACGCGCAGACCGCTGTGTCGACCCTTTTGGGGCATACACAGCGGCGCGCACTTCGCGGACTGCTTTCGCGAATCGGCTCAGTAAGCTCCCGCCCTATCAAGTTAACCACCGTGTTTTTCTGTCCCCTTTAGTATGGCATGATTTTCACTTCGTAACTGACCTGATTCTATTTGTCTTGCGGCGATCTCCGCCTGTTCGCTCAGTCTATCCCCAATATCGATCCCTTCGTATAATGATCCGCGTTTTGTCATTCGAACTCTGTAGGACTCATGATGTATATTCTCGGAATCAACGCGTATCACGGCGGGGCGTCGGCCTGCCTCATTCAGGACGGCCAGCTCATTGCCGCAGTCGAAGAAGAACGCTTCAACCGCACAAAATACTGGGCGGGCTTCCCCGTCCAGTCGATCCACTATGTTTTGAGCGTCGCCGGCATCACTCCCTATGACCTTGATCACATCGGCATCAGCCGCGATCCGAAGGCCAATCTGCTGCAAGCGGCGCTGTTCGCCTTCCGTCAGCGTCCCAGCCTCGATCTCGTGCGCGACCGTCTGCAAAACACGATGAAAGTCGGCACGCTCAAGAGCGAATTTGCCAGGCATCTGGGCGTGGGCGAACTCAAGGCGGACTACCACAATGTCGAACATCACCGGGCGCATATGGCGTCCGCGTTTTTTGTGTCGCCCTTCAAAGACGCGGCGATCCTCTCGGTGGATGGTGCGGGCGACTTCGTCACGACCATGTGGGGCACCGGCACGGATAATCAGCTCAAGGTTCAGGACGAGATCAATTTTCCGCATTCGCTCGGCATCTTCTACACTGCCGTGAGTCAGTGGTTAGGGTTCCCTAAGTACGGCGACGAAGGCAAAGTCATGGGCCTCGCGCCCTACGGAGAGCCGCGTTACCTCGATTTGATGCGCAAGCTGGTGCGGGTGCAGCGCGACGGCACGTTTGAACTCGACCTCGACTACTTCGTGCATCACGCCGAAGGCGCGAGTATGTCGTGGGCGGGCGGCGAACCGACCATTGGCACGATCTTCTCATCCAAGCTGGTCGATGTGCTCGGCGAACCCCGCGCCCCGCGGGGCGAACTCACGCAGAAGCACATGGATATCGCGCACTCGCTGCAAGTCATGCTCGAAGAAGCGGAATTCGCGCTCGTGCGCCGCCTGCACCAGCAGACCGGTAAACAGGTGCTGTGCATGGCGGGCGGCGTCGCCCTTAACAGCGTCTTCAACGGCAAAGTGCTGCCCAACACCGAATTTGAAGACATCTACATTCAGCCTGCGGCGGGCGATGCGGGTACGGCGCTCGGCGTGTGCTATTACATCTACCATCAGGTGCTGAATCAGCCGCGCACCTATGTCATGAACGATGCCTACACCGGCCCGGAATACAGCAACGATGCCATCCGTGTCGAACTGGATCGCTACGGCTTGAAGTATCAGCAGTTGGAGAGCGATCAACTCGTCAAACGCGCGGCGGAAGTCGTCGCAGGGGGCAACGTCATGGGCTGGTTTCAGGGGCGCATGGAATGGGGGCCGCGGGCCCTCGGCAATCGCAGCATCATCGCCGACCCGCGCCGCGACGATATGAAGGACATCCTCAACGCGC
>CALKIA010000481.1 GCA_937988705.1 uncultured Chloroflexota bacterium | reverse complement strand
CCTCGCCCCGTTTACGTGGGAGAGGGACGGCTTGCGCAGCAAGCAGGGTGAGGGGAGCTAGTTTGCTGGTAGGATTTATTGTTATAGGGGGAAGACGATATGAAGTTAGCCGAAGCACTGCTCTTCCGCGCCGATGCGAACAAGCGCGTCCACGAACTGCAAGCGCGTTTGCAGCGGTCGGCCCGCGTGCAGGAAGGTGACACCGCGCCGGAAAATCCGCTTGAACTGCTGGACGAGCTGACGCGTACGGTCGCGGAGCTGACGCGCTTCGTCAAGCAGATCAACCGCACGAATGCGCAAACCGCTTTTGATGAGGGGCGCACGCTCACGGACGCGCTGGCGGATCGCGACGCGCTCACGCTGGAATTCGGCGTGCTCAGCGCGACCATCGCCCAAGCGACCATGCAGGCGCAGGGTTACAACGCCTCGCCGATCAAGGTGTTCCGCGCGATCAATGTGGCCGAGGTGCAGAAGCGCACCGACGACCTTGCTCGTCAGCGCCGCGACCTCGACACGCGCATTCAGGCGTTGAATTGGACAGTCGATCTGATTGAATAATCTAAACCTCACCCCCTAGCCCCCTCTCCAGAGGGAGAGGGGAGAAACACGGGTTTGTGTTTGCTCCCCTCCCTGAATTCGGGGCGGGGGCGGGGGTGGGGTGAGGTTATTTTAATGAATTGTGCAAGTTGGTAGCCGATGGCTGAGGCGAACGCGACCCGCCAACTGGGCAAGTTGGGCATCCCTGAACTGGATAGTAGGCAACGCCTACATTTTCACAGCGTACCGGGCATGCAGCACCACGCACACGCGCACCGTGTACTAATCATGACCATGTGTTGATCGGCCAACGGCGAGGGTGGGTTCGGGGAATTTGCACAAAGACGGATTGGCCGCGCCAGTCCGTTTTTTGTTACAATCACAGCATGACCAAATTACCGACCATCTCCCTCCTGTCTAACTGGACCGTCGACTACTTTGAGGACGACACGGCCAGCCTGTATGAATTCATGGCCACCGATCCCCTATCCTCGTTGGCGAACTGGACCTTCGACCGTCGCCGCACCGAAGGTTGGCTGGCGTGGTTGCAAAAGAAATTCGACCTGCCCGTGATGAACAACATCGCCTGCATGAACTATCTGCTGGAGATCGACGAAGTGCCGTATGGCGCGGTCTTGGTGATTAACGGGCGCGAGTTCGGCGCGGTGCAGACGCCGTTTCAGATGGACGTGACCGACTTCATCGCGCTGGAAGATAACCGGATTGCCTTTCGCGTCGCCAAGACTTCGGGCTCGTTTCAGGGCATCCGGCTGGTCGCTGTGCCCTGTGAGTAGCCGCGTGCTGCGATTGACGTCACCCCCCCATCTGGTACAATTCCTGTTAATTCGAAAAAGTTACCCGGTCAAACACCTATGAAATATCACATCTGGACGCTCGGTTGTCAGATGAATACCGCCGACTCGCAGCTCTTGGCGTCGGAGTTGGAGAAATTGGGGCATACGGCCTCTGATGATCCCGATCACGCCGATATCTTCGTCGTGAATACGTGCGTCGTCCGCCAGAGCGCCGAAGATAAGGCGTTTGGACGGCTGGCGCGGCTTAACGAGATGAAACGGGATTACCCCGATAAAGTGATCGGCGTCATGGGCTGCCTCGTCGGCGTGCGTGACCCGCTGGCGCTGCGCAAGAAATTGCCCTACGTTGACGTGTTCATGCCGCCATCGGAACCCGCGCCGATGGTTGATTTCCTACGCGCCCGCCTCGGCGAGATCGAAATGGTCGAACTGGAAGCCCGCGAACGCGAGCGGCGGGATCGCCTTCAGGATGGCGACTACACCCTGCTGGATGGCGAATTGATCCTCCCCGCTGGCGAACGCGGCAAACTGATCAGCGCGCATGTGCCCGTGGTCTATGGATGCTCGCACGCCTGTGCCTTCTGCATCATCCCGTTCCAACGCGGCATTGAACGCAGCCGAAGCGTCGGCGAAATCGTCGGGCATGTGCGCAGCCTCGCGCTGCAGGGCGTCAAAGAAGTGACGCTGCTCGGTCAAATTGTGGATCGCTATGGCAAGGATATCCCCGATGGCCCGGATCTCGCGGACTTGCTGCGGATTGTGCACGGCGTGGCCGAAGAAACGGGCATCGAACGCATCCGCTTTTTGACCAGTCACCCGAACTGGATGACCGACAAGCTGCTGGA
>CALKIA010000480.1 GCA_937988705.1 uncultured Chloroflexota bacterium | reverse complement strand
CCCTCTAAGGCCGGGTCGACCACAATGTTCATACTGATTTTCCTTTGGTCATCAGCCGCTGCAGGAAACTGAACGTTCCGCGCCCCATGATGAGCAGCACGATCAGGTACTGGATAATGGTGGCGATAGAACTCGGCACGCCGACCGCCGACTCCATCGTGCTCGCGCCGACTTGCAGCCCCGCGAACAGAATCGCCGCGATGAATACGGCGGGCGGGTTGGTGCGCCCCAGCAGCGCGACGACAATGGCCGTGTAGCCGTAGCCGGGCGAAATGTTTTCGATCATCCGGCGCTGTACGCCCGCGACCTCCGCGAAACCTGCCAGCCCCGCCAGCGCGCCGCTCAACATCAGCGAGCTGAGGATCACCCACGAGGTGTTGATGCCCGCCGCACGCGCCGCTTCGGCGTTATGTCCCGCCGCGCGAATCTGAAAGCCCCACACCGTGCGCCAGAGCAAAATCGACGCGATGACGACGACCGCCAGCGCGATGAAGATTCCGCCGTGCAGGCGCGTGCCTTCGAGGATGCGCGGCAGGCGTGCCGCTTCGGCCAAGCGCGCGGTTTGGCCCAACGGCGAGTTCGGGTCTTGCAGCGGGCCGTGCAGCAGATAGCCGATGAAGAAGATGGCGATGTAGTTAAGCATAATCGTGTTGATGAGTTCGCTCGCACCGAGCGCCGTTTTGAGGACGCCCGCAATCGCTGCCCACAGCGCGCCCGCCAGCATCGCAGCCAGCATCATGGCGGGGATCACGATGTACCACGGCTGATCGCCGAGCAGCAGGCCGACCCACGCCGACAGCATCGCGCCGCAAAAGAGCTGACCCTCCGCGCCTACGTTGAAGACGTTGGCGCGAAAGGCAATTGTCACGCCGACGCCCGCGAGGGTCAGCGGAATCGCTTTGAGGAGGGTTTCGGCCAGACTATTGAGGTTGCCCGCCGCGCCTTCGAGCAGGGCGCGATAGGCCGCCAGCGCGTCTTTGCCAAGCAGTTGGATGAGCAGTGCCCCAATGAGCAGCGCAATCAGCACGGCGGCGATACTCTGCACGAGATCAGGATGGAGGATCGTTCGGCGCAACCATGACAGCGCTGAGGTTGAGGGTTTTACGTTCACTAGCGGTCGTTTCCGTTCTTTGCGCGCGCGGTGGGCAGAGCGAGTCTGCAGGCGCATCTGCCAGTCTAACCGGCGAGCGATCGCCCGCCCATAAGTAACCCGAGTTGATCGCGTGTCACAGCGTCGCGTTCCAGTGGTGGGCTCAATTGGCCGTTGTACATCACTGAAATGCGGTTGGAGAGCGCGAGGACTTCGTCCAATTCCGTCGAGATGAGCAGCACAGCGCACCCACGTGTGCATTGTTCGAGGAGGGCGGAACGGACGTATTCGGTCGCGCCGATGTCGAGACCGCGCGTCGGCTGCACGGCGACGATCAGGCGCGGATGCCGCTCCAACACGCGTGCCAGCACGAGCTTTTGCTGATTGCCACCGGACAGCGTGCCCGCTGCTTGATCCGGCGATTGGCAGCGGATGTCGTAGCCGTCAATGAGCGAACGCGTGAACGCGCTGATCGCCTTGAAGCGGAGGAAACCCGCCCATGAAAATTTGGGCTGGCTCACCTGCTCCAGCACTGCGTTATCGGTGAGCGACCGACCCATGAGCAGGGCGGTACGCTGACGGTCGCCGGGGATGGTCGCTAACCCGGCGCGCAGGCGTTGGGCGGGTGGCGCATGCGTGATGTCGTGTCCATCGAGCCAGATGTGTCCCGCGTTCGGGAAGATCAAGCCAGAGAGCAGACGCGCCAGTTCGTCCTGACCGTTACCATCGACCCCGGCGATCCCGTGAACCTCGCCGGAACGCACAGTCAGGTCAAGATCCGTCAGCGACTTTATGGCCTGCGGGTTGGTATAGTGAACACCGCGTAGGCGCAGTACGTCGGGCGTAGCCGCGGGGACGGCGTAGGTATTAGTCGGCAGTTCGATGTGTCGCCCGACCATCGCATTGGCCAGCAGCTCGACCGTGCTGTCTGCTTTGGGGCGGGTTTCGACGTTTTGGCCCGCGCGCAGCACCGTGATGCGGTCGCTGATGGTCATGACTTCCTGAAGTTTATGGCTGATAAAAATAACCGAGTTGTGTTCCGCAGTAAGGTTGCGAATAATTTCAAACAGATTGGCGGTTTCCTGCGGCGTGAGCACGGCGGTCGGCTCATCGAGGATGAGGAGCTGCGCGCCCCGGTACAGCGCCTTGATGATTTCGACGCGCTGCTGCTGCCCCACCGACAGGTTTGCGATTTTTTCGTCGGGGTCGATTTCCAGACCGTAACGCTCGCCGAGGGCGCGTATTTCGCGCGCAATGCGCCGCAAATCCGGGAAGATCCCGGTGGCGGTGCGCGCGGCGATGCAGAGATTCTGGGCGACGGTCAAACTGGGGATGAGCATAAAATGCTGATGCACCATGCCGATGCCGAGCTGGAGCGCGGTCACGGGCGAGTCGATGTGGACGGGCTGCCCTTTGAAGTGGATGCGTCCGGACTCCGGTTTGACCAGCCCGATCAGCACTTTCATGAGCGTGCTTTTGCCCGCGCCGTTCTCGCCGAGCAGCGCATGGATTTCGCCGGGGTGAACATCAAAGTGGACTTGATCGTTGGCGAGCAAGTCCCCGTAACGCACCACAATGTCTGACATGTGCAGCATGGTTGTGACCTGCAGCTGGAAGCCAACACACCCCGGTGGTTGGCCGGGGCGTGGGCGACGGAAACGTTATTCGACGGCTGTCGTGTCTTCTTCGACGATGAATTCACCGCTCATGATAGCTTCAATTTTGGCGTCGATCAGCTCTTGCAGTTCGGGCGTGACCACCTCTTCGAGAGCGTGGTACGGCGCTAACTGAATCGAGCCTTCGACCAAACCGAACGACCAGTTGCGGCTTTCCCACTCGCCCGCAATCACTTCTTCTGTGGCGGCGGTGACCAGCGGCCCGAGGTTCCAGGTGACGCTCGTCACGACCGATTCTTCGCCGAGGAAGTTCTGATCGGTCATCGCGCCGAGCGCGTACACTTCGGCTTCGTTGGCCGCGTCGATCACGCCGACGCCCTGCGCGCTGAGCACATCTGCGCCTGCTTCCACCTGCGCTAAGGCCGCTTCCTTGGCCTTCGGCGGGTCGAACCAGCTGCCGATGAACGTGAACAGAACATCAATGTCGGCGTTCACTTCCGCCGCGCCCGCTTCGTAAGCGTGCAGGTTGGCGAGCATGTTCGGGGCAGGCATTCCGCCGACCCAGCCGATCACGCCGCTTTCGCTGATTCCGGCGGCCAGCATGCCCGCCAGATACGCGCCTTGATAGTCGGGGTTGGAGTACGTGCTCAGGTTATCGGCGAGTTCACGCGCCGTCCCGGCCATGAAATAGGTTTCCGGGAAGTCTTCGGCAACCGACAGCGCTGCATCGCCAAACGAGAAGCTGTGCGCGAAGATCAGGTCATAGCCGCGCGTGGCGAAATCCCGCAGCACCCGTTCCGCGTCCGCATCGGTGACATTTTCGACGTACGCCACTTCGATGTTGAGTTCTTCAGCGGCGGCCTGCAAGCCGTTGTAACCGACCATGTTCCAGTCGTTGTCGTTGATCGGCCCGGGCAGAATCATGGCGACCTTGAGGAGCGGCGCTTCGCTCGTCGCTTCTTCGGTAGCTTCCTGAGCGACGGGGCCAGCGGATGCTGTGCCTCCCAACATGAATGTAGCCAACATCAGCAGTACGAGAACGATCGAAAGTTTCTTGCCCATAGATGTCCCTCCTCCTAAACTGATAATCTTCTTGACATATCGTGGGTGTCCGCCTCAAAAGGTGGGTGGTGTCACCGCCCACACGGACAGCACACGTTCAGTACCAATGTTGCGATACCAGTGTGGGCGACGGCTGTCCAGAATGATGCTGTCGCCCGCTTCTAATACAAAGACATCGTCACCGAGATGAACTTCGAGTGTGCCTTGCAGTACCAAACCACATTCTTCGCCTTCGTGCTGAAACGGCGAATTCTCCGTCGATGAACCGGGCGCGGATTCCACCCACACGAATTCGAGCGTGCGTGACAGGTCGGGGACGAGCAGCTCATATAAGAAATTGGGGTCAGGGATACCAATGCGCCGCCGCTGCCCCTTGCGCACGACGATGTCCTGATCAGTTTGCGGGCGCGGCTCAAAGAAGATGCCGAGCTGTAAGCCCAAGGCTGAAGCAAGTTTCGAAATGGTGTTGATCGACGGGTTGGCGAGGCCCCGCTCGATCTGACTGATCATCCCCGTGCTGATGCCCGATGCCTCGGCCAACGCCTGCACACTCAAGCTGCGACTTGTGCGCGCGTTATGCAATTGCTCGCCGATGGCTTTGAGCTCGGACGATGCGCTCCCGGCAAGGGGTAGGTCGCTGGTGGAGGACTGCATTGACATTCCTCGGCTGAATCAGTCAGAGAAGCAGTCGTTCAATATATTGAACGACCTTCACTTACAGTCTAACAGAATTCACACAACTCGCAATATGTCACTGTAGACGATAAGTCCTCGGCTGAATTTGGAGAAGATCGACAATTACCCGGTTTAATCCACTATGCCGAGATAGTCGATGATCGCCCGCACGAAGATGCGCGTGGTGGCAATGAAGCTGTCCAGCTCGACGTATTCATCGGCCGCATGGACACCCGCGCCTGCCGGGCCAAACCCGCAGATCGCCGGAATGCCCCGGCTGATGAACATCCAACCGTCGTTCCACGGGCCACAGCCCTCCGTAGTCGGTATGTTCCCCGTGATTTCGGTCGTTCGCTGTTGCAGAATCTGGACGATAGACTCATCGGTGGCGATTTCGACGGCGGGCACGAACAGGAGCTTTTCCAGCGTGTAATCCAGCCCCGGAATGGGGGCTAACCGTTCGCGGATGAGGCCCTCGAGTTGGGCTTCAGTATTACCGGGCATGAGGCGCGAATCGCCATAGGCAACGCAGTCTTCGGGGACGGTGTTTATCGTCGAGCCGCCCTGAATCAACGTGGGGAAGGTGAACACCGACTTGCGACCGGGGAAAGCGGCGGCGGGCTGAGAGGGGATTTCGAGATCGCGCAGCGCGGTGATCACGTCGCCCATCGCCGCGATGGCATTCTTGCCGATCTCGCGTCGTTCCCATTGCAGCGAGCCGGTATGCGCCGCCGCTCCGCGCACAATGATTTTGAAGCGATACCCGCCCCGATGCCCGATGGTGACATTGTCGAGACCCGGTTCCGCGACAATCGCCGTCGTGGCGGTTACGCCGTGATCGAGCAGGTAATTTGTGCCATAGGGGGATGCGCCGCCCGGTTCTTCGTCGACGGCGAACGTCAGCACGAGATCGCCACCGAGCTTAATACCCGCTTCCATGAGCGCCTGCGCAGCATATACAAAGATCGCCAGCGAAGCTTTCATGTCCAACACGCCGAGACCGTATAAGCGCTGGCCGACGATGGTCGCTCCGAACGGGTCCATCGTCCACTGCTTGCTCGGCATGACCGTATCCATGTGCCCGTTCAAGGCGAGTGTTTTGCCCACGCGCGCCCCTTTGAGCGTGGCGACCACGTTCGGACGTTCGGGCGACGCGCCGATCAACTCCGGTTGCAGGCCGATGGCGCGCAGTTTGGCCGCAATGAGGGCCGCCATCTCTTTTTCAATCCCAGAATCGGGCGTCGAGTTTTCGACGGTATAGGGATTGGCGCTCTGGGCACGGACGAGATCTTGAAGGAAACCAATCTGGTCGGCACTGTTCTTCTCAATGATGCTGTCCAGTGTGCTGAAATGTTCCAACGACATAGCTTTTCCCTCATTCCCGGCAGATGCTGCTCGTCCTCACAGGCCGCCTAGTATATACAACTCCGCATCCGAGGAAAAAGAGCCAATGGCGGCACTTACGCTGGTGGTTGTGCCCGCAGCGCCTCGTGGACTTGACCTAACAAGATTTCGATATCGACCGGCTTGGCGAGGTAGTCTACTACGCCAAGTACGCGCAGTTCGGTCAGCGTCGCTTCCGAGACGTAGCCGCTGAGGATGAGCACCGGAATGTTCAGTTGGCGCCGCCGCAGTTCCTGACACAGTTCCAGACCACCCATATCGGGCATGGCGAGGTCGCTGATGATCAGGTTGATGGGTGTATCCACCTGCTCGATCATCTCCAGTGCCGCATGGCCGTTGTCGGTAGTAAGTACGCGGTAGTTTGAGAGCTGGAGGACTTCGCTGAGGGAATTACCAATCGCTGTGTTGTCCTCAACGAGCAGAATGAGTTCTTTTTGTCCGGTGGGCAGCATCCCCGGTTCATCGCTGGCGTGCAGATCGCTGTACGTGTCGTCGTTCAGAGCAGGGAGATAGATTGAGAAGGTCGTACCTTGACCTAATTGGCTGTGTATGTTGATCTGCCCGCCATGCTGCTGCACAATGCCATAGACCTGCGCCAGACCCAAACCCGTTCCCTTGCCCGCCGCTTTGGTGGTGAAGAAGGGCTCAAAGATGTGCGGTAAGATCTCCGGGTGAATGCCCGAACCAGTGTCGCGCACCTGTATCCGAACCCAGTCGCCAAGGCTGTTCGCATCCAAGTTATCGCCGGTCGTCCGCGTCAGATCAATTTGCAATTCACCGCCATTGGGCATGGCATCCCGCGCATTGGAAGCGAGGTTCATCAGGAGCTGCAGCGTGCGCGTTGGATCGCCCTTCACTTTGTATTCGTCGGCGGCGATCGAGAGTTGCAAGTCGATATTGGCGGGCAGCAGCCGTTCGAGCATCTTGGTGAGCTCTTTGAGCAGCGGCACAAGGTCAAACGGATGCATTTCCAGCGCCGACGAGCGGCTGAAATCCAGCAGCTGCTGAATGAGTTCGGCGCCGCGCTCTGCTTGCTGGGTGATGTTTTCCAGACATTCGAGGCTGCGCGGTCGCAAGGTGCCTTCCTGCCGCTGAATGATGTACGGCTGGAGCATAATGCTGGCGAGAATGTTATTGAAATCATGGGCGATACCCGCGGCGAACTGGCCGACGGCAGCCAGTCGATCCTGTACCTGAATGCGGTCGCGGATTTCCCGGTCCACCGTCACATCGCGAAGAACCAACACATGTTCGCCCGAAACATTGTCACGGTCGTGAGCCGTATCAGGCTGCACGCGGGTGATGTTTACCTCAAAGATGCGCAGGGGTATCCCCGTTGATTGGAATTCATGCCACCCGTCATCATTGGAAAAGTGGAGCAGTTGCTCGATGGTGTACGGTCCCAAGTGAGTGACTACATCGCCGATCTGCACATTGGCCAGTGTCAGCAGAAACTCTAGGGCCTTCACATTCGCTAGCA
>CALKIA010000479.1 GCA_937988705.1 uncultured Chloroflexota bacterium | reverse complement strand
AGGCGCAGTTTTAACCCCTAAATTGCGTCTTTGACCATTAAGTAATGAGAAAATCAATTAACGTTCGTCGCGCACCCTTGATTCAGCTTAGAAATGGGTATAGGCTCATGCGTATTGTTAAATGATCTGATGGATAACACATGGACAACGAACGACCTCTGATTCTCTTCACCAATGACGATGGGATCGCGTCACCCGGCTTGTGGGCTGTGGTCGATGCGTTTTATGGCCTCGGCGATTTGCTGGTTGCCGCCCCCAAGACGCAGCAGTCGGGCACAGGGCGCAGCATGCCCCTGATCAGCGAAGGCCGCATTCACAGCGATGAACGCCTCGTGCGGGGTGAAAAACTGACCGTCTACGCGGTTGAAGGCACGCCCGCTCAAGCGGTGCAGCACGGCATCATTGAACTTGCGCCGCGCTTGCCCACGCTGATCGTCTCCGGTATCAACTATGGCGACAATACGGGCAATGGCGTGACCATTTCCGGCACGGTTGGCGCGTGTCTGGAAGGCGCGAGTTTCGGCATCCCGTCGCTGGCGGTGTCGCAGCAGACGGCCCATGACCTGCACCTGACTTACTCCACTGATGTGGATTTCAGCGCCGCCGCGTTTTTCGCCGTGAAGTTCGGCAAATGGCTGCTCAGCGCGACACGTCCCGACGATGTCGACGTGCTCAAGCTCGATGTGCCGATCGGCGCGACGCCGGAGACGCCGTGGAAGATGACGCGTCTTTCCCGCCGCCGTGTCTACTGGCCGACGCGCCCGGAACGGGTCGCCTTAAGCGATGTCGGGCGCATGGGCTATCATCTCGATGCCAGCCCGGCTGAAGCGGAACCCGACTCGGACGTGTATGTGCTCATGCACGAACACAATGTGTCGCTGACGCCCATGAGCCTCGACATGACCTCGCGCACGGATTTGTACCGCCTGCGCCAGATCATCACCGGCGATGAATCGTATCCCCAGCAAGCAGCGAGCAAGAAGAAGCCGCTCAAGAAAGTGCCAGCGGTAGGCGACTAATCGCTGATCAAGTGGAAGTGCAGCTGCGGCACATCCTGATGGACGCCGCCGTTGGTGATCAGCCGGTAGTTGACGATCTTCAATTCGCGGATTAGGCGCTGTGCGGTGGTGAAGACCTCCACGGCAAAATCATGATCCTGAGGCGTGAGCGCCAGCAGATCCGCGATCGAGCGTTTCGGGACGATCAGAATATGGACCCGGTAGCTCGGCGCGGGGTGATAAAACGCGATCAGCGTCTCCGTCTCGTGCAGACGCTCAACGGGGATGAGCCAGCTCATATGGGCGAAACTCCAACCGATGAAAAATCGGGCTATGCGCGAACGGGCCAGTCGAAATAAAAACCGTTTCAAGTTATGATCGTCCTTTATGACGATTCGACGTGTAATCTCCATTGTACTCATCTTGCTTGCGTTTCAGCTTACAGAGGCGCAAGCGTTCATTAATGTCACGGGACGATTGGATGCCCGCACCCCGCGCCTCAGTTATCCGTTTGATGGACTGCGCGGGGATGTGATCAGCGTGCGGCTGACAGTTACCGCTGGCGATCTTGACCCCATCCTCACCATTCTCGACAGCAGCGGCGCGATCCTCGCCACGCGCGATGATGCTCCCGGCGGCGGTGGGCGCGATCTCGCCCTCGATTCGATCCGCATCCCCGCGAGCAGTCGCTACACGGTGATCGTCAGCCGTTTCGGCGACAGCCTCGGCACGACGGCGGGTGATTTCACGCTCACAGTTGAGCGCATCGGCGTCAGTTCGGTTTCGGGCAGCGCGCTGCGCTACGGTGATTCGATTTACAACGAGGTCACCAATGCCAACCCACTGGTCTACTACAGCTTCCGCGGGAATGCTGGCGATGTGATCAGCGTGCAGATGCGACGGGCGACGGGCGATCTCGATTCCTCCCTGCAAGTGCTCAACAGCCGTGGCGAAGTCCTCGCCGAAAATGACGACAGCCCCGGTTCGGTCGACGCCGTGATCAGCGGGCTGATTTTGCGCGCGGACGACATCTATGTGATCGTCGCGTCGCGCTACGGGCAGGCCGCCGGGACGAGTCGCGGGGCGTTCGTCCTCACCCTGAACGCCGAGTCGGAGAGTGGGCTGGGCAGCCGGCTGGATTTCCCAATCACGATCACGCCCAACACGCCCCTGACCGGGACGATCAGCGGACAATACTATCAGCGGTTTTACGCGTTCACGGGGCGGAGCGGCCAGAGTGTGACCATTCGCATGAGTCGGGCAACGGATGATCTTGATACGTTCATCGCGTTGATCACACCGGATGGGCGCGAACTGGTCAGTGATGACGACAGTGGCGGCGGTCAAAACTCGCTGATCGAAAACTTCAGCTTGCCCGCCGATGGACTGTACCTGATTATCGCCACCCGCTTTCAACGGCAGGGCGGCACGACTGCGGGGGATTTTCGGTTGGAGTTGGCAGTACGCTAACGCGACCGTTTTTGCAGCTTCAACCCAGCGGAC
>CALKIA010000478.1 GCA_937988705.1 uncultured Chloroflexota bacterium | reverse complement strand
CGCGCCGCCATCCAGCGGATGCTGCTGGATCGATCCGATCTGCCTTTCATCGAAGAATACGTTGATAACTTCACGGGTCGAATTCCCAAGCGCAGCGCTTATCAACGGATGTTGGCGGATGCGCGCGAAAGGAAGTTTTCGTTTGTCGCGGTTGAGAATGCCGAGCGCTTTGGACGAAACGATGCCGAAGCCTTGATGGCCATTGAGGAACTGAACGAGTTAGGCGTATCAGTGCGCTTTGCCGACTATCCCGAACGCGATCCCGTGGACCCGGATGATCGCATTCTGATCGGTTTGTCGTTCAGCTTAGCGCGGCGCGAGTCGTTGAAGACGGGACAACGCGTGGTGGGCGGCATGCACACGAAGGTCAAACGCGGCGGCTGCATGTCGAGAGCGCCTGAGGGCTATATCAATCGAGAAGAGCGGACGGACAAAGCCGACAAGCTTGATCATGGGCGCTACACGCGATGGGTCGAACCGCATCCAACGCAGTTTAGAGTCATCCGCGAAGCGTTTGATCTGCTGCTGACCGACCGGATGACGCTGGACGACATTTGCGAAGAGCTGCACGCGCGCGGCTATACCTTTCGTTCAGGAAGACCCTTCGTCAAGATTCACCCGAATGGTCAGCGCAAGCCGGCGAAGAACGCGATTTCGCGCATCTTTCATCGCTGGTTTTACGCGGGCTGGGTGGAGAGCGAAGCGGCGAGCATTGTGCCCAAAACGCTGCGGGGTAACTGGGAGCCGATGGTCACAACTGAAGAATTTGAACGTGCCCAGGAAATCCTCGCGCAGCGCAACGAATTCCGGCAGGCAAAACGCAAACACCAGTATCTGCTGCGTGGCATGGTGTATCTGCGCTTTGAGGACGGTTCGCTGCGTCGCCTCAACTGCCAGACGCCGAATACGGCGCGCAAGCATGGGGGTACGCCCTACTACTGCATCCCAAGTTCGAGCTACAACTTCGCCTGCGGGAAGGTCGATGCTCAAGTTGAAGCGTGGATCACGCACATTCAAGTCGATCCGCAGTTTCTACCCGGTATCCGTGCAGCGTACACGAAAGATACAGATCAGTTCTTCGGTCGTCCAACCGCTGACGAGCACGCCAGACTGCAAGCCAAGCTCAAGTCGATTGACGAGGAAGAACAGCGCACGCTGCGCCTTGTCGCCAAGGGGATGGTCACTGACGAGAACTGGAATGTGCTGTGGAGGGAATGGCAGGATTTGCGGCGCAAGATCGCCGACAGTTTAGAGGCGCTCAACCAGCGGTGCGAAACGCATATCGCGAGTCTGGATCACGCATTAGCCGTGATCAGCAGAATCGGTGTAGTCTATAAGCAGTTGAGCTTCAGTGACCGCAGAGAATTGCTGAGGCTCGCCGTCAAGCGGGTGATACTCAACCAGGAGTGTGAAGTTGTGGATGTAGAGCTGCAGCCGCCCTTTGCTTACCTCAGAGATCTGGGGAACGCGGTGCGCGGTGGCAGCAGCGGCAGTCCGGGTGTTGATGGGGCAAAATCGAGGCAAACAAAAACCCGCCGTGTGGCGGGTTCTCAGGGTGTCCCCTTTTGCGTGCCTAGAGGGATTCGAACCCCCGACTTCTTGCTCCGTAGGCAAGCGCTCTATCCGCTGAGCTATAGGCACATTTCATTGTGCTGATAGAATAGCACAGCTGCTAGGCATGGTCAAGGCACGATTTTGACGATCGCGACCGGTGATCGGGGCGAACGCCGATGCACTCGCCCCTCACTGTACGCCAAATTTACCGTTGAACCGCCACGGTGATCGCAAACTCACCGCTATTCCCATCTTCGCTCAATACGGAGATCGTATACTCGCCCTCCACCGTGATCAGATAGTTCGGAATGATGGCATCGATGAACGCCAGCGTCACTGTCCGCTGACCGTGATCCGTGTTCTCCGCCAACACCGTGCCATCCGGCGCGACCAAGGCCACATAGGGATCGAAGTTGCCGCTCAAACCGCGTACGCTCACGGTTACCCAGTCTCCTGCGCGCGCCTCAAAGGTCTGTTCGAACGTCGACTGACCATTCGATTCGCCCGTGAAGACCGTCTCATCCGGCACGCCGACCGGCGCATTCTGCGCGAGGCGTTCCAGCGTCAGCTCAAATTCGCCACCGCCGCCCTGATACCCGGAAACTTCCACAAAGTAGCGCCCGGACGTGGGCACGATCCAGCGGGTCACACGTGAGTCGAAGCGCGCCAGATTCGCGGAGGGATCGCCATGATCATCATTGTAAGCGGCGAGGTTGTCGTCCTGATCGTAGATGGCGATGATCGGATCCAGTGCGCCGTCCAGCGACCGCGCGCTGATGGTGTACACGTCGCCTTCCTCAGCATTCAGATCATAGGCATACGCTTCGCCGTTGTTGACCGTCGCCTGAAACGTCTCCAGCACCTGTTCGGTGTCGATGGGAACTGCGCCGCCGCGCGTGATTTCGAGCGTGAAGTCGCCGCCCGTGTTGTCATAGCCGCTGATGGTGATCGTAAATGTGCCGCCTGCCGCCAAGGTGAAGCCGTCGATGCGCGAGTCAAAGCGTCCGAGGCTCGCATCATCACTGCCGTGATCGTCATTCTCCGCCAGTGTGCGTCCCTTGCTGTCAGCAATGCTCACCCGCGGATCAAAGCCGTTCACGCCGCGTACGGTGATCGTCACCGTTTCGCCCGTTTCGGCATCAAATTCCGAGGTAAATACGTCGCCTTGGGCGACCGTGCCCTCGATGATTTCGTCGCCTGTCCCCAGAGTCGTTGGTTCGGCCGTCGGTTGCGCCGTGGCGTTCGTCGTCAGCAGCACTTCCATGCTGCCCTGCGCCACCCCAGAAAACGTATCGACCACAATCACGTATTCTCCGCCATCGGTCAGCGCGAGATCGGCGATGAGCGAATCCGTCTGCGCCAAATCCATCCGATCCGATCCGTGATCGTCGTTTTCGGCAATGCTGGCACCCGTAGGCGCGATAACTTCAAGTGTCGTATCAAGCAAATTCTCGTCTTCGAGACTGCGCACGTAGACGCTGATGATTTCACTGCCGACCGCGTTGTAGATCAACTGGACGGGTTTGCCATCGGTCATTTCGACGATGATCGGCGTATTTGGAGTGAGTGTATTGCTTTGCGCCGATACCCCGACCGGGATGAGAAGCAGAAGCAGAAGGACATAGAGTCGTGCATTCATGCGGCTTGCCCCCTTGTAACAGACTACTTGCATCACATTATAGCGTAAATAAAACGGGGCGACCGTGTTGGTCACCCCGTCCACATGCGCCTCAGGTTGAGGTGCGTTTAGCGGGTCAGCAGCTTATGAGCCGCTTTCCATCATCGTCACATCTTCGGGAATTTCGATGCTCACCGGCTGATCGTAGTTCTTCAGGCTGATGTCGAACGTCAGCGCGACCACCGCACCCGGTGTGCCCACGAGGGTATCCAGCGGCAGGTTAATGGCGAGGACGGTGTTTTCCACCATTTCGGTTTCCGTATTGACGAATTGATCGAGCGTGAGAGTCGCCTCAGCGAACATCATGCCCATCATCTGGCCCATCTGCGCCGCCTGTTCGGGGGTCATGTCCGAGCCGCCGCCCATCGCGCCGCCGAGCGCCATGCCGACCACACCCGACAGTTCTTCGGAGGTGAGCAGACCGGCGATATCCAGCGAGGTCGAGAAGTGCGCCAGACCATCGGCATCATCCAGACGTTCCATCGAGACGAACTCCGAACCGTCCAGCGTCGCCAGATCGCCCATCATGCCGCCCATGTCGCCCATACCGGAGAGATCACCGCTCATCAGTTCTTCGGGATCTACCGGCAGACCGGCCGCGCCACCCGCCGTCTCGGCGAGATCGGACAACGGCGAACCCTGCCAGCCTTCACCAACGTTGAAATAGACCGTATCGCCGATCACGCGCACTTCGACGTTGGTCGGGGTTTCTTCGCCATTAGCGCTCAGCGAACCCGTGGTCGCCAACGAAAACTGCATATCCGCGGTGCTGAGTTCGCCCGTACCGTTGATCGAACCGCTCACTTCGGCGTCTTCAATGCCCGCCACCGTCAATTCCAGCGTGAAATCATAGGCGAGGCTCTGAGCGGCAGCACTGTTGGCATTGGCAGCCGAGAACAAGGCGTAATCTTCCGGGCTAAGACCGAAGGTTTCATCTTGGGCGAACGCCGGGACCACCGCGACGAGCAGCGCCAACAGGCAGAACAGGACTGCGAAACGCATATACTTCATAGTGGGTAATTGCTCCTAAGATCGCTATCGCAAAACGCAAAGGGCACGGCCTTTCGGCACAGCCTCACTTTCAGTGTAATGGCCTCTGGGGAGGATTGTCAAAGGGCTAAAGTCGGAGATGGCATTAAGGTTTCGTGATAATGTGCTTTTGCGTTCAAAGCCGTTTGCTGCTATTCTGCTTAGTTTGATGCGTCCGTGTTTTCAAGTAGAGATGTTATGCGCAAGATATCCTTACTCTTCTTCATGCTCATCCTCTTGGTTGCCGGGTGTAACGGAAATCCGGGCGGCGAAGCTGTGATCGCGCCGACCGCCACGCTCGCACCCATCGTCAGCATGACGCCGCGTTTCACGGCCACGCCGATTCCTTCACGAACTCCGCTGCCCACGGCGACCTTTACTCCGTCGCCGACGACGATTCCACCAACGCCCTCTGAAACGTTCACCCCATCGGCGACGCCGCCCATCATTGGCAGTGTCGAATCCGTCAACAGTATCAACTTGCGGACCGGGCCGGATGTCACCTTCTCCGCCATCACCGCGCTGCGACCGGGAACTCGGCTAGAGGTTCTCGGCACCAATTTGGAAGGCGATTGGTTCAATGTGCGGCTGGATGACGGCACCGAAGGCTGGGTATCGTCCATCCTGATTCGCATTCAGGCGACGCCGACGTCCTTCCCGACGCTCACGCCCAGCCCAAACCTGACCAGTCTGTTTTTGGGCACACCGCTCCCGACCGCCCTGTTCGGCGGCGGCACCATCACGCCGACTCCGCCGCGCTCGGTCGTCACCGCGACGCTCCCGGGCACCACGACCGCTGGCCTCCCCACGGTCACAGCGGGCATTCAACTACCGAATATCGAAGCGATCAACCTCACGGCGACTGCGCTGGCGGGGGGCGGATCCCTCCCGCCAACCACGAGCGCCCTGTTGGGTGGCCCCACCGGCGGCCCGCTGCCCACATCCACGCCGACCGGCGCCGCCCCACCGAGCGGCGATAGTTCGGTGCGCACGGGCGTGGATGTGCTGGCGTACTGCGATGACCGCGCCTTTGGTTCCCCCGCGCCTACCAACCTGCGCACGGGCTCAACCGTCGATGTGTGGTGGAGCTGGTACGCGCAAACCGAGCAGCAGGTGCGCGATCACATGGCCAATGCCGTCTATCAAGTGGCGTTGGATGGTCAACCGTTTACAAATTGGCGTCAGTTTACCGGATCAATCGGGCGGGACTCGGCGGGGCATTACATTGTGTTCTGGTATATGCCATCCTCTGAACCGCTGGCCATCGGCGAGCACCTCATCACCTACAGCGTGACGTGGAATAACGCCATCAGCGACGGTTTCGCGCAGTTCGGCCCCGGCACGAGCAATCCGTCACAGTCGGGCACCTGTCGGTTCACAGTGCGCTAGAACGTCCGGCACGTAAAACCAGCGGGGCGCAGCGTGGTGCGCCCCGCTCAACTTTGACGCGAAGTTTACTCCGCGAATTCGGCGATAATCAGCTTCACCAGATCTTCCAGCGTCAATTCCTGAGTCAGCGTGCGCGCATCCAGCAAAACGCGCGGACACATCGTGGCTTCAAGTTCACGAAAACGCAGTTCGGCCAGTTCAAAAGTAATTGAGCGCATGGGGTACATCAGCGCAAACGTGAGAATTTCAATCGCGCGTTCGCGTTCGCCACGGTCGATCAAATGATCGGCAATGTCGACAAGGATATCAACGACCTTGGGTGTTAACTCAGCGTCCATCGCTGTTTGAAGTTCGTCATAAATTGACTGCATTAATCCGCCTACCGCAAACTATGATACCTATAGTATAAACGCAATCAGGTTAAAAAAGTTGTATGAACTTGTTGCCTACGCAACAAATTTATGATTTTTTGAAAACGTTCCCAGAAATTCCCGGATCAAGCGATACACGTCCCACCCTCAGCCCCGGACAGGGCGTTTCTCGCCCTCACACGCGGGGAGACACGGCGCGCCCGCCCCACCCCGAATTCAGGGCGGGACGGGCCTATTCTCTGCTGTGGCCGAACTAACGCGCAGTCGGAATCGTGAACATGAACACGCCGCCTTGCCTTTTGGTGCTGGGTACAGCCCAGATCTTTCCGCGATGCACTTCGACAATGCTGCGCGTGACCGCCAAACCTAAGCCCACACCTTCGATCTTCGCGCGTTTGGCGTCTTCCGTGCGGAAGAAGGGCATGAACACTTTTTCCGCCTCTTCGTGATTCAAGCCTTTGCCTTCGTCGCGCACCGTGACCAGCACTGCGGGGAGGTGCAGATCGTGCGGCGCAGTATCGGGCAGGGCGCTCGTCTCGCGGACGAGGCTCGTCGAGATGAAGATATTGCCCTTCTCCGGCGAGTACTTGATCGCGTTGGTGAGCAGATTCGTCACCACCTGTGACATGCGGTCGAGGTCGGCATGGACGGGCGGCAGATCGTCATCCAAATCCATGATGACTTTTTGCTTCTTCGCTTTGTACTGCAATTGCAGCCGCGCCACCACGTCGATGATCACATCCGGCAGGTGCATGTCGCTCTTGTTGAGTTTCATCTCGCCCGCGTCCGCCCGCGTGATCTCGATCATGTCGTTGAACACCCGGTTGAGATGTTTGCTGCTGTTGAGGATGATCTCGGTGTATTCCCGCGCCAGATCGGGCAAATCATCGCCCGTCGCTTCGAGGATGAACTCAGCAAATCCGCGAATCGCCGTGAGCGGCGTGCGCAGTTCATGCGAAATGCTCGACAGGAATTTCGCGCGCAGCCGCAGCGCCGTCCGCTCCGGCGTCACATCATGGAAGATGTAGATACGCCCCAGCACCGTTTT
>CALKIA010000477.1 GCA_937988705.1 uncultured Chloroflexota bacterium | reverse complement strand
TGATTCGCCGCGTGCGCCGCGCCATGATCGCCAAACAAAAAGTGCAAGTCTTTAAACCGTTGATCGATGACCGCTTCGCCGTCGAAAAAGTGACGAGCCACAGCGGCCAGAATCTGGAAGCGCAACCGATCAGCACCCCCGCCGAAATCACTCCCCTGCTCCACCACGACACTACCGTCGTCGCCATCGACGAAGTGCAGTTCTTCGACCCATCGATCATCGAGGTCGTGGACGAACTGGCTGAACGCGGGCTGCGCGTGATCTGCGCCGGGCTAGATATGGATTTTCGCGGTGAGTGCTTCGGGTCGATGCCGGAACTGCTGTGCCGCGCCGAAGAAGTGATGAAACTGCACGCGATCTGCGTGGTGTGCGGCGATGCAGCGGCGCGTACGCAGCGCCTCGTCAACGGCCGCCCCGCGCGCTACGACGATCCGATCATTCTGGTCGGCGCACAAGAAGTGTACGAAGCCCGCTGTCGCGAACATCATGTGGTAATTCGCGAGGAAATAGGTGACAGAACGTAAAACTCTGCTAGAATTGCTTAGGTACGCTAAGCAATTGGGAGGAAACCTATGAGCGTTGCAAGTGCAAGCTTCTCTACAACGCCGTCTCAGTCTGTCCAACAGTCAGGCTTGTGGCTGCGCAGCCGTAACTGGGATCTCGCATTCATCACCTTCAGCGTCATTTTCGTTCCGCTGCCGTATCTGGTGTATCTGCTGCTGAGGGATGTCTTCGCGGTCAATGACGATGTCAGCCGGAATGCCGTCAACGCGTTCGTCGCGATTGCGGTTGGTGGCCCCCACATGATGTCAACGTTCCTGCGCACCGGCCTCGACAAGGACTTCAACCGCCGTTATCCCATGTTGATCCGCTCATCGATCATCATTCCAATCGTTGTCGTGTCGCTCGCCTTCTTAAGCATTGAACTGTTATTGACGGTGTTCTTCTTCTGGGCGGCAACGCACGTTTTACACCAGATCATCTATGTGGTGGAACTGTACGCGCACAAAGAGTCGAAGTTTGTGCGGCATAACAAGATTCAGTTCTGGTCGCGCATGATCGATTACGGCGTGATCATGACCTGCCTGTTCCCGTGGGCAGCCTACAAGATCAGCCAAGGGGAACAAGGGTTCATGGTCGGTGTGAACGACCTGACCACCGTGATTCCGAAGTTGTTCCAAGCGCAGTGGTTCTTCATCCTCATGACGGGCATTTTCCTACTCGCGCTGGTGCTGTTTCTGGGCAAAACGGTGTGGGAACTGCGCACAAACCGCCTCAACTGGCCGAAGACGGTCTTCCTACTGCTGACGGTCACGGTGGCCTTCATCATCCCGTCGCTGCCGAATCTCGACACGGCCTTCCAAGGGCTGAACACGTGGCACTCGTTCCAGTATCTGGCGCTAACCTTCTACATCGTCAAACTAAAGCAGAAGGCCGGTGATCTGGAAAAAGATGCGCCGATCGTCGCGCGGTTCGCCAAGCGCACCAAAGATTCGAAGGGCTTGTTCCTGCTCAGCACGATCATGCTGGTCGGATCGCTGGTGGTGTTCTTCGTTGTGTTCGCACTGTCCAACATGCTGCGCCCCGGCCTCGCCGACGCAAACGTGCATTTCGACACGGCCTATTACACGGGGATCCTCTCGTTCCTGTGGATCCACTACTATCACGATCACTTCTTGTTCACGAACTTTGAGGCGCTCGACCAAGCGTATACGTAACCTCACCCCCCTGCCCCCTCTCCGAAACGAGGAGAGGGGAGAAAAACGTGGGTTTGAAGGTAAGTTAACAGGATCGATTTGAGCCTACCTCCAAACAGAGGTAGGTTTTTTTATTTCCAAGCCCAAATCCGGCGCAGTGAGCTAACCTCACCCCCCTCTCCTAAAGGAGAGGGGGAGACCATGGGGAAGCTTGACGGTAAGTAACGGGATCGATTTGAGCCTACCCTCAGGGGTAGGTTTTTTTATTCCAAGCCCCTCGCCCACGCGAGCGGGGAGCGGAGCCAACCTCCGGCGCAGTGAGCTAACCTCACCCTCCGGCCCCCTCTCCGAAACGAGGAGAGGGGGAGAAAAACCCGGTTAATGATCTGAAGCAAGTTTTTTAGACCCTGTTTCGCGGTTTTGCGGACGCGATAAATCGCGTCCCTACGAAGAGCGGTTTTGCTTGGCGAGGACGGTTGTCGCACATTGAGCGCGTAAATGGGGAGAGGTGATTCGCGTGCGTAGGGGTTGACGGGCGGTTTCAGCCACGCACAGCAGCGAGGGCGGTTTTTACCGGGGGCGGCGCTGAAGAGTCGGGTCGTTCGGGAGGATGCGGCGGGTGATTTCGATGCGATTGACTGTTTCATCGGCGTTGACTTCGAGGACGCCGCGGTCGTAGTACCAGACAGGCGCACGCTGACGATCCAGCTTAACTTCTGAGGGCTCGCTCTGCATGCCCGCGACTTCCACGCGAATACGCTTATAAGGCGGATCGTAGCGTCCGGCGCTGCGGCGGGTGATGACGAAACGGGCGTCGCCGCCTTCCCACATGCAGCTCATGTAGATCCAGCGGTAGTTCCCCAGTTCAAAGTCACGGCCGTCACCCGCATCCTCGTAATGGACGTTTTCGGCGTTGCCGGGGAAAACGTGCAAATGCAGGGTATCCGGTTCCGACGAGAGCATGGGCAGGATCGCCCCAGCCCGGATGAATAAGGGCAGGCGTTCGAGCGGCGCAGTGACTTCGAGCGTCGAACCGCCGCGCACGGGCTCATTCGTCCAGTAGTCGTACCAGAGACCTTTGGGGAGCATGACCGAACGTGAAACCGCGCCGCGTTCGATGACCGGCGCGACGAGGATATCCCCGACGAGGTAGCAGTCATCGACAGTCCGCACCGCCGGGTCGCACATGAACAACGGTCGAATGATGGGCGTGGAATACTGGCGACTGCAGGCGATCACCGAATAGAGGTACGGCAGCAAGCGCGCGCGCAGCTCCAGTGTGAGACGGTTGATAAGTTCGTAGGGCTGACCAAATGACCAAGGAGACCCGCTGCCGCACACCTGCGGTACGAGCAGCATCGCCTGCAACCAGCGGGTGTAGAGTTCCGCATCGCCCGCGACTTCGACGCCGGCCAGCATCACCCCGGACAAGCTGAGGTTGATGATCTGACCGATGCTCATTTTCAGGTTATCCCACGTGGGAGTGCTGCCGCCGACGCGTACGAACACGGAACGCGGCGTGTTCAGCCCACCGGAGCGAGTCGTAATCAGCGCCCGATGATCCGGGCCGAACGCCGCCACCGACGCCTGCGCCATTAAACCGCTGAAGAGATTGTGATTTTCCGTATGCGACTGACCGTTGGTGTGCGTCAGCTCCTCGGGGAGAACGATGGGTCGGCCCGCGGCATTGGTCACGGTCGGTTCAGCGGATTCGAGGGAGAAGCCATCAATGCCGACTCGGATCAGCGAGGCGAGACGATTACTCCAGACTAACTGCGCGACCGGATCGGCAAAATCCGGGATGACCGTCACCCCATTAGGCGAATACAAGTTCTCTTCGGTCAGATGCAGCGCCGGAATGCCATCATTGAGCGGGATGGACGGAGAGAGCGAGGCGATGACTTTGACGCCGTTTTTGTGGAACTGCTGGATGGTCTGCTGCTGAATATCGCCCGCCAGATAGACCACAGTGGTCGGTACGCGCTGGTTGGGCGCAAGCAGTTGGGGGAGCGTATCCGGCGTGACGAGATGCCCGTAGCCCAGCGCCCAGAGCGGCGGCTGATCGAAGCGTCCCAGCAGCTCGTTGTAGCGGTGGGAGACGGCGGTCGCATCGGCGCCGACGATGATGGTGTACAGCAGGTCGCCGCGTTCGGCTTCAAACACGAGTTCATGGCCAGTGAGATCCACCTGACCGCGATTGGGATTGTCCCACAGCACGCCATAGGCAGCATGGGGATGCACGCCGAGATAAAACGGCTGCGAAAACGGTAGCGGATCTACATCGCGTTTGATCAGACCGGGGTCGGTGTTCCACAGCTTGAAGCGTTTACCGCGCAGATTGAGGCGGGAAGCCCGCGCGCCCAAGCCGTAAGACTGTTCGTCGTGACTGAAGCTCATGGCGACGGAGATTTCGCCGGATGCGCGCCAGCCAATGCCCGTCGAGTCCTGACAGACCACATGATGATCCGGCAGGAGTTCGATGCGCAGACGATACGGTTTGCGCGCCACGCGAACTGCCATCGCGCGTGTAAAAAGATCGATGTTGTCTTCTGTATCGGAAAACTCGTTTTCAACGGCCAGCCATTGATCCGAGCTCAGCGTGGTGAACTTAGGCGGGATGTGCTCGTCGGTGAGCCGCCACCAGACGCGCACGGTATCGGGTGCGAGCAGTGTGAGGTCAAGCCAGCCGTTTTCGCATTGCAGCAGCATTCCGCGTTCGTGGCGGAAAATCTGCCGGACGCGTCCGGGCTGATACCAGACGGGGTTGGAGCGTGATTTAAACGGGAAACGCCTGATCATAAAAACGACTGCTGAACCCACTGCATCGCATCGACCGGGACACCATTCACCCACAATTCCCAATGAAGGTGCGCGCCAGAAACGCGCCCAGTACTGCCAACCGCACCGATGACCTGTCCGGCGGCCACGGTATCGCCCAAACCAACATAGCGATCCGACTGATGACAATAGACGGTGTAAACACCCCACCCGTGATCGATGATCGTGGTCATGCCGCGCACATTCAGAAGATCAGCCAGTACCACGCGTCCGGGAGCCGTCGCCAAGATGGGCGCACCGGGAGCCGCCGAGAAGTCGGTACCAATATGGCGCGTTTCGAAGATGCCGCCATTATAGGAGCGCAGATTGCCGAAATGCGACGATAGGGGCGCAGCAGCAGGCAAGCCCATCGGCGCAGCAAAATAGCGCGTGGGCGTAAAGCCGCTCATGGTGTTGGTAAGCAGTTGAATTTCCGCATCGTTGACAACAGGATCGAGCAAATCGAGACGATCCGCCAGCACGGTGATGTATTCCTGCCAGTAGCCGCCGCCGATCACCTGCACGTTGGTGGTGAAGGGAACCTGCTGGCCAGCATTATCGGTCAGGTTAAGCGAGAGCGGATAAATGCCGGGCGCGGTGTCTGCCGGAATGCCAATGAGCAAGGTATGACGGGTGCTATCCTGCTCCACCCCGTCCTGAAGCACGCGATCAAGCAGCGTGCCGCTCACGGTGACGGCGGTGCTAGTCGTCAGACGGATGCGTCCCGTTTGCCCGGCGGTCAAGACGAGCGGAAAGACATCAAAGCTGGTGAGCGGCGCAGCTAAATCGAGGGCGAGCTCGGGCGCGCTAAAGCCGGGGATGATGAGCTGCTGCCCGGCGTAGATGGTTTCGGGATCGGCGATGCCGTTAGCGGTCGAGAGTTCGTTGACGGTCGTGCCGTACTGGTTAGCGATGCGAAACAGGGTTTCGCCGGAGATCACCGTGTGAATCAGGGGGGCGACGGCCGTTGTCGAAGCGACCTCAGCGGCAGGCGCGCTGGTAGGCGTGACGATGAGCGCCAACCCCACATAAAAGCCGGTCTGGTCAGCGATGCTGTTCTGCGCGGCCAGCGCATCAACGGACAAGCCATAGAGCGTGGCAATGCTGGCCAGCGTTTCGCCGGGCTGCACGATATGCACCTGATCGCTGCCGGTGGTGGTCGTGGGAACGAGCAAACGCTGACCGACAGCGATACTGTCAGCCAGCGTGATGCCATTTAACTGGGTTAACACTTCCACCGTCGTCGCGTACTCCAGCGCGATGCGAAACAGATTTTCACCGCGCTGAACGACGTGGATCGTGACATTGGTAGTTTGCGGCGTCTCTTGCGCGGTCAGGCCAGAGGCCGTAAGTAACAGAGTCAAGAGAAGAGCAGCAAAGAGCAAGCGACGCGTCATACAACCTCATCGAAACGCAAGCGATCACCGATCTGCACACGGTCGAGCAGATCAGGATTCGCCTCTACATAGTACATGGCGGGCGAGCGCGGCGCATACATGGGACGCCACGGTTTCGCCAACGCTTTATCGACCACTTTTCCGGAGGCATCGAGCCAAACCACGGCGATGGTAAACAGCATGAAAAACATGTGGATGGCCGTGTGCGAGCGCCCCTCACTGCGAGTGACGAACAACAAGCCCTGATCAGCGGGCAAGCGCGGGGTGAGCTGCAAGCCTTTGAAATGACACCAAAAGCTCGCACACCACCGCGCCCGCCCTAAGATCACCGCGCCTGTATCCGCATTACGGAGGACGCGGTAGCGGCTCATGACGCTGGGATAATCAGGACTTGCCCGACATAAATGCGGTTCGGGTTCGACAGGTTATTCGCCGAGATCAGACTGGAAACTGACACCCCGAAACGCAGTGAAATTGTGTAGAGATTGTCACCGGGCAGCACACGGTAGCTCTGGCCAGTGACGGCGGTCGGCTGGGCGGTGGGCGGGACGACCACCGTGGCCGGTGAGACCGCGGTCGGCGGCACGGACGAGCCCAGCGAAATGATGAGCAGTTGGCCGTAGTAAATCAGGTTCGGGTTGGTGATGCCGTTGAGTTCAGCCAGAACGCGGGCCGTCGTGCCGAAACGGAAGGCAATCGAGGAAAGCGTGTCGCCGAACTGGATCACATAGGTCACGGGTTGGCTGACGGGGAGCGGATTCACGGCCGCAACCGTCGGCGGGACGGGCGTCGGAGCAACGACAGTCGGCACAACTTCGGTCGGGGCAACGACAGTCGCTGCAACAGTGGACGTCGCTTCCAGCGGCGCGCTGGTGGCGGTGGCGTCCGACGCGGTCGGCAGCTTCGACACCGGGATGATGAGCGCCTGCCCCACCGTGATGAAGCCGAACTCGTTCAAGCCGTTGGCGGTAATGATCGCGTCAATGGTGCTGCCATAACGCAGGGCCAGATCGTTCACCGTATCACCCGACTGAACGGTGTAGATGAAAGACTGCGGGAAAGCGGTCATATCAAGCGTGGGCGATGGCACCGGCGAAGAAACGGTCGTCGGTTCGGTGGTCGCGGTGCTCGTTGGCTCGACCACTTCGGTGGTCGGTTCAACCACGGCGGTCGGCACTTCAGAAGTCGGCGTGACCGTCGGCGCAAAGGTCGCGGTCGCTTCGATGACGGGCGCGGCTTCGGTGGTAGCGACCACTTCCAACGTCGGCGCAACTTCGGTCACGGCTTCGGTCACGGCTTCGGTCACTTCAACAACCGGCGCGGCGTCCGTCACCTCGACGGTCGCGATGACTTCGGCGGTCGGTTCAACGGCCACGGGTGCTTCGGTGGTGACGGCATCCGTCGCTTCAGCGGTGGGCGCGGCTTCGGTGACGGCAGCGCCACCAACGGCGGTCAAACTGGCATCATCGACGTAAATCACATTGTTGGCGATCTTAGCGGTCGCGGTGGAGCGGATGAAAACGGTCACATGATCGCCCGTCGCGGTCGCGGTCACGCTGGACTGAGTCCACTCATCGTAGACCGACGCGGGTTCTGACCAGACGATGCTGGCGCTCGTGCCATCGGTACCACCCGCCGGGTCAAGGCCGACGCTGAAGATAATTTCGCCGGAGCCATCGCTCGTTTCGCTGGCATCGGACGCCCACAGGAAGGCGAACGTGCTGAAAGTCAGCTCGGCACCGGGAGCGATGCCGCTCACCTGCTGGTAGAGGCCGCCGGTATGGGTCGAATAATACGAGAAATACTGCTGCGCATCCGCACCACTATGAATACGCGGGGTGAGGCTCAGACCGTTCACCGTGTCCGACGCAGCAAAGTATTCGGGCATGACATTATCCGACGCACTCATGCCGTCAGACGCGGGTACATTCCAAGGCGACCAGCCCGCAGCGACGTTACTGGGAACATCGCCACTCAACGGAAGAAAAGGCGCTTCAAAGCCGGCGTTCGTTAACAGATCGCCGGATTGGGCCGACAGCGCACCAGCGGACCCTAGCAAAAGAACACACAGAATGACTAGACGATAAGCGTTTTTCATCAGGTAGTCTTCCCCTCGAAGCAAGTCGGTTTCGGTTTGAAAAAAGTTTACTATGTTTTTGGGTTTTACGCTTGTGACAATGTGCGACGAATCGTACTGAGCAGGACATTGGCGGTGAAGGGTTTGAAGATATATTGATCGTCCCGGGATACGCGCATCTCGATGAGTTTCTCGTCGCTCTGGGCGGTAGCGGTCACGATGATGATAGGAATGCTGCTGGTTTCCGGGTCGTGTTTGAGCGTTTCATAGACGACCCAACCATCCATATCCGACATCATCAAGTCCAGCAGCACGATATCGGGTTTGGATTCAAAAACCGCCTTCAAACCACGGACGCCCCCGCGCGCCCCAATATAATCGTAGCCCTCGCGAATCATCAGCAAGCGCAGGAGGTCGATCATTTCAGCGTCATCTTCGATACAGACCACGCGATAAGGCATGCTCATCCTTTCCGGGGGCATTTATCCAAAAGGCATGGAATCATTATGCGTCAACTATTGTGATTCACACCTTAATTTCAATATAAAATAGCGCAGATTGCTAGTATCGCAATTTATACCTCAAGCCCGTATACTAGGTAAAAACGGTTGAGTTAATCTATCCATAAACCTTATGCCGCGGATTGCAATTGGCTTGTGTACGTTGGAACTGCATCTACCGGGAGTCGAGTCGCTCAAAGAAAAACGCAGCCTATTGAAGTCGCTGCTCAAACGTCTGCACACCACCTTCAATGTGGCCACCTCGGAGGTGGATTACCATGACGTGTGGGAGTCGTCTGTGATTGCGATTGTCACCGTCTCGACCTCGAACCAGCATATCGATCAATCCATCAATACGATCATCAAATGGATCGAGCAGCATTATCCAGACGCGCAGATCGTCAATCAGGAAATTGAAATTGTCTGACGCATGAATGTGAATGCGCTACAAGCTTATCTAGCGCGCTTCGAAATTGCCATAAGCGCGCCCCCTACTCAGTCGACAGCGCTCCATTTCGGTCTGCGCATCGCCGCTGATTTGATCGCCGGTACGCCGGTCATCGCCGTCTTTCAGGGTCAGCATGAAATCGCCCATGAGGTTATCAGTCCCCTGCTCGGTTTGCGGACGTATCAGGCACGCAACCTCGGCAATACAGCGAACCTCGCCCGTGAGTACTGGGACGAATTTATTCAACTGGCGGCGAATCTGTATCGCTGCTACCTGGCAGCAGACGCGCTGCTGATCCAGCTGGAAGCCCTCCACGTCAGTGAGGGGCGCATCAGCGCGACACACGGCACGCTGCATCTCGATCAAGCGGGGGAACTGCGAAAAGATCCACTGCTGACAGAAGCAGAAGCGACGGATGCACCGAATCCGCACGGCGTGACGCGCGAAAGCGGGATCGCATTTCTGCCGCTCAAAGGTCAAATCGGCGTACTGGCGAACGGCGCGGGTTTGGCGATGGCGGCCATGGACATGATCGCCCACTACAGCGAGGAAAGCGCGCACGCCGCAAACTTCATGGATATTGGCAACGATCTCCGGATGGATAAGCTGGCGGCAGCGCTCAGCCTGCTGAGTGGTGACCCGCAGATTCGCGCGCTAGTGCTTACGTTGTTCGGCGCGGAGCAGTGTGTGGTCGCCGCACAGACGCTGACCGCCCTCCCCCAGCCCCTGCCCACCGTCGTGTATTTGAGCGGCGCGGACAGTGAACCGGCACGCACGGTGATCGAGCAGGCGCAGGTGCCCACACTGATGACGGCCGGAACGCTGCGCGAGGCCATTCGCCGCGCGGTGCACGCGGCCACCGGAACACAGGCAGAAGGGGTATAGGTATAACATGTCGATTCTGGTGAACCGCGAGAACTTCGTCATCGTGCAGGGAATCACCGGGCGCGAAGGCAGCCACTACACACGAGAGATGATGCAGTACGGAACGAACATCGTCGCCGGGGTCACACCCGGTAAAGGCGGTGATTGGATGCACGGCAAACCGGTCTTCGACAGCGTGATCGCGGCGGTCGATGCGACGGGGGCAAACACGAGCGTGATCTTTGTCGCCGCGCCGACCGCGCCCGACGCGATCTACGAGGCAATTGATGCGGGCATTGGCCTGATCATCTGCGTGACCGAAGGCATCCCCATCATGGAGATGATGCGCATCCGCGAATACCTTAAGCAAACCTCCACGCGACTGATTGGCCCGAACTGCCCCGGTCTGCTAACCCCCGGCGACGCGAGTATCGGCATTATTCCCAGTTACATTGGCAAAGCGGGGAGCGTGGGCGTCGTCTCGCGCAGCGGCACGCTGATGTACGAGGTGGTGCAGGCGCTGACCAAGGCGAATATGGGGCAATCGACGATTGTCGGCATCGGCGGCGATCCGATCCTCGGCACGTCATTCGTCGACACGTTGATGCTGTTCGAAGACGACCCGGAGACGGAAAAAGTGGTGCTGATCGGGGAGATCGGCGGGCGCGGCGAGACCGAAGCAGCGGAATTCATCAAAGCGCGGATGACCAAACCCGTGTTCGGGTATATCGCCGGGAAGACCGCCCCGCCCGGCGTCTTGCTGGGGCACGCGGGCGCGATTGTATACGACGAGAAATCGACCGCACGAGCGAAGATCAATGGGCTGCGGGCAGCGGGCGTGCGTCTCGCGGATAATCCGCAGGAACTGCCGGAGTTGATGCAGTACTGAGAGAAACCTCACCCCCCAACCCCCTCTCCAGAAAGCCATGCACCGCAGACTCATTACACAGAAAAGGCAAACCTCACCCCGGCCCCTCTCCTAAAGGAGAGGGGAGTCAGAAAGCCATGCACCGCAGACTCGTTACACAGAAAAAGCAAACCTCACCCCCAGCCCCTCTCCTAAAGGAGAGGGGAATGGACTTTGGCTATTTCGGGTTAAAGAGGGTTCATGAAGGATTGTGAACTCTAAATACCCTACATGAACCGATAGGTTTGGCTCTTTAAGATGCATAATAACCCGCAGAGAGCCGAACAATCGTGCATTTGTAAAAAGAGCCAAACTCTAGGCCCTTCTCCTAAAGGAGAGCGGAGTCAGAAAGCCAAGCAATTGTCAGAGTAAGCGAAGAGATCAGCCTCACCCCCGGCCCCTCTCCCAAGGGAGAGGGGAGCAAGCATGGAGTGTCGTGGCGAAGCTGCGGAAGCGCCGAAGTGCGTTCCGACAAAATTATTCTAGGGTACGGGGCAGGCGCCGGAGGCGGTGGTGGTGGGCGTCCACGGGGCGGCGGCGTCAGCGCGGGTGAAGGTATCGCAGTAGATGAGCGGATCCGCCGAACCTGACCAGAGCAGAAAGTTGATGTTGGTCTGCAAGCCGAGGGTATCCGCGGCGAGTGGATGAGTCGACGTGCTGGACACGCCGAAGCCACGTTCGTCCGCCTCCATAATCAGCCACACCCGAAGATGCTGCCCCGGTAAACTGCCCTGCGGGATGGTCAGCTCGCCCTGCGTCGCCATGACGATCAAAAAGCACGGCAGCAGCAGGAGTGTGAACCAGAAGATCAGCAAGATGGTGCAGCCCACACGGCGCAGCGGACTACGACGCGGCGCGGTCGTTGGCGGAGAAACAGCGGTCATTCGGTCACCTCGGCAAAACGAAGCTGGATTACATCGTGCGCATCATAACTCAAATGGGCAAACAGAGGCACGGCAGGCGGGTGGTCGAGGATACGCGGCAGGATGAGCGGCAAGTCTTCGACCAGATCGAGCGCATAGACCTCGGAGCGCGGAATCCAGTAGAGCGTGCCTTCGGCATTGGCCACCACTTCGCGCTGATCGGCCTGCGCGGTGAAGACAAACAGCATAATCCCAGTCGCTTCCCCCGCATCGATGTTGTAGACGATGTGCAAGCGCAGATCGCGGACGTGTAAGCCTGTCTCTTCGAGGATTTCGCGGTGCGCGGAGGTCAGTGGGTCTTCGTCGCGCTCGATATGCCCCCCCACCCCATTATAGCGGTTGGGAAAGACGCGCTTGTGCGGCGCGCGTTTCATCAGCAGAACAGCATCCCCGTTGAGGACAAAACACAGCGTGCGCGGAATGGTCAACCAGCGGCCCGTCGTCGCGTTCGCGCCCTGCTCATGTGCACCCATCACAAATACCCTTTCACGCCAGCGCTGACTGTATAATCTATCCGACTTAAATTGCCGCGCACGGGCGGACATGATAACCTTGACAGTGAGCGTTGACTTAATCGGTTAGGCTGAAAAATCATGACCACCAAAGATGTTCCCACGCCAGATCTGCGCATCGTGCCGACTGCCAGTTTGAAGCCGCACGAGGAGCACGATTCGCAGCGATCTGCGCCGCTGATTGAGAGCCTGAAGACCGCGCGCTTTATGATCAACCCGCCGCTTGTCGCCCCGATGGGCAACGGCGATTACGTCATTCTGGACGGGGCGAACCGCGCCTACTGCTTTTCGGCGCTCGATTACCCGCATATTCTGGTGCAGGTCGCCAGCTATGAGAGCGGACTGGTCGACCTCGACAACTGGCAGCATGTGGTCGCCGGGTGGAATATCGACGCCTTTTTGCAGCAGCTGCGCGCGATGCCCGAAATCACACTCGCGGAAGGCGACGCGCCCGATCTCATCAACGACATCAGCCTCGGTGAAGGTGATGCCGATCACGCGCTCACCCTGCACGAATTCAGCCCCGTGGACGACGAGCGGGATGAAGCACTGGCGCAGATGTATCTGCGCGATGGGCGCGTCGTCTCGATCTACGCGCCGAATAGTTCGCTGCACGAGCGGAACGCGGCGCTGCGTAAGGTCGTTGCCGTGTACCAGACCCACGCCGCGCTGCACCGGACGACGCTGGTCGATACCGACGAAGTCTGGTCGCTGTACCCAGATGCGATCGCGCTGGTGATTTTTGAACGCTACACACCGCGTGACATCATCGATGCAGCCCGCGAATATGCTTACCTGCCGCCGGGAATCAGCCGCCATATTGTGAACGGTCGGGCGATTCGCGTCAACTACCCGCTGGATAATCTACGGGACGCCGGCAAAGATCTGGATGAGAAAAACATGATACTGCGCCAGTGGATGCAGCAAAAGCTGGCGAATCGTCAGGTAAGATTCTATGCTGAAGGAACTTATCAGTTCGACGAATAGGACTCTCATGAGCCAAACCGTAGAGGATGCGCTCAAAGCGGCGAAGCTGTACACGGACAACCAAGTTTACCGGATGATCAAGCTGCCCGCGCGCGGAGTCGTGGCGGCGGCGGGCGTGCTGGCGGAAATCAACGAGCCGTTCGGCGCGGTGATCCTCGACAAAGATGAGGTCACGCTGGTGCTAGCGGATGAGGCGCTCAGCGATTTCGCGCGGCGCCTGTACGGGCACACAGCCAGTGCGAGCACCTACCGCCTGATCACCTTCGATGTTGAGCTCGAACCGACGCTGACGGGCTTCATGGCACGCGTCGCAGCGACGCTGGCGCAGGCAGGCGTGACGATTCTGCCGTTCGGCGCGTACAGCCGCGATCATCTGCTGGTGCCAAGCGAACAGTTCGATAAAGCATGGGCGGCACTCAAAGCGATCACAGGCTAACCTCACCCCCTAACCCCCTCTCCCAAGGGAGAGGGGGAACAGAACCGTCAGGTTCTTGGGGTGAGGCTTGGCAGCCCCTAGTCCCTCTCCCAAGGGAGAGGGGGAACGGCGTCGATCAAGTCCGCTCTCCGGAGAACAGACAAACAGGAAATCAGCTATGAATATGCAGTTTTTTGACGAGGAAAACGCGCCGCAGCCGCGCGAAGATGTGAAAATCGAACAGTTGGAAGTGGTGGTCTACCCGGATCGTTTCCGCGTGTACCTGCACATTCGCGTCACGCCGTTTCTCGAACGCCCGAATCTGTTGTTGGCGGCGCGAACAGAAGCGGGCAAGATTGTGAGTGAGTTGAGTATCATCGAGACGATGCACAGCGACATGGAATTCACCATGCATCTGCGGGGATTGCAAGACCCGGCGGGAACGTACACACTGACGGCGGATCTGTTTTATGAGACGCGCAACCCGCCGCAACATCGGTTGGTGGAGACGTTTGTCGTGCCGGAGGCGTCGGCGGAGGAAGAGAATTAACCTCACCCCCAGCCCCTCGAGGGGAGAAACAAACCTCACCCCCTGCCCCTCTCCTAAAGGAGAGGGGAGACAAGATGGCCTCACCCCCGGCCCCTCTCCCAAGGGAGAGGGGAGACAAGATGGCGTCACCCCCGGCCCTTCTCCGAAAAGAGGAGAGGGGTGAAAGAAGACTCACGGATTGGAGAGCAATGTTGTTGTGGTTGAAAGAGGCGTTGGTACGGCAAATTGTCGAGCATGGGCAGGCGGAACATCCGTGCGAGGCGTGTGGCGTGCTGCTCGGTGTGGGCGGTGAAGTGCGCCGCGTCGTGCCGATCACTAATGTGGCGGACGATCCGCTGCACCAGTATCGACTGGATGAGCGCGAGCTGGCACGGGTGATCGGCGGGGCGAATGGATTAGAGCTGGCCGGTTTCTATCACACGCATCCCAACAGTGATCCCATTCCGTCACCGGTTGATGTGGCACAGGCGGCGTATCCCACCACCCCATTCCTGATTGTCGGGTTGAAAGATCGTCTACAGCCCCAATTAGCGGCTTGGTTGATTGACTACACGCAAGTGAAACGGATTGAGATCCAGATCGGCGATACGCCCGCTCCAGATGATCCGCCGACGCCGCTCACGGGTACAGCGCGAATCGCCATATTGACAAGCGCGCTGATCGCCTTCATCCTCATGATCATACTGTCGCTTTCATTACTGCCGCCCGCGCCACCGATCCCGAAATAAGGCGGTCGGACGCGAGCGATTCACCGGAGTCAACCTTATGGTCTATGTGCTCATTGCGCTGCTCGGAATTCTCGTGGGCGGCGTGGTCAATATGCTCGCCGATGATTTGCCCCACCGCCGCCGGATTCAGTTTCCGCCCCGGTATCCCGATCTCAGCCCACGGCCAGTCAGCGCGTGGCTTGGCCTGACCGCGTACCTGTTGGGGAAGCGCAGCGCACCGAGCGGGTCGAAGCTCAGTTGGCGTCACCCGGCCACGGAGCTGCTCACTGCCGCATTGATGCTGCTGGCGTTGTTCAGTACGGAAAACGACCCCAAAATGACGGGCTTGCAGTTCGCCTTCTGGCTGATCTACATGGGCATATTCACGTTAATCACGGTGATCGACCTCGAACACCGCTTGATTTTGTTCGTCGTGATCATCCCGTCGTATGTGGTCGCGCTGATCGATGCGGCGACCACCGGCTATGGGGCTGACCTGGGTCAGGCGATCCTCGGCGCGCTGGTGGGATTTGGCGTGTTTTTCATCCTGTACATGGGCGGATTTCTGTTCACCTATGTCCTGTCGAAGATCAACGGACATCAAATCAACGAGGTGGCGTTCGGTTATGGGGATGTGATGCTGATCACCCTGTCAGGGCTGGTGCTCGGCTGGCAGCCCTTGATCGCGACGATGTTCATCACGGTGTTCCTCGGGGCGTTCGGGGCAATTCTGTACCTGATCGCGCGGCGGATGGCGGGGCGACATTACGCGCTGTTCACGCCGCTGCCGTACGGGCAGTACATCGTGATTGCGACGGTGCTGATGCTGCTGTTCAGCACGGAAGTCACGGCGATTTTGTTCCGACCGGGGGTTTAGGTCGCGCACCAGAAGCACAAACCTTCCCCCTAGCCCCTCGCCTAAAGGAGAGGTGGTTGGGGGGGAGGTTGATGTCTGAGATCGTCAATCCGTCGTCGGATCGCTTGCGTCGCCGCGTCCCAGAATGTATTGCTCAAACGCCTGGGCCGTCCACGGCAGCGCGGGCTTGAAGAACCGCTCGTAAATCACTTCGGCGTACACGCGGATTTCATACTGGGCGTCCGGCGCCATGCGCAAGCGCAGGAAATTCATCAGATTGAGCGCGTCAACCGACATCACCCACGTGTAATACACGCTGAAGCCCGGCAGAAACAGCCGCGCCATCTCCTTGGACACGCCCGCTTCTAAGGCTTCGCTGTACAGGTTATAGCCCTGATCGTAGTGCGTCAGCAGCTTTTGCATCAACTCTGCCGACTTTTCCGGCGCAAGTTCTCCCTCACTGGCCTGCTTGTTGCTCTTGGACTGCTGCCGCCACACGCTCGGCACGTAAAAGTCGTTTTCGTCAAATGGCGTGTAGCGCCCCGACTGCGAATTCACGCTCTGATAGTGAAACGTGCGGTGCCGAATCCACTGCCAGTATGTGAGCAGCGGCGCGTTGACGCGAAACTTGAACTGCACCTGTTCAAAGGGGCTGGTGTGCTGATGGCGCAGGAGATAGACCAGCAGTTTGCGGTCGGCGTCTGCGCCTTTGCTTTCGCCCATAAAGCTGACCCGCGCCGCGTTGACGATCGCCAGATCGCCAGAGACGTTGGTCGCGGGGTGGGGCATGTAGTCGAGCAGTTCGACAAAGCCCTTATCCAGTACATCGGCGCGCACGCCTAAATTTACTATCGGAGTCGTCATCATCTCTGCCTATTCTCAATGCTGTTCCCCATACCCATTAAGCTCCACAAACAGACTCGTCGGTCTCCCCTTCCTGAATTCGGGGAGGGGGTGGGGGTGGGATCGCAAGTAAGGGGTAGGGTACCTAAATGAAATATTGCAGCGCCCGCCGCATCCGTTCGTCGAAGTCTTTCGGTGCGTCCCCCGGGATTGCTTGCAGCGCCGCCTGCGCTTCGGCGATACTGTAACCGAAGGTGATCAGCGCGTCCATCACGTCCTTGTCCACGTTGCCAGTTGAACTGGCTGCGATGATCCCGTCCGCACCCTTGAGCTTATCCTTCAGCTCGAACACGATCTTTTCGGCGGTCTTCTTGCCCACGCCGGGGATGCGTCCGAGTAGATCAGGCTGCCCCGTGGCGACCGCGTTCCGCAGCGTATCGATGCTCACGCTGCTCAACACCGAAAGCGCGACCTTTGGGCCGATGCCGCTCACCATGATCAGCTTGTTGAACACGTCACGTTCGGCCACGGTACCGAAGCCGTACAGCGTGATCGCATCTTCCCGCACGATCATCTCGGTGTGCAGGTAAACCGCTTCGCCTTCCAGCGCCTCGACGGTGCCGCGCGGCGTGAATACTTTGAAGCCGACGCCATTGACCACCACGACCACATGATCGAACGCGGAAACGGCGACTTTTCCTTCCAGACTAGCAATCATATCGACCTCTGGGCGAGGCACACCTCACCTTGACCGGAACATGGTTGGGACACGATGTGAGGTTGTTCAAAAACCCCTCAACCTACACACGGAGCAACTTTACGAGCGCTGTTGGCACCCCTCCCAGAATTCAGGGAGGGGTGGGGTGAGATCAACAATATCCGGAGCTCACGTTATTTAGTATGAATTGAATTGTGCTGTGTGCAAATCGGTGATGGCGATCGCGAGCGCATCGGCCGCGTCGTCGGGGCGCGGAATTTTTTCCAGTGCCAGCAGGATGCGGATCATCTCCTGCATCTGCGGTTTTTTCGCACCCCCGTAGCCGGAAATCGACTGTTTGATGAAGGTCGGCTTGAATTCCTGCGTCGGCACTTTCGCGTTGACCAGCGCCAGCAGAATCACGCCGCGTCCCTGCGCCACGGTGATCGCCGTGCTCACATTCTTGCCGAACAGCAGTTCTTCGACCGCCGCCCGATCCGGTTGATGCCGTTCGACGAGCGCCGTGATGCCATCGTAAATTAGCTTGAGGCGTTCGGGCATTGGCAGCGCGGGGGTGGTGGTGATCACGCCGTAATCGACGGCTTGGAGAGAACCATCGTTCAGTTCTCTGACCAAGCCGTACCCGACCGTCGCTGTTCCCGGATCGATTCCTAACGACAGCATCAGTTAGGCAGTCTCGAAGGCTTCGAGCGCTGCATCCGTGATCATGAGGTTGCTGGCGACGGCCTGCACATCGTCCAATTCTTCAAGATTAGACATGATGCGCATGTTAGCGACCGCTTTGTCTGGGCTGACCTCAGATTCGTTCTTGGCAATCCACCTAAGTTCGCTGTTTTCCACCGTGTAGCCCGCGGCGGTCAGGGCTTCTTCCACGAGACTCAGCGCTTCCCGAGGCGTGTACACGCTGATCGCGCCTTCGTCGTCCACCACGTCTTCCGCGCCCGCTTCGGCGGCGGTCATGAACACGGTATCAAAATCGAGGTTGTCGCCCGCCAGTTCAATGTAACCCTTCTGTTCGAACTGCCACGCCACCGACCCCGCCGAGGCCAGCGCGCCGCCCGCCTTATTGAACACGCGCTTGATTTCCGCCAGTGTGCGGTTCTTGTTATCCGACAGCGTGTCGATCAGGAACGCGACGCCTTCGACGCCGTAGCCTTCATACGTGACTTCTTCCATCTCCGCGCCGTCGAGCTTGCCCGTGCCGCGCAGAATTGCGCGTTCGATGTTTTCCTTGGGCATATTGCTCTGTTTTGCCTTCAGGATGGCGAGCTTCAGCTTAGCATTCGAATTTTCGTCACTTCCGCCTTCACGCGCCGCCTGCGAAATATCGCGCGCGATGCGCGTGAAAATCTTGCCCCGCTGCGCGTCCGCTACGCCCTTCTTGCGCTTAATCGTTGACCATTTACTGTGACCAGACATGCCCGACTTCTCTCCACATACCCACGACTATTTCGGACTATTATACCTGACCCGCCTCCTCTCTAGGTAGAGGAATCCTTGTGTTATAATGGCCTCGCGTGGAACTGGGGGTAGGGTTTTGGCTGAGTCTGTGATTCCATCAGCATCGCTTGATCGCACGCAGCGGGTCGCGTGGGGTGTGCTGCTCATTTCGTTTGCAGTGTTCTGTGTGTTGTGTGTCGCCTCCGTGATCGGGGCGTATTTCTTTTTGTTCGAGTCAACCTTGCCGATGGAGTCGGAACTGCGCGTCAGTCGCGGCACGGCGGTCGTCGTCGGTTCAGACATGATCGAGCAGGGGGTACGCACCGGGTTGCAGTTGTTCAACAGCGCGCTCATCAGCACTGACACCATCTCACAGGCGGCGCTCACCGTCTACGATCAAACCCGCGAGAATTTCCCGGTGGCGACTGTCACGCTCAAGAGTGGTACGGCCGTCGATATGAAGAATGTGACGCGCCCGCGCTTCGACTGGGGTAGTCAATCCTACTGGCTTGATTTTTCGTCTGTCTACGGCGATCTGGACGTCTATATTCCCCAGAACCTGGGGCGACCGATTTTGATCACGCTGCGCACCACGCAGGGCGCGGCTATCTGGCTGACCGCGCCGGGGCAGTATTCGATTGCTGCCATCGGCTCACAGGTCGCCGTGACCAATAATGGCGGCGAGGCGGTGCTGCTCCGACCGGGGCAGCAGGAGAGCGTCCGCGTTCCCTCCGGTGAACGGGTTGCTTATCAGGTCGATACCGATGCACTTGACACCTCGCTGGCGTTCACCAGCTTGATCGGTGCGCGCACCTTCAGCGAGGAAAATGTCGCGGACTACAACGATACGAATCCCCGTTCAGCGTATACGTGGCGCTGCAACAGCGTCGAAAACGACGCGCCGGAAGGGTTCTACCGGCTTGTAAACGAAGATGGCCGACCAACGCTCAGCTTCTTCCGCGACAACGGCGCGGTCTCCCACGCCGAAACGTCGTGCACCCTCGCTTTCGGCACGCAGGGGTTGAATGTTTCGCGCTTGAACTATTTATCCGTGCGCGCGACCTTCAAGATTGCGGGCCACTCGTTGAGCACCTGCGGCTCGCAGGGCAGCGAATGTCCGCTCATGCTGCGCATGGACTACTATCCGCTCGTACCTGCCCTGAACGAACTCGGCGATCCGCAGCTGGTGACCTGGTATCACGGCTTCTTCTCGAACTTCAAACCAGAATTGGGATTTCCGCTCAACTGCGACAGCACCGGCTGCACACAGCACGAAATCGTTAACGAAGATACGTGGTACATCTACGAGAGTGGCAATTTGCTAACTCAGTTCCCCATGCCCCAGCGTCCGCAGTCGATTACCGTAGTGCGCTTCTATGCCTCGGGTCACGAATACGAAGTCTATGTCAGCGAACTCGCGCTGCTGGCCGACGGCCACGAAATTCCCCTCGGCTAACGCTTTCGTTCCCCTCTCCTCGTTTAGAAGAGAGGGACAGGGGTGAGGTTTTCCCTAGAAACTAAACCCCATCTCCCGCAGCGACACCCACTTCCCGCGCCCGATGATCAGATGATCGACCAGCGCGATATCCAGCAGTCGCCCCGCCGCCGCGAGTGCCCGCGTCATTTCCACATCTTCCGGCGACGGTGTCGGATCGCCTGATGGGTGATTGTGCGCCAAAATCAGCAGGGCGCTGCCGCGGGTGATCGCCTCGCGGTAGATCTCCGACACGCGTAGAACCGAGGTGGTCAGCGTACCGATATACACGGTCGGCGAGGCGATCACGCGGCGGTTGATATCCAGCAGCAGCACGCGCACATTTTCCTGAGCTAGATACGCCATATCCGCCAGCAGCGCGGCGGCATCAGCCGCCGTTGCAATCACTGGCCGTTCGACCGATTGTTCGCGCGCCAGCCGTTTACACAGCTCAAATACCGCCGCGATCCGTCCCGACTCAGTCGCGGACAAGATGCGCTGCAAATCGAGCGGGGCGGCTTGTGCCAATTCGTGGAGATCCGGATACGCCGCTAGGAGTCGTTGGGCTGAGGTGCGGCTGCTTTCGGTTGTTTCGGCTGCTTCTTCCAACAAAAGCGCAATAAGTTCTGTGTTGGTCAGACCGCCCGCACCAGCTGCAAGTAAGCGGTTCAATGGAGTCACCGATGAATGTTCCTTAGTGATTTCCGACAAAGAGAATTGTCATTCTACTATGAAATAACTATTTGTACATGGACGCGGGGTGAGCGCAATTGCGCTGGTGAGTCGACGTTGTTATACTGAATTTGTACGCTTGAGGTGCATGGATGATTATCAACGACGGAATTTTAACAGGCATTGTCGTCTACGGCGGCATGATTTTAGCGGCGGCGTGGCTGGCGATGATCATTTGGACGTATCGAGACATGCGGGCGCGTTCCCGCGACGCGCTGGCGCAGATTCTCGTCGCGCTCATGGTCGCGCTGCTCACTTTTCCCGGCTTGCTGATTTACTTGTTCTTGCGTCCTCGTGAAACGCTGTCCGAGGCCTATGAACGCTCGCTGGAAGAAGAAGCCCTGCTGCAAGAGATCGAAGAGAAACCGATTTGCCCCGGTTGTAAACAGCGCGTCCGCGATGACTGGCAGGCCTGCCCGAACTGTCACACGCGCCTCAAAAAGCCGTGCCCGCGCTGCGGTCGCATGCTCGAACTCTCGTGGGATCTGTGCCCCCATTGCGCGGCGGCGCTGCCCAATTACAGCGGCGAACGGGCCGCGTCTACCAGCGCGTCCTCAGCGCATGTGCGCCCGCGCGCCTCGCTCGAATTCGTCGAGAGCGACGACGCCTAGACCGCATGCACTGCTCAAATCTGCACGTGTCGGGACGAGGCTCACCTCGTCCTTTTTGCTGCATCCCCCCGTAGGCGCGCCAGACCAGTAACCCTTGGTGCTAGTTCGTGGTTCTAAACGGATGGTATGGGGTCTGTAGGGGCAAGGCA
>CALKIA010000476.1 GCA_937988705.1 uncultured Chloroflexota bacterium | reverse complement strand
ACGAAAGATTGTTTTTCTCGTAGGGACGAGGCATGCCTCGTCCACAAACCACCAAAACCGATCTGGAAAACCCACTTCACGCTATTCTACGCACTTACCGATATAGCCTTACCTTGACCGAGCCAAACGCAAGTTATGGATAAGGGGCATTTACGCGTCCCCCTCACCCCCAACCCCTCTCCCACGCAAGCGGGGAGAGGGGAGACCAACAGCGCTTTTGCTGGCTCCCCTCCCTGAATTCGGGGAGGGGCGGGGGTGGGGTGAAAAAAAAGTTACAACTGACCTAATCAAACACTACCAGTGGTTCGAGACGCTGTATCAACGAGTCGCCGATGCCTTCGATGGCGTCCAAATCAGTCATGTTGGCGAAGCGTCCCACCTGATCGCGGCGGTCGATGATGCGCTGCGCGAGGACTTCCCCGACGCCGGGCAGTGTCATCAGCTCGTCCAACGTGGCCGAATTGACGTTGATCCGAACCCCACCCTGCGGCGTAGCGATGACCGGATCGTCGGCACCCGCGACAAGCCCCTCCCCGACGGCAAACACATGCACCTGATCGCCGTCATGCAGCACCGCTGCGAGATTGACGCGCGTCAAATCGGCAGCCGCCGCCGCGCCGCCCACCGCCACCAGCGCATCGCTCACGCGGCTGGTATACGGCAACCGGATGACTTGATTCGGCTGGTTGACCGCCCCGGTGACGTACACCTGAATATCAGCGGGAAGCGTCGCGGTTGGGGTCGGAATCGGCGGTTCAATGACGATGTGCACGGGGTCAGGTCGGGTGCTGAGGAGCAGAACCGCACCGCCGATCAATGTGACAATGAGGAGGACGAAGGCGAGAATCGAGAGACGCGATGAGTTCATGTTGGGCGATCTTTGAGGCGATAGACAAACTTGAGGCCTGACCACAAGGCATCGACGGCGATGACTTTGACATCCACCAGCCCGTGCGCCAAACCATACGCGCGGATGATATTTTCGTCTAGGTCAGTCGGAATGCCCGCTGACTGCTTGTACCACGATACCCACAGCATTCCGTTCGGCTTGAGCAGTGCAGCGAGGCGGTCAAAGTCGGCGTCCAGTGTGGCGAAATCACGGGTGAACAGTTGAATCAGGTCGAGCGGCGGAGTCAAATCGAGTTCGACACCAGCCGGCAGCACGCCCGGCGTGTACGCGTCCGGGGCATGCACAAAAGCGATGCGCATCCCCGGTTTAACACCGAGCTTCTCAATCAGTGATCGCTTGGAGTACCCTGCGCCGTCGGTCATGACACATCAGCGTGGAGGCTGCGCGGGTCGTGGGGGGGGAATCTGCACGGAAGCAAATGTCGGCGTGTTGTTGCTCACAATAATCGACTCCTGAAACAGCGTCCGATTCGGCACGAGGATGCGCTGGGTTTCCGTTTGCAGGGTGGTATAGCGCAGGTCGATATCGGTCACAATCCCTTCGTGTGCCCCCACGCGGATGTAATTGCCACGCCGGAACGGGCGATACATCAGGATGAGAATGCCGGAGAGCAAATTGCCGATGATATCCTGCAAGGCGAAAGCAACGGCGAAGGTCGTGATCCCCAGCCCGGCGACCAGCGCAGAGACATCGACGCCGATCGTACCCAGCGCGGTCAGCAGACCGGATACAATGATCGTCAGCCCGATCACCTGGGTCATCAGGTCGAGCACCGAGTCATCGAGCCGGGTTTTGCTCCCGAAACGGCGCACGGTCGCCCGAAAGAGGATGCTCACGATCCAGAAGGCGATGAAAATCACCAGCGCCAGCAGCAGCTGCGGAACGAAGCCGATAATCTGATCGGTTAACGTGGGTGCAACGAGCTGCGCGGTAGTTTCGAGAGTCTCGGTCGGCATAGTGATCGATCTAGTAGCGCCGGACGATGGACTTGTAAACGGTCGGCTGGCGATTCTGGATCAACTGCCATTCTTCGCGACTGCGGCGGATTTCGTCCACGTCGATGCGTGCCACGACAAAGCCTTCATTAGGCGCGCCCGTATCCGGGTTCGTATCGCCCGCCATCGTCGCGTAGATGTCACCGCGCGGCCCGACGATCATGCTGTCGCCGCCAAAAGTCATGGTCACATCTTCGCCAACGCGGTTCGATCCGGCCATGAAGACTGCATTTTCGTAAGCGCGGGCACGCATGAAGGTCTTCCAGGCGTCCACGTCTGAGGCTTCCCAGTTGGCCAGCACGCACAGAATTTCTGCGCCATCCAGTGTGAGCGACCGGGCAACTTCCGGGAAGGCGAGATCGTAGCCAACCATCAAACCGATGGTGCCGATCTCTGTCTCGATCACGGGCATCTGGTAACCCTCGCGGAACGCCATGCGTTCTTCGCCGCGCAGATGAATTTTATGGTAGGTTTCGACAACATCGCCTTCCGGGCCGACCAGCACCGCCGAGTTGTAGAGCACGCTTTCGACTTTTTCTTTGGTCACCATGCCGAAGGCGATATACACACCGTATTCACTGGCGCGCTGCGCCATAAGGTTGACCGTCGGACCGGGCACACGCTGCGCCTTTTCGGTAAAGCGCAAACCCAGCTCATACCCGCTCGTGATGAGTTCGGGGAACACGATCAGATCGACACGCTGCGCGGTCGCCACTTTGCTGATCATCTCGGACATCTTGATCAGGTTTTCGTCGGTTTCACCGAGCTTAGGACTCATTTGAACAACAGCGACAGCTACTTCTCGCATGGAATTTCCTTATGAGCGTTAAGCGATTCGAGCTTGATTGTACTATGCACGGCGCAAATTATCCAAGTACCCCTCAAGATCCGCGGGCAGCGGCGCTTCAAAACAGAGGCGCTCCTTCGTCCGCGGATGGTCGAAGCACAGCTTGGCGGCATGCAGAAATTGCCGGTGAAAATGCGTTTTGCGGAAGCCATAGAGCTTATCGCCAACCAGCGGACAGTCGATGAAGGCCAGATGCACGCGGATTTGATGGGTGCGTCCGGTCAGCAGTTTGACCGAAACAAGCGTTTTGCCATCCTTAAAGCGTTCCACGATCTGAAACTCGCTGACGGCCGGACGACCATCACGCATAACCTTCATCCGCTTGCGCTGGTTGGGGTCACGGGCAATCGGCGCGTCGATGCGACCGAGGTTGGTCTTGGGGGTTTTCTCCGTCAGGGCGAGATACACCTTCTCCACGGTGCGCGCCGAAAACTGCCGCATGAGGCGCTGCAAGGCCGGCGCACGGCGGGCGACGAGAATGATGCCGCTCGTTTCTTTGTCCAACCGATGCACGATGCCGCGCCGTTTGGGCGCGTAGTCCATCTCGGCCATCTCCGGATAGCGCGCGAGAATCGCATTGACGAGCGTGCCCGTCTCATTGCCTGCACCGGGATGCACGACCATGCCCGCAGGTTTGTTGATCACGGCGATATCGGCGTCTTCGTACAACACCACCAGTGGAATCGGTTCGGGTTCGACGGTTTTATCTTCGGGCACGGGCGGCACCGTAACGATGATGCGTTCGCCCCCCTTCAGCTTGATCCCCGGCTTGATGATCTCGCCATTCACGCGGACATTGCCTTCACGGATGAGCGTTTGAATCTGGGTGCGCGTCAAGCGCTCGCCGACGTGCGCAACGATCAATTTGTCGAGGCGTTCACCCGCCGCCTGCACCGTAAATTCAATGTGTTGAGACATTACGACCCTTTATACAGTAACGTTGACCGAAAGATGAACTATGATACAATGGATACCATCCTGTTTAGTTGATCGTGAGGAGTCAATTCTCTGGAAGCGTTAGATTTAGCCCGCGAAATTGTTCACGCCGTTGAGGATAAGAAAGCCGAAAGCATTCTCCTGTTGGACTTACGCCCGGATACCGTCATCGCCGATTTTTTTGTGATCTGCACGGGAACGAGCGACCGCCAAATCCGCGCTCTAGCCGACAACGTCCGCGAAACCATCAAAACGAAATTCGGAAAGCTCCCCTACTCGACGGAGGGTGAGCACACGAGCGGATGGATGCTGCTTGATTATGGTGACGTGATTGTCCACATCTTTGGGGAAAGCCAGCGTGAGTTCTATAATCTGGAAAGTTTCTGGCGCCAAGCAAATGTACTGGTGAGTATCCAGTAAAGACATCACCCCGCCACACCATGCGTGACGGGGTGAATTTTTTGTTTACCGACCTTCGAAAATCCACGGGTCGGTAACACGACCCCACGAAATCAGTTCTACATCGGTGAAAAAGTTGGCGATTTCGATCAGACCGTTTTCGGGGCTGTCGGAACCATGCACGAGGTTACGGCCAATTTCCAGACCGAAATCCCCACGGATCGTGCCCGCGCCCGCCTTCGCCGGGTTGGTCGCACCAATGGTGCCGCGCGCCGCTTCAATGGCATTCGTGCCTTCCAGCGCGATCACCACGACGGGCGACGAAACGATATAGTCCACCAGACCCGCAAAGAACGGCTTCCCCTGATGCACCGCGTAGTGCTTTTCAGCAAGTTCGCGTGACACCTGCATGAACTTCATGGCGACGATGCGCAGACCGCGCGCTTCAAAGCGACGGATGATTTCCCCGGTCAAGCCGCGCTGCACGGCGTCCGGCTTGACGATGATGAGTGTACGTTCCACAGACAAAACTCCTCGATGCGCTTGCTCTAGACACAAAAAACGGGTCAATCAGACCCGTTTTGTTGATTATGCTGTTGATTATAGCTGATTTAGGGCTTCCCGATAAGTGTTGAGCGCCTGCTGTAACTTACCCTGCCGCATCAAACCATCGCCAAGCACGCGGTAAACGGCCGGGACGGTACGATACGACTTAACCAACTGATCCAGATCGGCGACCACGGTTTCGAGATCGACGTTCGCGCGGATCAAGCTTTCATACTCGTTCAGGCTGCCTTCCAGATCGCCGCTCTGTTCGAGGTCGCGCGCGCTCTGAAGGGCCTCAGCGCTCACCGGTTCATACTGCCTCACACGCGGCGCGGGCGGCGTCACGGGGACGTAGACCGGTTCCGGTTCCGGTTCAAACTGCGGTTCAAACTGCGGTTCGGGCTCCGGCTCGGGCGTAAAGAGGCTCGATTCGGCGTCCGAGGTGCTCTCCGTCAACCAGTCGGGCACTTCGACATCTTCCGGGTTTTCCAGTTCGGAGAGCCAATCCGCAAACGCGGGTTCGGCTGGCGCCAGTTCTTCAGCGACAGGCTGTTCCACGTCAGCCATCCACGACGGCAGCCCCTGCGCTTCGCCGACGGGCAAATCTTCGCCCGGCAGCGGCTCATCGATCAGCTCAGCATCGTCCAGCCGTTCCAGCTTCTCGACGGCGGCAATGCGCGTCGGGTCTTTGACATTGCGTTCGTACCAGTCGGGTACCGTCGTCACATCGATCGTGCCGACTTCGTGTTCAAGGTCGAACGCTTCGGCCCACGTATCATTCGGGTCCATCTCTGCCGACGCACTCACGGACTGCGCGGCAGGTTCAGTCGTTTCGCTGAACAGCGTGCCAAAATCCAGCTGCTGATCGTCCGGCTCCACGTCCTCTTTCAGCCAGTCCGGCATATTGTCGGAGGCGGGCGTGGGTGGGAACAACGCGTCGAGGCTGGCCGTCGGTTCCGGGGCTGGCGGTGGTGCAGCCGGCGGTCCACCCATCTGTTCTAGCAGCCAATCAGGCAAATCGGCGGGCACGAGTTCCGGCTCTTCGTCCAGTTCCAGCATGGGCATTTCTGGTTCGCTGGCGATGGCGTCGGCCTGCGCTTCGAGGAACACCTGCATCTGCTCACGGGTGACCGTGCCCGAGGCGATCGCCCGCTGAATCGAGTTGATCGACATATCCTCCTCGGCTTCTTCGGCGGCAGCGGGCGGCGGTGCATCTTCGGCCAGGCTGCTCAGGAAGTCAGAGGGGTCATTCAATGTGGGCGCGGGCGCGCGGTTCGTCACCGGCGGCGTGTCGAACGAGAAGGCGACATAGCCGGGCGCCTCGATTTCGTTCAACTCCGGCATGGGAATATCCAACTGCGCCGGGGTGATCAATTCTTCGGTATCGGCACCCTGACGGCGGGCCAGCGATTCCAGCCATTCGACCGAGTCCGATCCCCCGAAGGGATCGCGCGCGGGTGGCGCTTCGGCGGCCAGCGGATCGTCCTGAGTGCGGGCGAGATCTTCCAGCCATGAGAGCGAACTTGCGGGTTCGGGCGCCGCCGCGGCTGCGGCAGCGACTGGCTCATCGGCTGACAGGTTAGACAAATCGATGTTGAAGAGGCTGTCCTCTTCCTGACCGCCAGCGAGGCTTTCGAGCCACGCCAGGCCACCTTCCTGAGCGCGCACCGGTTCGGGCGCGGGTGGTGGCGGGGTCGGACGAACGGGCGCGGGCGGCGGTTGCGCTGCGGCCGGACGAATCGGTGCAGGCGGCGTGATCACACGGGCGGCCGGCTGCTGCGGTTCAACTACCGGCGGCTTGATCGGTTCCGGCGGCGGTTTCACGGGCTGGGGCGCAACCGCCTTCGGAATCCCGGGCTTGATCGGCTCCATCTTGCCTTCTTGCCCGTACGGAACGTACCCCGGCTCATCGATGACGACGCTGTTCGGATCGATCTCGGCGATATCCATATCGGCGGATGACACCAAACCTTCGGTTGCGCCTTGACGTTTCGCCAGTGTTTCGAGCCATTTGTTGATCTCGTCCGGCGTCATGTTGTCAAAATCTGGCATGTTATCCATCAAACCACCTCGTTAACGCAACCATTCCGGTAAATCGGCTTCATCGTCGTCGGATACCCAGTCCGGGAAATCCTCATCAGGCTGAGGTGCGGCAGGTTGGGCCGGGGGGATCAGGCGATCTAACCAAGCAGGCGTCTTGGTAAAGTTGAACGCTGACGCAGCTGCTTCTGCCATTTCCTCATCGACCATATTATTCAGCCACGCGAATTCGCGCGGAGAAGCCTCGTCGATCTCCGGCGTCTCAGCATCAGGGCTTTCGGTCGGCGCGTAATCGACATCCAGACCGGGCACCATCGCATTCAGCCAATCAGGCGCATTGTCCACCTCGGTCACCGAGGAACTATCCTCAGTTATAACATCAGCTTCCGCGACTTCGCTAGAGATAAGTTCGCTCACCGTTTCCGCGCCGATAATCGGCATCATGTCTTCGGCAGCGACGGCCGCGGCGGCGAATTCTTCCTCCGGTGTGGCTGCGATCACCGCATCGTCTTCCGTGTACGGCAGAATATCCTCATCAAAGGAATCGGCGGCGATGGCCGTTTCCGGCGCATCCGGCACAGGCTCCGGTTCCACATCGGACTCCAGCAGTGAGGCAAATTCTTCAGCCGGGACAGGCACTTCTAAAGCGTCTTCCAGATCCAGCTCAGGTTCGAGGTCGCTCACCCAGTCGATTTCAGCGTTCGGAGTAGGCGGCGGTGCGGCCATAGCATCGACTTCGCTCAATGGCATGTTAAACGCGTCAAATTCAGCCGCGACCGGTTCGGTTTCAAGTTCGCTCAACCAATCGGTCTCCGCGCTGGCTTCGGCTTCTGGCTCGACTTCCGCCAGCCAATCGGGCGTGGTTTCCGCATCCGCTTCGACTTCGCTTTCCGGTTCCAGTTCACTCAACCAGTCCGGCGTAGACTCGGTGACAGGTTCGGCTTCCGGCTCAATCTCTGCCGCCGATTCGAGGTCGAGATCGCTCAACCAATCGATATCCGTCACGGCATTGGGTTCGGCGCCTCCCCCTGTGCTTTCCGATTCCACTTCCGTCAGCCAATCGGGCGTGGTTTCCGCATCCGCTTCGATTTCGCTTTCCGGTTCGAGTTCACTTAACCAGTCCGGCGTAGACTCGGCGGCTGGCTGCACGATTTCCATCTCCGGCTCGGCGGCGGGTGTTTCCACCACGAACTCATCCATCCAATCAATGGCCGCGACGGCACTGGCGGTTATATCAACTGGAGCAACCGGGATTTCAGTTTCCGGTTCCAGTTCACTCAACCAGTCGGGCGACGCTTCGCTGTCTAGCGCCAACTCATCAGCGGCAGCCGGTTCGGCGTCCAGTTCCAGTTCACTCAACCAGTCGGGGGTCGTTTCCGCGACCGCCTCAGGGTCGAGGTTGAAATCGTCTTCGTCAGCGGACTCGGCTTCCATTTCCGGCTCTAGTTCGCTCAGCCAGTCGGGCGTCATTTCCGCGGCGGGTTCGCCCTCGGTGGTGGGAGTTGCGCTGAACGTATCCATCCAATCGAGGTCATCCCCGGCGTTAGCGGCCACCGCCGCACCCGGTGTTAACGTTTCCTGTTCCGGATCCAGTTCACTTAGCCAGTCGGGCGGCGCTTCCGCGGGCTCAGCCGCGGCATCGAACTCGGAGTCGATTTCAGGCCGCAGATCGCCAAGTTCACTCATCCAGTTAGTGTCCTCATCCAGTATTGAAGTGACGGTATCCGCTTCAACTGACGCGGGTTCAGCGGGCGTTTCGGTTTTCGGCTCTAATTCGCTCAACCAATCCGGCACCGCATCGGCTTCCGGTTCAATTTCGAAGCTGGCATCCGGGTTCGCGGGCGCGTTCAAGTCGCCGAAATCGCTCATCCAATTCGCGGCATCCTCAGGGTCGGTCGCCAGTTCGTCTTCAAACGCCGATCTGACATCAGCGGGCGTTTCAATCTCTGCGCTGGGCTGCATTTCATTCAGCCAGTCCGGCACTGGTTCGGCATTCTTCGACGGTTCATCACCGAAGTCAATACCGTTCATCCAGTCGAAAGCATCATCCGCCGCACTCGTCGCAGGGGGAGCGGCGACCGCCGTATCGCCAGACGGGGCGGTCGTATCTTCCGCGGCGGTTTCGTCCATCCAGGCGAATTCCTCTTCGATTCCGCCGTTCGGTTCGTTCTCACCACCGCTAATCGAACTCATCCAACCGAGATCATTCTCATCAGAGCTGTCCGCGCTGGGAGATGAGGCGTCCGATTCATCGGAGGGTTTCAATTCGGACAGCCAATCGGGGACATCGGCGCTCACAGGTTGGTCGTCCGACTGAGGCAGATCGTCAAAGTCGTTCATCCACGAGAAAGCATCGTCATTGTCATTCGCGTCTGCGTTGATCCCAGATGTATTGTCGGGCATTTCGTCACCGCCGCTCTGTGGCACTTCGTTCCCCCATGTGAGTGTCCCCGTATCGGGATTGCCGTTGTCAAAGTCCGCACCATCCAAGCTGCTCAACCAGTCGGGACTGGTGGTGGTTACGGCAGCTGATTTTTTCTTATCGTCAAACTGCGCCAGCCATTCGTCATCCGAATCATCGTCCGATGACGCATTCGCGCTCCAGTCAAAACTCGCGTCGTTGAACATCGCCGTGAGGCCCCGCCGAGGGCGCGGCACATCCGCCGGATCGCTCAGCGCATTGGCAGCCTGCGGCAGCGCGGCGGGCGGATCGTCGGTCCAATCGGGAATCGCGCTGATGTCCTCTAGCGCTGAGTCTTGAGTCTGAGAGGGCGCATCATCCATCCAGTCAAAGCTCTCGTCGTCCGCGCTCGACAGATCGGGCGAGCCAATCGAGGTCAGTGGTTCGTCATCACCAAACAGGTTATCCGCTTCGTCGGACATTTCGAGGTTGTAACGTCCCATCCACGCCGTCGGATCATTCGGTTCCGGCATGACGAATTCCTCGTCGGTATCGCTGAGGAGCTGCGCACCGGGGGAGAGCACTTCGGCGTCTTCTTCGATTTCCAGCCCGCGTTCGCGCAGCCACGCGACCGGATCTTCGGCTGCCTGACCTGAATCATCCGGAAAGGTTCCAGTCTCGAAGATGGCGTCAATTTCGTCCAGTTCGCCAGTTGAGTTCAAATGAAAGGGGTTAAGTTCACCGGATTCCAGTACCGATTGCTCCGCCTCCAGCCAGTCGTGACTAGGCGGAGGCGCTTTTTCGGTCGGCTTGGCCGTGCCCTGAAGCATAGCGCTCACCCACTGATCCCACTGATCATCAGCAGGCGGATCATGCGGGATCGCCTCAAATTCGGTGCTGCGGGCGGGCGCACTGGTGGGCGACGACGCGCCGCCGGTGATGTCCGCCAGCCAATCCGGGCTCTCGTCCGCGACCACACTTTTCGCAGAACGCCGGAAATCCAGCTCTTCGAGCCGGAAGGCATTATCCTCAACGGGTTGACCGGTGACCAGTTCAACCGCCAGATAGGGATCGACCGATTCCAGATGGTTGATATAACGCTGCGCGTCGGTCGGGCGACCTTCAGTCAGCCACAACCCGGCCATGATGCGATTGGCGCTCAGGCAATCGGGCAGCTTTGCCAGCACATCCATCGCCAGTTCGGCGGCTTCAAAGCGAAAATCAGCTTCCCACAACACCTCGGCCAGCAGCAAACGCAAATCGATGCGCTGCGACGAACGCGCCAGCGCGCCACGCAGGGTATCAGCGGCCTGTACATAACTCTGCGTTTTCAGAGCCTGACGAGCCACCGCGGCCGCTGTCAGCGGAATCTTCGCGTTGTCCACGCCATGATGCTGACTATATAACAGGCGCAGCTGCTCCAAAATGTTCTTGTCCGCAGGATGCTGCTCGAAGGCGCGCTCCAGATGCCAGATCGCATCTTCGGGGTGATTCGTGCGTTCCATCGCTTCACTTAAGCCAACATGCGCGACAAAATCGTCCGGAACCACGCTCAACACGCGCTGAAGCGCAGAACTGGCCTCTTCCCAACGCCCATTCTCCACCAAGGCCCGCCCCAGATACCGGTAAGCGGCAACGTTCTTGGGAAAATATTGCAGGATGTGACGACAGTGTTGAATCACTTCGTCCGCAGAACTGGCGTTTAAGAGGTTGTCCAGCTTGGCTAGATAGTCTCTTAGGCTAATTTCAGACATACTCTATCCCATACGCGGGTAAACCTGCTGACTAAAGCATAACACGAATCAATAAAAACATACTTGATTTAGGCAGATCGTAGCGAAAATCAAATCAGGAAATTGGTACATGTAGCCCTTGCCGACATGCGAACGCCCGCTAAACTTGAAGGCAGTTTTCTTAATATACGGAGGCATTCAGATGCAGCGAAAAGGTTTGCTTTTTGTCATCGTAGCTCTCGCGTTTGTGGCGCTGACCGTCGTCCCTGCCTTGGCGCAAGACGAATTCGTTTTCGGGCTGGTGTTGGTCGGGCCGGAAAATGATCGCGGTTGGAGCCAGGCGCACTATGAGGCCGGTCTGTACGTTCAGGAGCAGATTCCCGGCTCGCGGATGATCTTCTTCCCCAGCCTAAACCCGGCGGATGCACCGGAAACGACGCTGCTCGATGTCGCCACCGAGCTGATCGATCAGGGTGCACAGGTCATTTTCACCACCTCAGATGCTTTTGAAGAAGATACGGATGCGGTCGCGGAAGCCTTCCCCGACACGCCGTTCATTAACATTTCCGGCGATAACTATCTGACAGGCGAAGCGCCTGCCAACGTCGGCAACCTCATGGGGCAAGGCGAGTGGAGCAAGATCATCGCCGGTTGCGCCGCCGGTCTGGCGACCGAAACCGGCAGCATCGGTTATCTGGGGCCGCTAATCAACGGCGAAACCCGGCGGTTTGCCGCGTCGGCGTACCTCGGCGCGCGCTACTGCTACGAACACTATAAGGGTGGCAATCCGGATGATCTGACGTTCACCGTCACATGGATCGGCTTCTGGTTCAACATCCCCGGCGTCACGCTCGACCCGACCGAAGAAACCAACACCTTCTTTGACAGCGGCGCGGATGTCGTGATGAGCGGTATCGACACGACCGAAGCGATCACCATTGCTGGTCAGCGCGCGGCGCAGGGTGAGACGGTGTGGGCCCTGCCCTACGATTTCATCGGCGCGTGCGATATTGCACCGGATGTTTGCCTCGGCGTACCGTATTTCAACTGGGGTCCGAGCTACGTCTCCGCCATTCAGGCGGTCAAGGACGGCACGTGGACGCCGAGCTGGGATTGGGTCGGTCCGGATTGGACGGACATCAATAACCCCGACACGTCGGCAGTCGGTTTTGTCAAAGGCCCCGGCCTGACGGAAGAACAGAGCGCGCAGTTGGATTCGTTCATCGCTGATCTCGCGAGCTTTGCGACCAACCCGTTCGTGCCGAACAGCTTCGCACTGTGGAGCGGCCCGCTCAACCTGCAAGACGGCACGGAACTCGCCGCCGCCGGTCAGCTGGTTGATCCGCTGGATGTGTGGTATCTGCCGCAAATCCTCGAAGGCATGGTTGGCGCCAGCGAGTAACCCGCATTACGACACCACGATTTTGTGGTAATGTAGGGGCAAGGCGACGCCTTGCCCCTACATCTTTGGCACGCAGCTAGCTGTGAGAAAGCTCCCCAATGAAGATCGAACTCAGGCATATTCACAAACGGTTCGGCACAGTCCACGCCAACAATGACATCAGCATGACGGTGGACGCCGGGAAGATCGTCGCGGTGCTCGGCGAAAATGGTGCGGGCAAATCGACCTTGATGAAAATCCTTTCCGGCTACCAACCCGCCGACAGTGGTGAGATCGTGCTCGACGCCCAACTCGCCAGCTACCACACGCCGCAGGGCGCGATCGCGGCCGGAATCGGCATGCTGCAGCAAGACCCGCTGGATATTCCTGCGTTCACCGTTTTGGAAAATTTCGTTTATGGGCAAAAGACTGGCTTCCTTTACTCGCCGCGCAAATGGCGAGAGCGGTTGAAATCCATTTCGGCACGACTGGGCTTTGAGCTTGACCCGGATCAGCCGATTGCGAACCTGAGCATTGGTCAGCGGCAGCAGTTAGAGATTGTGCGCTTGCTCTCGATGGGCGTGCGCACGCTGATTCTCGACGAGCCAACGACCGGGATTTCCGCCGAGCAAAAATTGATTTTGTTCGAGGCACTGCGCGAACTGGCGCGTAACGATGGCATGAGCGTGCTGCTCGTGTCACATAAACTGGAAGATGTGATCGCGCTGTGCGACAGCGTGGTGGTGCTGCGTGGGGGGCGGCTGGTGGGCACGCTGCAACTGCCCGCAACGATGGATCAGTTAGTGCGCCTGATGTTCGGACAAGAACTGGCTCCCCCCGCCCACGAATGTCTCGTCAACCCCAAAACGGCCATCGCCCTCGACAACGTCACGCTGCGCGGCAAACGCGTCACGGTGCAGAACTTCAGCATGAAGATTCGCGCCTGCGAAGTGATCGGGTTGGCGGGCTTGGAAGAGAGCGGGCAGGAACTAATCCTGCGCGCCTGTGTAGGTCTGGTCAAACCGACCCACGGACACATTGCACTGGGCGAAACGAACCTGACGGGCAAATCGTATCGTGAGTTTCTCGCGGCGGGGGTCGCTTTCGGCGCGGCGGGACGCCTCGAAGAAGGCTTGATCGCCGGGCTGACGCTGACAGAACACATCGCGCTGGCGACCGAAAACCAGAGTCTGGTCGATTGGACGCGCGCCAAAATGCTGACCGACCAGAAACTCAAGCAGTACAATGTGCGCGGCCGCCCAGAGAGTATGATCGAGCAGTTATCCGGCGGCAATCAGCAGCGGTTGCTCATGGCGCTGATGCCGGAACAGCCCGTGTTGATGGCGCTGGAACAGCCGACGCGCGGTCTCGACGTCGATTCGTCACATTGGATCTGGCAGCAGCTTCTGGAACGCCGCGAACGAGGCACCGCGATCCTGTTCTCATCGCCCGATCTCGACGAACTGGTGACCTACAGCGACCGCATTTTTGTCGCGTATGCGGGGCACATTGTCGAAATCTCCGATGCGCGCCAAACCAACATCGACGAACTCGGACGCCTGATCGGTGGGCATTTTGAGAAAGCATCCGGATCATGAACCGAGGAATCGCTGCGACACCGCCCCCTCTGAAGACCGGATACACCAAGAAGGCCGCCGCATCATGAAAAATCGTACGCTGTTAACCGTCGGCTTTGCACTGCTGCCGATCATCGCCTCTGTGGCGATCACTGCCCTGTTGATCGTGGCAGTGGGCAGTAACCCCGGCGATGTATTCGTCGCCGTCACCGAAGGGGCATTCCGCGATTCGCGCGCCTTTGCTGGCGTAATCAACTTCTGGATTCCGCTGGCGCTGTGCAGCCTCGGCCTGATCGTCACCTTCACAGCCGGGTTGTGGAATATCGGCGTAGAAGGCCAGATGATGATTGGCGCGGTCTTTGCCGCCTATGGCGCTCTATTCATCGACCTGCCCGGCCCGGTGCTGATTCTCGTCGAGATTTTGCTCGCCATGCTCGGCGGCGGGTTGTGGGCGGCGCTGGTTGGCTTCCTGAAGACGCGGCTCGCCGTCCACGAGATTTTCGGCGGCGTGGCGCTCAATGCGCTGGCGAACGTCTGGGCCATCTACCTGATTTCTGGCCCGTGGGCGCCGCCCAGTGGCGGCACAGCGCAGGCGACCGCCCCGTTCAAAGACACGGCGGTGCTGCCGGCAATCTCGCCAGAATTCCCCGTGAGCTTAATCGCGCTGCTGCTCGTCACCGCCACGCTGGTGATCGTCAGCTTCGCGTTGAGCGGGACGCGCTGGGGCTTGCAGTTGAAGGCAACCGGCAAAAACAGCCGTTCCGCCCTGCTGCTCGGCGTGCCGACCACCCGGAGCGCCATGTCCGCTTTGATTGTGTGCGGGATGGTGGCGGGCATCGCCGGGTCGTACCGCGTACTGTTCACCTATGAAAGCCTGCGCCCGTTGGTGTCGGGCGGGATCGGTTTCCTCGCGCTGCTGGTGGTGCTGCTGGTCGGCCTGCGTCCGCTGTTCGCAGTCATCGTAGGCTTCGCATTTGCCGTCATTCTGGCCGGCAGCACCCGCTTGAAAGTCGCCTTGCAGCTCGATCAATCACTAGCGGGCGTCTTACAAGGCTTTATCGTGCTGCTCGTGCTCCTCTCGAATGGCCTGCGCCAACGCTTCACCAGCGACTCGACTAGCAGCGAAACGCCGAACACTACGACCACCGTCGAAATCCAGAGGACGCAAGAGCATGGATGAGAGCTTAATCAATATTCTGAACAGCGTGGTCGCCAACGCGACGCCGCTGGTGATCGCCGGGATTGGCGAGACGATCACGGAGCGCGCGGGCGTAACCAATCTCTCGCTCGATGGTTCGCTGGCGCTGGCGGCGATGATCGGCTTTGTCGCCGCGTTAACAACCGGGAGCGTCGCGCTGGGTCTGATCGCGGCGATGATCGCCGGGGCGGTAGTCGCTTTGATCGTCGCCCTTGCCGGCATTGAGCTGCGGCAGGATCAAGTGGCGGTCGGCTTCGTGCTGACCCTGCTCACCGCCGATCTTGCGCAGTTCCTCGGGCAGGACTACACACGCATCCCCGGTCCCACCCTGCCCTACGTCCCGATCCCCGTGCTGAAAGATATTCCCGTCGTCGGCGAAATCTTCTTCAATCACGAACCGCTGGTGTACTTCAGCTACTTCTTGATTTTCGTGACGTGGTACGTGCTGTTCCACACGCGCACGGGTCTGTCGCTGCGTGCCATCGGCGAACGTCCCGCAGCGGCCTTTGCGCGCGGCACGAACGTCAATCGCCAGCGCTACCTGTACACGCTCATCGGCGGCGCGCTGGTGGGTCTGGCGGGCGCGGCCTATTCGCTGGCAGTCAAGCCGGGTTGGTCAACACCGCCGGTCATGCGTGGCGATGGCTGGATCGCGCTGGCCATCGTGATTTTCGGCGGCTGGCATCCGTTCCGGGTGGTGCTGGGCGCGTATCTGTTCGCAGGGCTGCGGTCGCTCTCGTCCGCCATTCAGCGGTCGCCCGATATTCAAATTCCGCTCGTGCTGCTCAACGGGCTGCCGTGGCTGCTCATGATCATCACGCTGGTGCTGGTGAGCAGCGGTGCGATCGAACGCCTGCTGCAAATCATGCCCCGCCCGCTGCAAAAGGCGATGCGCGGCGTCTTGCGCAGCGATCCCCCGGCGGCGCTCGGCACGCGCTTCGACGAGGGATAAAGTCACCTCATCTCCTTACCCCTCTCCGCTCGGAGAGGGGCATCCCTTCCCGTAGAATTCAACGGTATAATGGTGCGTAGAGTGAGGAGCATGTGTGCATGACCGCGAATCCACAAGCACGCCTGTCCGTGATCACGGAAGACGATTTGATCCGGTTGGACAGTCAGGGCAAATTCTACGAAGTCGCCAACGGGGAGCTGGTGTCGATGAGTCCAGTGGGATATGAGCATTCGGAACTCACATTTCATGTCGCCAAATTGCTGGATACGATTGTTCGAGATAGAAAGCTCGGCTACGTCCACCCCGACAATCTGATTTATGTACTGGCGCGGAATGAGGCCGAGGGTTTAGAAGTCGCCCGCATCCCGGATGTGTCGTTCATCCGCCGGGGCCGCTTCCCCAAAGACTTTGATCGCAAGCGCCCGTTTCCCGGCGCGCCTGACCTCGCCATTGAGATCATCTCGCCGAGCGAAACAGAAACGGTGACGCTCGCCAAAGTTCGCGATTACCTACGCTGCGGATCAGAGGAAGTCTGGGTCTTGTTTCCCGACGCCAAAGAGGTTTACCAGTACCGGAGCAGCGATCCGAAGACGATCCGCATTTACACCGGCGACGATGTGATCGACACGCAGAGTCTGTTTCCCGGCTTAACGCTGAAAACGAGCGCGTTGTTCGTGCTGCCTGAACTCGAATAACCCGTAACAAACAGGACGAGGTTCGCCCTCGTCCTTCAAAACGCGATTATAGTCGGGGTGGACAACGAACTGTCCACCCCGATTTTGTTAGTCACTCTATGGGTTCCGCAATTCCGTGAAGCGCGTTTCGAGATCAGCATTGCGGAAGTTGAACGGGAAGACTTCGCTCCACGCCAGCACCCATTCGTAGTCAGACAGTGCCGCCGCGTCTTCGCCCGTTTCGAGCAGAATCTGCGCGCGGACATAGCGCCGCCGCGCCGTATCGCCCACATTCAGCGCCGTGTTGATCGCGGCGAGCGCCGCTTCGGGGTCGTCAAGGTTCAACTGGACACGCGCGATGTATTCCTGGGCCGTCGCCCGGTCATCCCGCGACGTCAGGGAGCTGGAGGCCTGACTGAGATAGCCCAACGCCCGCTGCAGCGTCTCGGTATCGCTGGCACGGGTGCTATCCACGAGGATGCGTCCGAGGAACAGGTTAACCGTGCCGTTAGTGCTCAAGCCCCGCGTCAGCAGGGATTCGGCGGTGGTGCGCGCTGCGCTGGTCTGACCCGCGAAATAAGCCGCGCGCATATAATTGATCTGATCCTGCGTCTCAGCATCTACATCAAGAATGCGCTCGTAGTCTGCCAGCGCGAGATCATACTGGCGGCGGCTCAGGTAAATGTCGGCGCGGTCGCGCAGCATCGCCAGCGTGTCGGGATCGTCGGTATTGGCTTGCAGCCCACGCTCGATGATTTGCAGCGCGAGGTCTTCGCTGCCTTCGGCGATATGCGCCGCCGCCAGCAAACGATGCGCTTCCGTCTTACCGGGGAAGTAGAACAGGTAATCCTGCGCGTACAACACGGCCTGCCCGTACTGGCGGCGATCCATCGAGATTTCGATCTGAAGACGATAGGCGTCTTCGGTGGATGGATCGACATAGCGCGCGAGGAACGCCTGATACAGCGCTTCTTCAGCATCACCCTGCTCGAACAACAGTTGGGCTTTCGTCATGATCAAAACCGTGTTGGCGGCGAGTTCTTCGTGGATCAGCGCCGCGTTGACAACTTCCAGCGCATCGTTGAGCCGCCGCCGCTGGACATTCGCTTCAACCAGTACGAGATACGGCGCAATGATGCGGAAATCGCGCTCAATGGCCGCTTCGGCGTGCGTTTGCATCTCTTCGAGCAGCGGCGCAGCGCCGTCCGGATTGCCATTCTCCAGCGCTTGCTGGGCCTGTCCCCAGTACGCCTGAGCATAGCCCGCTTCGACCAGCGCGCGGAAGCTCGGTTCGTCAGGACGTTCTTCGAGGCGACCTTCAGCCTCTTCGAGAATAGCGAGAGCCTCGTTGAAGCGGCCCTGCATGGTACGGGCGAGGGCTTCGTAGTAGTAGGGGTTGGCGTCAAAACGACCGTCAAAGCTGGCGCGGCGTTCGGCTTCCAGCGTGGGCAGCGCGCGCGGCACTTCGCCATTCAGCATCAACTGGTAAGCCTGCGCGAGCGGCGCTTCGAAAATCTGCGGATAGACCTGCGTTGCCCGTGGGAAGCCAAACGCATTCGACGTGGGTAGAATGTTCGGCGGCCGATCAGTGGGCGTCGAAGTCAGACGCGGCGTCGGCGAGGGGGTCGGCGTAAGGCCATAGGTCGGGGTGAGCGACGCCGTCGGCGTGAAGGTCGGCGTGGCACTCGGCCCGTAGACCACTCCACGCAGGGTGTCATTGGTGTTTACCGCGTAAACCCCGATGATGGCGAACACAACCAGCACGGCGAACACCGCCGCCCCCACATACATGCGGTAGATGATAATGTCGCGTTCACCCGCACGGTTGTGCGTCTTATGCGTCCATTTGATCGTGTCGGGGATAGGTTCCAGCGAACGGCTGATGATCGCGTCGAGAGCTGACTGCGTCTCGCTGATGCGCTCCATCGAGGGCAGCGGCACGCCGGGGGTCTGCGTACGCGCCGTTTCTTCGGCGGCCGCCTTTTTGGTATCCGGCGCGTTGGGCAGCCGTTTGACCAGCGCCGGTGACTGGGCCGGCGCGGGCGCGGGCGCGGACGCCGCTTGCAGACCTTCCAGTGCTTTCAGCGCCGTCTCGTTATTCGGGTTGATCTCTAAAATTCGGTTGAGGCAAAACACGCGTTCTTGTGCATCACGCGCAACGCTGGCTAACCACAGCCATCCGGCTTCGTTGTCGGGTTCGAGGCGAATCGACTGCTGCAATAAGCGGCGCGCTTCGTCTTTGTTCCCCGCTTTCGCCGCCGTAATCCCTTGTTGACGCAGTTCACGCGCTAGATCGCTGGCCACTCTGTTACCCCCGGTGTAGTTGCTATATCCATTTTAGCGAGAACGGGAGAAGTTTTCACAAAGAAGATTTACGGATTGCACAAAATTAGAAATAAACCGGACGATCCACGGCGGATCGCCCGGTTTAAGTGGGAGAAAACGAGCTTGTAGGGGCACGATGCGTTCGGCCCCTACAGCTGTGTAATTTATGGTTTACGCCGGAGGCAGGGTCGCATTCACGGGGGTGATGCGGCCTTCGACCTCATAGGCAACCGGCGTGTTCGCAGCCATGTATTCTGCCAACACCTGATCCAGCGGCTTACCGTAATCGTAGGCGTTGCTGGCGTTCTCGGCGAACACGACGTAACCATCGCCACCACCGCGCATAAAGTCGTTGCTGGCGACGGTGTAGGTCGCGGCGGGATCAAGCGCGGCGTATTCGCCCGCTTCATTCATAACTTCCACGCTGACAATGCGGCTGCCCGCTTCAAGCGTCGGATCCCAGGTGAAGCGCAGACCGGAAACCTGCGGGAAGCGCCCCTGAGCGCCATCGCGCACGATATTCCCCGCGTCCACGACCACCCGCGACACGCCGTTTTCCAGCGCAGTGATCACATCCGCGCCCGTCAGTTCAAAGGTCGAGACCAGATTGCCGAACGGCAGCACCGTCACGACTTCACCGACCGTCACTTCGCCTTCGTCAATGCTGGCACGGATGCCGCCGCCGTTGGTGATGGCGATCTGCGCGCCAGTTTCCGCACGTATGGCATCGGCGATCAAATTGCCGAGGTTGCATTCTTCCACGCGGCAAACACGGCGATCGCCGTTCAGTGCCACGCTGGCATCCGCACCCGCGGGGGTCGCGCGCAGTTCTTCAACCGGGCCAGCCAGTTCGGTGATGATTTCTTCGAGTGCCGGATCAGGGGTGATGTAGCGCGATAGCAGGATCGTATCGCCCGCCGCCGCCGTGACGACGCCTTCGGCGTCAAAAGTGACATCGAGACGACCGAGATAGGTGCTGTTGCTGCCGGCCTGCACGATGTAAACGGGCGCGCCATCCGGATTTTCCACAATGACCGGGTAGCCTTCAATCGCCGCCTGATAGACGTTGCCGAGCAGTGTGTGACTGTGACCACCGACGATTACGTCGACGCCCGTCACGCCCGCCGCCACTTCGCGATCCAGATCGAGGCCGATGTGCGTAACGAGGATGATCTTGTTGACACCCTGTGCCGTCAGCTCATCCACCGCCGCCTGCGTCACACCGACGAGATCGGCGCTGAACTGGATTTCATCACTGGCCTTGGTCAGTTCCGGAGTTTCCGGCGTCGTCAGACCGATAATGCCAACCTGCTGGCCGTTGACATCGACCACCGCAAACGCGTTAATCACTTCATCCAGGTTAGTGAACGAACCCCAATCGACGATGTTGGCGCTGACCGCCGGGAAATCGAGCTGGCTGACGAAGTTATAGAGCACTTCTTCGCCGTCATCGAATTCGTGGTTGCCGAGCGTCATCGCATCGTAGCCAATCGCGTTCATCACCTGCACTTGATCCTGACCACGCCACTGGACATGGAACAGCGTACCCGTAAAGCGGTCGCCGCCATCCAGCAGCAGGACGTTGTCGCGCGATGCGCGCACCTGATTCACAACGGACGACAACCGCGCCGCGCCGCCATCACCATTGCTATTCGGTTCGTGCCATGAATGGGTATCGTTGGTATGAAGAATGGTGATGGAGAAAGTATCTTCTTGGGCAGCCGCCGGAAGCACGACGAGCAGCATGAAACAGACCAGCAAAAATAGCTTGCGCATACAACAGCCTCCTGAAAGAAAACGCCGATAATCGGACTATTCTACCTCGGTAGTTTATCACTCGCGTAATGCACGTGCAAAGGATTGTTAAGAACAATTCTTGTTATATATGCACAAAGCCAAGTGAATTCTACGTAGAATCAACCGGACGAGGCAGCACCTCGTCCGGCAGATCGTTTGAAGTGGCTGCCGCTAAACGGGCGGCCACGGATAGTTGGGGCCGGGTCCGGGCTGCGGGTAACGCCGCTGCTTAAGGACATGGCGGAGGCGGTTTTGAAACGCGCGAATTTCCGTGCCCGAGAGCAGCTTGTGCATCGAGTGGGCGTACGGAGTCGCCACGTCATCGAGCGCAGTACACAGGCGCGCCACATCGTTCAGCAGCGCCTCGGCGATGACTTGTCCGGCGAAGTCCCAAATCACGGTGCGGAGTTTATGCACAGAATTGAACGTGATCCCGTGATCAATGCCCCACAGATGTCCTTCGCTGTCGACGAGGCAGTGTCCACCTTTGCGGTCAGCATTGTTCACCACATAGTCGAAGAGCGCCATGCGCTTCAACTGGGGCAGCATGGTCTCGTCGAAGGAGAAGTAGTTCACCTGCGGGTCGTGATCAATGAAGTACTGGAATGAGCCGATACCCCGCGGACCATCACGCAGCACCGTCGGCGGCACGACTTCCCAGCAGGTTTCTTTCGATGTGATAAAGGCGGCCGTTTCCCGATAACAGAGTGTGCCATCGGGGAAGTCCCAGAGCGGGCGTTCGCCGCGCTGCGGTTTGTAGACGGCATTCACTGCGTCAGCGCCTAAGCGGATGGTGACGAGAAATGCATAATTTGAACTCCAGCGCAGGATTCCGTGCTCCGTGTCGACCTCGCCTTGTTCCATCACTTCTAAGACCCGATCCAGCGGAAGCTTTTGGGGATTACCCTGTTCGCTCATGGGCGTTATGTCCAGTAATACACTAATCGTCCGTTCTGCCGGGGATCAGGTCTACCCGA